>JADMJQ010000251.1 GCA_018780415.1 Roseateles sp. | reverse complement strand
CTATATGCACGGCATCGGCCTGGATGAAGACGTGCGGACCTGGTTCCCGTTCAAGGTGCCCAAGACCACGGTGGCTCGTCACCGCATCGCGCGCGCCCTGGAGGCATCCGGTCAGGGCTGACAGCGCATTGCCTGTTGGGCGACAAAACCGTCGAAGCCGGCCAGCAAGTCCGCATAGGCCGCTGACGGCCCCTCCAACTGCTGCAAGGCCATGACGCTGGCCTCCAGCGTCGAGAGCTGATGGCTTTGATGGGCTTTGCGGATCGCATAGCGCGAGGCCGGTGGTTCGCTCAGGCCCAAGCGCGGCAGCTGCTGAAGCAAAGGATTCAGCAGCAGCATCTTGCGGCTCTTGCGCCAGGTTGCGTCGATCACCACCAGACGGCGGCACGGCGCCGGCGCGGCCGCCGCACCAAAGCCGGGGCGATCTTCCGGGTACAGCAGCCAAGTGGCTTGACCGGGCTCAGGTGTTGCCAAGGCCAGCGCCAGCGCATGTGGATCAAAGGTTTCACCTACCCAGATGCGGCAATGTTGCAGCGACAGCTGCAACAGCGTGGCCGTGCCCTTGGCGTGATCCTGCTCCAGCGGATGTTGCAGCAGCAGCAGCTCGACCCGGTTAGCGACCGGTCTGACCCATTGGCAGATGCAAGCCTTGACGGGCCTCCTGCAGCTCAAGCATAGGGCGCGTGGCGACCCAGTCCGACTCGGCGCGGTCGGCGGCTGTGTTTCGGCTTGATTTTTTACGGCGTCGCGCATAGGAGCTGTTGATGGTACGGCCGCGACCCAGGCCACCACCGAGCTTGCGATATTGTCTCGCGGCCAGCACGCCGGCCAGGCTGGCGCCCAGCAGCAAGGCGACGGTGTTGAGCAGGCCCCAGAGCGGCGGCTGCGTGGCCGAGAACAAGAGGGCGCTGAGTGAGGACTGTGCGTCCGCGGCCTCGAGGTCCGACAAAATGAGCACGCCGATCAACAACCAGACAAACCAGGCCAAGCCCAGGCCGGTCAAGCACCAGGCCGTGGTCGGCCGCCGGCCGAGTTTCGGTGAGCGGATGGTGAAATAGCTCCAAACCAGCGCAATCACAAACAGCAGCAAGGCAATGGCGCCGGCCTCGGCCAACACCACGCCCAGGCTGCCGCGACTCATGATGTGGTGCGGGAACACCTCGGTCGGCAAGCGAATGTCGGCCAGCAGCCAGGCCAGCGCCCAGCAGACCGCGTACAAAAGCAGCCCCGAGCACAGCGACGTCAAGCTTCTGGGATCTTTCCTCGTCATCATCATTGCCACCACCGCCTCGCACCGGAAATCGTAGAGATCATTTTCGCGGCGACTGCGGTTCTAGGGGGGTGTGGTGACCCCATGGATTCGGGGGGTCAGGGCTTGAATTTCATCAATTTGACACCGCCAACGCCGCCAGCCGCGCCTCGATGTCCTTCATCATCTGTTTATAGGCGGGTGCTTCGGTGCCGCCATAGCGGCGCAGGAACTCCAGCTCGCTCAAAAATTCGGGCAGGTCGGAGACATCGGGCATGAAGGCCGATTCGGGCAGGCCGCGGCTGACCAGCGCCTGCAGCTTCTCCGGCGCCTGCTCGGACAACAGGCCAAAGCGTGCGCCGGCGCGGTCGGCGGCGACGTCATTGAAGCTGAAACCACTGCCACCGCGTGTGTCGGACAACTCTTTGTAGACGCCGATGGCGTCGGCCAGTGGCCCGCCGCCCTCGACCGCCAAGGCCGCCGAGACCAGGAAATGCATGGCGAAATCGTCGCGCCCGTTCAGCGTCACCTGCAGCGGCGCCGGTTTCGGCCAGGCCTGCGCCGCCGGCATCACCCGCGCCCAGCTCTCGCCGGTGGCGTAGAGCGCAAGGGTCAGGATGGCGGCGCGGTTCTCCGCCGCCGCCTGCGTGCTTAAGCCCGCACTGCGCTGCTGGGCCAGCGTGAACATCGGCGGCAGCAGCGTCGCCAACGAGACCGGCTGGCCCGGTGGCAGCGTCTGCACCCAGGCCGCCAGATGCTCCTGGTAGGTGTAGGCCCGCTGCTGCTCACCGGCCGGCCACAGCGAGGACATCACCTTGGCCATGCTGTCCTTGTGCCAGCGGTACTTGACATGCAGCAGCTCGGCGCCGAAGCCGACGCGCTCGATCATGTCGTCGGCCAGTTGCAGATCGAACGCCGCCGGCAGGCGCTGCAAGGCCTGGCGCGCGCCCCAGTTGGCGAGCCAGGCGGGCACCGGCAGCCGGCCTATGCGCACCCGGCTGAACGCCGGCAGGCCGGACGTCGCCTGCAGCTCGGCATCGATGTTCAGCCAAGCGCCCAATTTGGGCAGGGGCAGGCTGGCCTGCAGCACGGCCAGGTCTGGGCGCAACTGCACCCGCGCCGCCGCTTGGCCATAGAGCTTGGCGGCTTGGCCTAGCATCAGGTTCAGCTCTTGCTCGCGCACATTCAACAGGCGCTGGGCGCCGGTTTCCAGCCGGCGCGGGTCATTGCGGCGCAAGAAATTCTTGGCCTCTTTGATATCGGCCGGCTGCAGCTCGGTCGCCATCGCCACCAGGGGTGTGCGCTGCAGGCTCAAGGCCAGACCCAGCGCCAGCATGAGTGCCAAGCCGAGCAGGATTCGTCGTATCGTTACAAGTCGCATGGGGCGCAGTCTGCCAGCAAAGCTAGACCTGACAATGACGGCCATGTCCGTCGAGCCTCTTTTACCGCTAGCCCCGCGCATCTGGCCGCCCACCGAAGCCGAGCTGGCGCGCCTGTTCGAGCGCCACCCGCTGCAGCGCGGGCGCGGCCTGCAGGCGCAGATTCTGGATCTGCAGCAAGACGAGGTTGGCGCCAGCGCCCGGGTGGCCGGTGGCGGCGACCAGGTCTATGAGCTGGCGCTGCAAGGAGTAGTGGGGGCAGACGGCCGGCCGCATTACAGCGCCCAGTGCAGCTGCCGCAATCGCCACTTTTGCGAGCATGCGGCCGCCGTGATGCTGAAGTTGCAGATAGCGGCCGACGCGCCCCAGCGGGCCGCCCTGCTGCAGACCTGGGTCGCGGCGCTGCGCCGCAAGGCCGGGCGCGACGAGCTCAAGACCCTGCCGCGCCTGCCCGAGGCCGATGCCGCCAAGCTGATGGACCTGTTGCTCAGCGACCAAACGCCGGTCGTGCCAGCGCCTGTGCCGGCCCCGCCAGCGCCGCCCAAAGGCGAGCCGGCGCGCTTTCGCCCGCGCCTGAACCTGCGCACCCTCAGCCGGGGCGACGGGCTCTTGGGCCTGGCGCCCGGCGGCAAGCTGGGGCCGCGCGGCGACACCGTCACCGTCGTGCAGGTCGACTGGACCTATGCCGATCAGCGCGGGTTGATCTGGGACACCCCCGCGCCGCGCTCGCTGTTGAACAGCCGCCCACCGCAGACGCAGGCCCTGGGCGCGCGGCTGCTGGCGCGCGATTTATTGGCCGAGGCCGAGGCGCGTGACCAGCTCTGGAGCTCGGGGCTGACGCCGTTGGACGGCGAGCTGCTGCAATGGCGCCACCCCGACAACGCCGCCGGTCTGGGCCATCTGTGGACGCTGACGCAGGAAGACTTTTTCGCCGAGTTCTGGCTGGAGCGGGTGCCCGAGCTGGAGACCAAGGGCTGGGCCATCGTGGTGCAGCCGGGTTTTGCGCACCGGCCGGTCGCCCCGCAAGCCTGGAAGATAGACATCAAGCGCCTGGGCCTGCCGGCCCGCGAGGGCTCGTGGCTGCTGACCCTGGGCGTCGAGGTCGAGGGCGAGATGCTCGATCTGGCGCCGCTGATCGCCGACCTGCTGAAGCGCGACGCGCGCTGGCTCGATGCCGAGGCGATCAGTGCGATTGACGACGACGCCATCATCTTGCTGCACGCGCCGGGCGGACGCCGCATCGAGGCGCCGGCGGCGATTCTGAAGCCCATCGTGGCGGCGATGGTCGACTTGCTGACCGACCCGCGCCGTCGCGAGGGTCCGCTGCCATTGAGCGACTGGGATGCCGCCCGCCTGATGGGCGTCGACGAGCGCTCCGGTTGGCAGATCCACGGCGACGCCGACCTGCGCTTGTTGGCGCAGAAGCTGATCGCAGCCGGCGAGCCGCGCTCGGTGGCGGCCCCCGAAGGTCTGGGCCTGACGCTGCGCCCCTATCAGCTGGGCGGCCTGGCCTGGCTGCAATATCTGCGTGAACAAGGCTTGGCCGGCATCCTGGCCGACGATATGGGCCTGGGCAAGACGGCCCAGGCGCTCGCTCATCTGCTGATCGAAAAGCAAGCCGGCCGCCTGGATCGGCCGGCGCTGGCCGTGCTGCCGACCTCGCTGCTGTTCAACTGGCAGGCCGAGGCGGCCCGCGTCGCGCCGGCTTTGCGCGTGCTCTCGCTGCAGGGGCCGCTGCGGGCGCAACATTTCCCCCATTTGACTGAGTATGACCTGGTGCTTAGCACCTATCCGCTGCTCTGGCGCGACGCCGCCGCGCTGAGCGCCCAGCCCTGGCATGTCTTGATCCTGGACGAAGCGCAGACGGTCAAGAACGCCAGCAGCCGGGCGGCGGCCGCCGTGCGCAAGCTCAGCGCCCGGCACCGGCTGTGTCTGACCGGCACGCCGCTGGAGAACCATCTGGGTGAGTTATGGGCGCAGTTCGACTTCCTGATGCCGGGCTTTTTGGGCGACGCCCGCAGCTTCGCCCGGCTTTGGCGCAAGCCTATCGAGACCAATGGCGAGACCTTGCGGGCGCGGCTGCTGGCGCAGCGGGTGCGGCCCTTCATCCTGCGCCGGCGCAAGGAGGACGTGGCGACCGAGCTGCCGCCGCTGACGGTGGTCACTCGCAAGGTGCAGCTCTACGGCCAGCAGCGCGATCTGTATGAGAGCGTGCGGGTAGCGGCCGACAAGCAGGTGCGGCGGGTGTTGGCGCGGCGCGGTTTTGGCGGCGCACAGATCTCGGTGCTGGATGCGCTGCTGAAGTTGCGCCAGGTCTGCTGCGATCCGTTTTTGATCAAGGGCATGGCCATGGCGGCCGAAATGGAGCGCGCCAAGCTGGAGCTATTGGGTGAAATGCTGCCTGAACTGGTCGCCGAAGGGCGGCGGGTGTTGGTGTTCTCGCAGTTCGCCGAGATGTTAGGCCTGATCGCCGCCGAGCTGGACCGGCTGGCCCTGCCTTATCTGACGCTGACCGGGGCGACGCCGGTGGCCGCGCGCGGCGAGATCGTGCGGCGCTTTCAGGCGCAGGAGCTGCCCGTGATGCTGATCAGCCTGAAGGCCGGCGGCGTCGGCTTGAATCTGACCGCGGCCGACACCGTCATCCATGTCGACCCCTGGTGGAACCCGGCCGTCGAGGCGCAAGCCAGCGCACGCGCGCACCGCATCGGCCAGGACAAGCCGGTGTTTGTCTACAAACTGGTGGTGGCGGGCAGCATCGAGGAGCGGATGCTGGAGTTGCAGGCGCGCAAACTGGCGCTGGCGGAAGGGGTGCTGGGCAGTGACGAGGCCGAGGGCGCCAAGTTCACCGCGCAGGATTTGGAACTATTGATGGCGCCGTTGGGCGCCTAACCGCACCGATCTGGTGCGGTTAGCGGTCTTTCTCAGCGCTTGCGGTCGAAGCGGATCGCGCGGGCCAAGCTGCGCCGATCGCTGCCGAAGTTGCCGGCCTCAAAAGCCTCATGCTTGCGGCCCTTGTTGTCGGCTTGGCCGGCTTGTAGCTCGGGGCAAGGCATGCGACGGGGCTGTGGTTCGGACGAATGTTGTTGCGTTTTCATGGCTTTTGCCTTTGCGAAACCGGGGAGATTCCAACAATCCCGCTCCGTTTGCAGGCACAACGCGAGCCAAATAGGTGCGGTTGACAGTGCCGCACCATTTTGTTGAATTTTTTCCATCGGTGGTTTTACCCGCTCGGTCGTCGCCTGTTTGCAACGACTTCCGGCGGCGGCGTGCTTCATCGCTATGCTTCTCCACATGATGATCGCCACCGATGCCCATGACCGCTGCGCGCAGACCACCCTGGTGGCCTGCCTATGCGCCGCCTGGTGCCGCACTTGTGACACCTATCGCGAGGTGCTTGCCGCTTTGCGCCTGCAGCACCCCGATTACCGTTTCATTTGGGTGGATATCGAGGACGACGAGGAGTTGGTCGGCGATCTGGAGGTCGAGACCTTCCCGACCTTGCTGATCGGCGTCGGCGAGCAACTGCGCTTTCTTGGCCCGGTGACGCCGCATCTGTCCACCGCGCAGCGCTTGCTCGCTTCGGCTGCTGAAATGCCAGCTGTGCAGGCCAGCCCGGCTGCGCAGGCCTTGTTGGTGCGATTGCAGAGCAGTTGCTAGGGGTGGAGTTGAAAATTTAGACAGCCGTCTGTTGCCTGGCTCGTACCGAGCTGCATGGGTGCGGCGGGTCATGCGTGACTGCCAGCAAGCGTCACTGGCGCTTAGGCACGCTTCGAATCGATTGTTCTCCTGGCACGATGCCGGGTCTCGGCCCGGCGGCCGACCCACCTCTCTTGCCTCGCCAAGAGAGGTGGGCCAGAGAAGGCGACCCTGCCGCATGGCCCTGCGGGTCCGCTCAGTGCTCAAATTTGCCGGGCCGCGCCCAACTCACTGCGCTACGCTCCGTTCAGACAAGGGGCGCGAAGCCAGTTCTTGAAGTCGCTGCGCGACGCCCGACAAATTCTCCGCTCTTCGCCCATGCAGAAGGGGGTGAACTCCAAAGAACACGGCTCGCTGCGCGTCGCCTCGATGGGTGCAGCGCTGCGCGCATGCACCGTTCAAGCCGATGCCTCGGGGGTCAGGTCTTGCCTTTAGATTTGAGACCTGGCCCCGGCCTTTTGTGGCCTCGGCCTTTTGACGGGGGCGGCTAATGGGTGACCCTCGGCTAGAACGATTACGCACCGTTACGGTTTCGGTATCTTGCGTACCTTTATTGCCGCAAAGGCCTCATCAGCAGTGCCGTCCTTCAAGACTCTTTCCAGTTCGCGGAACAGACCGATACCTAGGGTCATAAGAGGGCGTCGGAGTAGACCGCGAACTCCGCCGCTTAGCCCGTTGATTCGATTAAAGTTGCTACCGCAAATCGAGATGAACTGCGTCCATTTCGACATGTCGATATACAGACCCGGATCCGTTGCAGTCCAGTTCTCGGGCAACTTGTCTGGAACATAGAACCATATCGCTGCAGTAACTTCGCTCAGCGCATCGGCGCAGTCCTGCAAACCTTGCGAAGCGCCAGAAAATTGCATCAGCACTGTCGAGTGCTTCCCAAGGATGCGATGCACGTCTCGACTGCGCCTCACTAGGTCGCGACGCGCTTCAAAGAAAGTCTCCCTCTCATCTAACAATCGCTGCAATTTCTGCATGGTGAAACGAGTGTCTTGTGACTTGTCTCGCAATTGCACGACTGCTTCCAAAAAGCGTTCAGCCCAACCTTCCGCGTCAATGATTGAGTTCGCCACGCCGTCGAAAAAGTCTTCAATTTCATCTGAAATTGCAAGCTGAACTGTGATTCTGGTCTGGCGTATCCACGCTGCGTTTGCACTTTGGAACGCTGCGACGAACCCGACGACCGTGATGACTGTTGTCGCTATTCCCGTTTGCGCCTCGACCTGCAGTTCAGAAAACCACAGAACCAATTCGCCGAGTGTGAGCGGCTTGACCGCCGAACTGCTCCAAGACCAGAGATACATCAAGACAGATGCGACCAGCATTCCAAACGCTGAATTGAACAGCGTGTGCAGCAGGATCATTGGGAGAAAAAAGATCCGATTGAACCAGCGCAGTAGCCATGGTGGCGTGCGACGCACCATATTCATCATGCTCAATCCTCCTCGATTTTCTTGGTTGTTGTCGGGAGCATTCTCCCGCTGATGACGCGGGAGAATTTGCTGCATCCCCACAAAAATGTCGCGCAACGGCGCAGGTGCTCTCGGAAAAAAGGCCGGGGTCAGGTCTCAAAAATATAGGCAAAACCTGACCCTCATGGCATCGATCTGCGAGGCGCATGCGCTTCGCGCAGCACCCATCGAGGCGACGCGCAGCGAGCCGTGTTCTTTGGAGTGCCCCTTCTGCATGGGCGAGGCGCGCAGAATTTGCCGGGCTTCGCGCAGCGACTTCAAGAACTAGCATCGCGCCCCTTGTCTGAACGCAGCGTAGCGCAGTGAGTTGGGCGCGGCCCGGCAAATTTGAGCACTGAGCGGACCCGCAGGGCCATGCGGCAGGGTCGCCTTCTCTGGCCCACCTCTCTTGGCGAGGCAAGAGAGGTGGGTCGGCCGCCGGGCCGAGACCCGGCATCGTACGGGGCGAGCAATTGAGCTGAAGGCCGCGCATTCGTTCTGGAGGCCGCAATGGGCGGATCCGAACGACCCACTCCAACAGTGGACAATCGTCGCTCCCTCAGCGCCGCACCGGAGCCACCCGCACCATGACCGTCCTACTCAAGACAAACGCCGCCGCCATCGCCATCACCGTGGTCGATCGCAGCGCCTTTCAAACGCTGGCCCAAACCCTGCCCACCCCGACCCGCCATTGGCTATCGGCGCTGGGTTTCACCGGCGCGCCCGACAGCTTCGCGCTGGTGCCCGGCCCCGACGGCAAGCTCGGCCAGGTCTTCGCCGGCATCAGCCATATTGCCGACCCGTTTGCGCTGGCCGCCCTGCCGCAGGCGCTGCCCGAGGGCCGCTACCGTTTGGCTACGAACGAGGGCTTGACCCTGCAGGCCGAGGCCGCCGCGCTGTCCTGGGAGCTGGGCGCCTATCAGTTCGACCTCTACAAGCCGCGCCGCCGCGCACCGGCCGAGCTGTGTTTGGCGCCCAGCGCCGACGCCCAGCGCGGCCTCGCTTTTGCCACGGCAATGGCCGCCACCCGCGATCTGGTCAACACCCCGGCCGAACATATGGGCCCGGAGGAGCTGGCGCAGGCCGCGCAGATGATCGCCAAACAGCATGGCGCCACCTTCAAGCAAATCGTCGGCGATGACTTGCTGAAGCAGAACTTCCCGGCCATCCACGCGGTCGGCCGCGCCTCGACGCGCGCGCCGCGCCTGATCGAGCTGAACTGGGGCGCGGCCGACGCGCCCCTGCTCTGCATCGTCGGCAAGGGCGTCTGCTTTGATACCGGCGGCCTCGACATCAAGGGCGCCGACGGCATGCGCCAGATGAAGAAGGACATGGGCGGTGCCGCCAATGCGCTGGGCCTGGCCGCGCTGGTGATGGCCTTCAAGCTGCCGGTTCGCTTGCAGGTCTTGATCCCAGCGGTGGAAAACTCGATCGCCGGCAATGCCTACCGGCCCGGCGACGTGATCAAGACCCGCAAAGGCCTGCATATCGAGATCGGCAATACCGATGCCGAGGGCCGCGTGGTGCTCAGCGATGCGTTAGCCTACGCCTCGGAAGGCAATCCCGAGTTGATCATCGACCTGGCGACGCTGACCGGCGCCGCCCGTGTGGCCTTGGGCGCGCAGTTGCCGGCGCTGTTCAGCAAGCATTTCGACAGCGCCCGCGACCTGGTCGATCTGGGCCTGAAGCTGGAAGACCCGATGTGGCACATGCCGCTGTGGGCGCCCTACAAGGCCGGCATCGAGAGCTCCATCGGCGACATCGTCAACACCGGCCGCAATGCCTTGGGCGGCGCCATCAATGCCGCGCTCTTCCTCGAGTACTTTGTGCCCGAGAACCAGGATTGGTTGCATATCGACCTGTTCGCCTGGAACGATGTGGCGCGGCCCGGCCGGCCGGTCGGCGGCGAGGCGCAGACGATTCGCACGCTGCTGGCCTATCTGGAGCAGCGCTTCGCATAGGAACTCCTCAAGCCAGGCCGCGTCGGGCCGATAGGCCATAGGCAGTACACCCTCAGGGTGCGCTGCCTACGCCACCCGATCACGCGGCCGCCACGGCCGACTCAAGGAGTTTGAAATGCAGATGACTGTCGTCTCCAAGTTTGCTTTGAAGGTCGGCCTGCTCGCCGGCCTGGTTGCCAGCGCGCCGCTGATGTCGTATGCGGCCGACGGCGGCGCTACCGAGACCGAGGCGATTGCCATGGTCAAGAAGGGCGTCGCCTTCATCAAGACCAGCGGGCATGAGAAGGGTTTCGCCGAGATCTCCACCAAGGGCGGCCAGTTCAGCGACCGCGACCTCTACCTCACCGTCTACGGTCTTGACGGCACGGTGCGCGCCCATGGCGCCAACACCAAGATGGTGGGCAAGAACCTGATCGAACTGAAGGACGTGGACGGCAAGGCCTTCGTCAAGGAGCGCATGGAGATGGCCGCGGCCAAGCCCACGTTCTGGCAAGACTACAAGTTCACCAACCCCGAGACCAAGAAGATCGAGCCCAAGCGCATGTATTGCGAGAAGCTCGAAGACATGGTGGTTTGCGGCGGCATCTACAAGTAAGTTTGTGCTCCGGGCCGCTGCGCCCAAATACAGGGAGAGGCCATGAAACTTGCTTGGAAATTGCTGGCGGCGCCGTTGCTGACCGCCGTGGTGGTGTTCAGCGCGGGCCAGCTGAACGCCTTACTCTTGAGTCGCGCGGCCGACGCCAATCTCGCCACCATGAACGCCCAGCTGGAGGACTACCGCACCCTCAGCAATGCGCAGGAGCAGTTGGCCCAGATCCACACCGGTGTCTACCGCACGGTGGCCCTGGTGGCCTCGCTGGATGAGCCCCAGATCAAGGCGGCGCGGGCGTCGCTGACCGAGCAGCTGGCCGGCGTGCAAAGGGTCGCTGCCAGCATCGGCGAGGCCCATGCCGACGACGCCGAGCTGCGCAAGAGCAGCGGCCAGTTGGCCCCCTTGATCGCCAAGTATCTGAAGCAGGCGGACGAGGCAATCGACCTGTCCTCGGTCGACCCGAACACCGGCATCGCCGCCATGCAAAGCGCTGACAGCTCCTTCGCGGTGCTGACCCAGACCATGCGCGCGATGATCAAGCGGGTGGAGACGGCATCGGCAGACACCGTGTTGGCCGCCGACAGCCAAGCCCGGCGCACCCGCTGGCTGCTGTCCGGCCTGGGCTTGCTGGCGGCGGCCATTGCGGTCTATTTGTCCTGGCTGATGCAGCGCAAATTGACGAATGAGCTGCAGCGCGCCACAGAGATTGCCGGTGAAGTTGCGGCCGGCAATCTGGCGGTAGATGCCAGCAGTGAACGCAGCGACGAGGTCGGCGATCTGGTGCGAGCCTTGGGGCGCATGACCGGGCAACTGGGCGGATCTATGCAGGCTGTGTTGGCGGCCTCGGCCTCGATACGCACCGCCAGCGCCGAAATCGCCAGTGGCAATATGGACCTGAGCGAGCGCACCGAGCAGACCGCCTCCAGCCTGCAGCAGGCGGCCTCGTCGATGGATGAGTTGACCAGCACGGTCAGGCAGTCGGCCAGCTCGGCCTTGGAGGCCAATCGCTTGGCGGCAACGGCGGCCGAGGTGGCGGCGCGCGGCGGCCGGGTGGTGGCCCAGGTGGTCAGCACCATGGAAGACATCAACATCAGCTCACGCAAGATCGGCGACATCATCGGCGTGATCGACAGCATCGCCTTTCAGACCAATATCCTGGCGCTGAACGCGGCCGTCGAGGCGGCGCGGGCCGGCGAGCAGGGCCGCGGCTTCGCGGTGGTGGCCGGCGAGGTGCGTTCGCTGGCTCAACGCCGCGCGCAGGCGGCGCGCGAGATCAAGGGCTTGATCGGGGCCTCGGTCGACAAGGTCGAGGGGGGCAGCAAGCTGGTCGCCGACGCCGGCCAAACCATGGGCGAGATCGTCGGCAGCGTCGAGCGCGTCTCGGCCATCATTGGCGAAATCTCTACCGCCGCGGCCGAGCAATCTCGGGGACTTGATCTGGTCAACGGCTCGGTCGTCAAGCTGGATCAGATGACCCAGCAAAACGCTGCCCTGGTGGAGCAGTCCGCAGCGGCGGCCGAGAGCATGAAAGATCAGGCCATCAAGCTGGCCGACATCGTCGACACCTTCAAGCTGCCTTGACCCGGCCGGCAGCGTCGGCCAGTATCCAGGCCGCCGCTTTCTCCGCAATCATCAAGGTCGGCGAATTGGTATTGCCGCTGGTGATGAACGGCATCACGCTGGCATCGATCACGCGCAGACCCTGGATCACGCCGTTCGTGCCGCGCACCCTCAGCCGGCTGTCGACGACCGCCATCGCGTCGTCATCGCGACCCATCTTGCAGGTTCCTACGGGATGAAAGATGGTGGTGGCGATGTCGCCCGCCAAGCGCGCCAGGTCCTCCTCGCTCTGGTATTGCAGGCCTGGCTTGTATTCCTCGGGTCGGTAGGCCGCCAGGGCCGGCTGTGCCAGGATATTGCGCGTTACGCGCAAACTGGCCGCGGCGACGCGACGGTCTTCCTCGGTACTCAGGTAGTTGGGCGCGATGGCGGGCGCTTGGCCTGGGTCGGTCGAGCGGATCTGCACCGTACCGCGGCTGCTCGGGTTCAGATTGCAGACGCTGGCGGTGATGGCGTTGAAGCGGTGCAGCGGCTCGCCGAAGGCCTCCAGCGACAACGGTTGGACGTGATACTCCAGATCGGGCCAGGCCTTGTCAGGGCTGCTGCGGGTGAAGGCGCCCAGCTGCGAGGGCGCCATGCTCATAGGTCCGCTGCGCTTGAACGCATATTCCAGGCCAATCTTGGCCTTGCCCCAAAGGCTGGCCGCGCGCGTGTTCAAGGTTGCCGCGCCCTCGACCTTGAAGACGCTGCGGATTTGCAGATGATCTTGCAAGTTTGCGCCGACACCCGGCAAGTCTTGCTGCACCGCGATTCCCAGCCCCTGCAGCAAATCGGCCGGGCCGATGCCGGACAGCTGCAGAATTTGCGGCGAGCCGATCGCACCAGCGGCCAGCACCAGCTCGCCACCGGGATTGAGCTTGACGCGTTCCAGCCCGCCGGGCGTCAGCACTTCGGCCCCGCGGCATTGCAGCTGCCCATCGATGCGCTCCAGCGTGAGACGTTGCACCGTGCTGCCGGTCCATAACTCGAAATTTGGGCGGGCATAGCAAGTTGGGCGCAAAAAGGCCTTGGCCGTGTTCCAGCGCAGGCCCTGGCGTTGATTGACCTCGAAATAGCCGACGCCCTCGTTGTCGCCGGCATTGAAGTCCTCGGTCGCCGGGATGCCGGCCTGCACGGCGGCCTGGGCAAACGCGTCCAGTACATCCCAGCGCAGGCGCTGGCGCTCGATCCGCCACTCGCCGCCATGGCCATGGGCGGCCTTGAAAGCGGCCGAAACCTTGCCGGACGCGCCTGCCGATGGGTCGAGCCGCCAATGGTTTTCGTGTTGTTTGAAAAAGGGCAGGCAGGCGTCCCAGCGCCAGGCCGGGTCAGCCGCTGCAGCGGCCCAGCCGTCGTAGTCGCGGCTTTGGCCCCGCATATAGATCATGCCGTTGATGCTGGAGCAGCCGCCCAAGACCTTGCCGCGCGGGTAGCGCAGCGAACGCCCATTCAAACCCGGCTCGGCCTCGGTCTGATAAAGCCAGTCGGTGCGCGGATTGCCAATGCAATGCAGATAGCCGACCGGGATATGGATCCAGTGGTAGTCGTCCTTGCCGCCGGCTTCCAGCAGCAGCACGCGCTTGCTGGGGTCGGCCGTCAGGCGATTGGCCAAGAGGCAGCCGGCGGTGCCGGCGCCGACGATGATGTAGTCGAACATTGAATCCTAATCAGTTGAAGACAGCGCAGCTCGCTCCGCTTGAGCGGCTGGCTCGCAAGGGCATCAGCTTGCGATATGGGAGGCCAGCACCGGGAACAGTTTGATCAAGCCATCGGCCAGCAGCTCCACCGCCAGCGCCGCCAGGATCAGGCCCATCAGCCGGGTCATGATGTTGATGCCGGTCTGGCCTAGCGCGCGCGCGATGCGCCCCGACGCCGAGAACACCAGATAGGTCACCGCGCCCACCACCACGCCGTAGCCGACCAGCACGGCCAGCTCCCACCAGTGGCGGGTGCGGTCGGCGTAAATCACCATGGTCGAGATCGTCGCCGGCCCGGTCAAGAGCGGGATGGCTAAGGGCACGACGGCGATGCTGGCGCCGCTGTCGGCCTTGTTGGCGGCCTCGCTCAAATCATCCTTGCGGGCTTCGGCCGGCTGGGCGTTGAGCATCTGCAGCGAGCTGATCAGCAACAGGGTGCCGCCGCCGACCTGGAACGAGGCCAAGGTGATGCCGAAAAATCCGATGATCTTCAGCCCTAACAGCGCGCTCAAGCTGATCACGACAAAGGCGGTGAAGGAGCTGACCACGATCGTGCGCTTGCGCTGCTCGCGCGTCAGGTGGCTGGTGAAATGGATGAAGAAGGGCACCACGCCGACCGGGTTGACGATGGCGAGCAGGGCGACCAGGGGTTTGTAGATGTCCATGGGCGGATTGTGTCGCTTGTTATGAACTATTTGGCCAGTTCGCGCAGATAGTCCAGGCCCTGGGCCGCGCGCGGGCCGTACCAGCTCAGCAACTCGCCGTCGACCAGCTGGACTTTGGCATGGGCGGCCAGGGCCTGCGCCAGGCCCAAGTGCGAGGCGTCAAAGCGATAGGGCTCCGAGCTGAGCAGCACGCGGTCGATCTGCGCCAGCCATGTTTCGTCTCCCTGCAGTTGCGGGTAGCGCGCGGCGCCGGTCTCGCCGCCGTTGAGCGCCGGCCAGCTTTGCCAGCCGACCTCGGCCAGCATGCGGGCGATATAGGTGTCCCGCGCGATCGTCATCCAGGGTTCGCGCCAGATCAGATAGAGCACCCGCTGCGCCGGCCAGCTTTTGTTTCGGCAGCTTTGCAAGGCCGCCTCCAGCTCGCTCGCCAGCTCGGCGCAACGTTCGCTCACGCCCGGCTCGGCGCCGAAATGCAAATCCATCTGCGCCAACAAGCCCAAGTTGTCGGCCGGCCCTTGCGGGTGGGTCACGATGATGTGGGGCACAAACTCGCGCAGCGCCTCGACCGCCTCCAGGCGGTTCTCGTCCACATTGACGATCACATGGCTGGGCGCCAACTGGCGCAGCTTGGCCATATTCACGTCTTTGGTGCCGCCGACCTTGGGCACGTTCAGCAGTGCCGCCTGCGGATGAATGCAAAAGCCGGTGCGCGCGACCAGCCGCGGGCCCAAGCCCAAGTCCACCAGCAGCTCGGTGATGCTGGGTACCAGGCTGGCGATGCGCGGCTCTTGCATGGGGCTCACAGCTCGGCGTCTTCTGCCGGCGCGTCCTGCATGGCCAGAAAGACGGCGCAGCAGCCGCGTAGATAGACCAGCGTCGGCAAGACCAGGGCCACCGCGAAAACGACGCCGCCGCCGACCAAGGCCGCCATGCCCAGCGGCGTCGCGGCCACCGGCGCGCCGGTCGCACCCAGGCTGCGCAGGCCATAGCCAAACAAGCCCGCCATCAATTGCTGGGCTGGCACGTCGATGCCGATCAGCCACACCATCAAAAACGCCAAGGCCCGGCCGCCGCTGACGACCACAAAGCTGACCGCGGCACTGACCAGGCCGGTGGTCAGCAGCACCGCCATCATCAAGGCGCCGGCCTCCAGCGCGCCGTGGCGCAGCTGGTGCAATAAAAGCTTGGCGGTGCCGACGGCGCTGCGGCCGCTCCAAACTGCAGGCCCCGTCAAGGGCCCGACAACGACCGCGCCGCTGAAGGCCATCACGCCCAACAAGACCACGCCGATGGGCACCAGCAAGGCAAACAGCGGCGCACCGACCCAGGGCAGCTTGACGGCCCACAGCAAGGCCAGCAGCCCCGCCAACGCCAGTGCCATCAAAGTCAGCATCATCAACAGGCACAAAAGCACCTTGGGCACGACGCGCAGCGCGTCATGAAAAGCGTCGACCACATCACGCACCGGGCGGCCGCGCGCCTGATCCATCAGCAGCAGGCCGGTCGTGTTGACACCCAAAAACGCCGCCGCCAGGCCCAGCCCGGCCCAGATCACGCCCCAGCTGCTGTCGCCCTTGGCCAAGGCCGACTCGGCCGAAGCCAGCATCAGGCCGGCCAAACAGAAGGCACTCAATAAGGCGTAGAGCGCGCGGCCGTTGCGCGG
This sequence comes from Roseateles sp., assembly GCA_018780415.1. GTDB lineage: Bacteria > Pseudomonadota > Gammaproteobacteria > Burkholderiales > Burkholderiaceae_C > Paucibacter_A. The sequence goes on along the minus strand of JADMJQ010000251.1, from coordinate 669 downwards.
CGCATCAATGCTGGCGAGCACCCGGTTGAGGGCGTGGAGCGATAGTTTTTGGGGCATGGCGGTCATCATAGCCAGCGCCTTGACAGGCCCTGTGGCGGCGCGGCGGGCGATGACTAAGCCACCATTCGCACGGTGTCGACGCTAGGGTTTTTTCTGTCGGCGAAAAAACAACAAATACCCTGCCAGTAGTGGGCGAGGCTGGACCCTTCGCCCATAATCATTTACCTGTGTATGGAAGCCGCACCTTCGCTTGAATGGTTCAGGATGGGTTGAAGCTCCGCATGGTTTTTTTGGTATTTGAAAGGGCTTCCCCATGGGAAACAAGCTTTACGTTGGCAATCTTGCCTACAGCGTGCGTGACGAGACACTGCAAGAGGCATTCTCGCAATTTGGTCAAGTGACTTCGGCCAAGGTCATGATGGATCGTGATACTGGCCGTTCCAAGGGCTTCGGCTTTGTGGAAATGAGCTCGGATCCCGAGGCGCAATCTGCCATCAATGGCATGAACGGACAAGACATCGATGGCCGTGCCATCGTTGTTAACGAGGCTCGTCCTCGTGAAGAGCGTCCAGGCGGCTTCGGCGGCGGCGGTGGCCGTTCCGGTGGCGGCGGCTTCGGCGGCGGCGGTGGCCGTTCGGGTGGCGGCGGATACTGATCACTTGTGTGACA
>JADMJQ010000189.1:8549-16680 GCA_018780415.1 Roseateles sp. | reverse complement strand
CCGAGGAGGTGCTGGAGTACACCGGCGCCTTCATGCAGCTCTACCGCACCGAGGGCTGGTACCTGGAGCGCACCGTGCACTATGTCGCGCGGGTGGGTTTGGACTATGTCAAGAAGAAGATTTTGGAAGACGCCGAGGGCCGCCGCGCGCTGTGGGCGCAGCTGCAGTTCGCGCTAGCCGGGGAGCCCGACCCTTGGTTCGATTTCGACAAGGCCAAGGTCGATTTGCGTCAGTTTGAAGCGCTGTAAGCGCAGGAGACAAGAACATGAGTGAATGGAAAACCATCTGCGCCGTCAGCGACATCCCGGTGCTGGGCTCGCGCCGCGTCAAGCGCCCCGCAGGTCCAGAAGTGGCCCTGTTTCGCACCAGCGACGACACGGTGTTTGCGCTGCTGGACCGCTGCCCGCACAAGGGTGGGCCGCTGAGCCAGGGCATTGTGTTCGGCGACAAAGTGGCTTGCCCGCTGCACAACTGGACCATCGCACTCGACAGCGGCTTGGCGCAGGCCCCCGATGAGGGCTGCACGGCAAAGTTCAGCGTGAGGGTGGAGGCAGGGCAGGTGCTTCTTTGCGAGGCCGAACTGGCCAATATTGGTCTGGAATTTGAGCCGCTCAAAGCCGGACCCTGCACGCGCAGCTGCTGATGAAGCCCCCACGCGAATTGCATTCGCTGCCCCCCGAGGGGGAGCTGCCCTCCCTTGGGGCGGCCCGGCGGGAGGTCACCAGCATGGACACGCATTCAACCTGCCCCTACTGCGGCGTTGGCTGTGGCGTTGTCATCGAGAGCGAGGCCGGCACCATCACCGGCGTCAGAGGCGACCCCGATCACCCGGCTAACTTCGGCCGCCTGTGCAGCAAGGGTTCGACCCTGCACCTGACCGCCGCGCCGGTGGTGCTGCAAACCCGCCGCCTGCTGCAGCCCTTGCTGCGCGCCGAGCGGGGCGCGCCCTTGGCTGCGGGCAGCTGGGGCCAGGTCAATCAAGCCATCGCCGACAAGCTGGCCGCAGTCATTGGCGAGCATGGCCCTGACGCGGTCGGCTTCTACATTTCGGGCCAGTTGTTGACCGAGGATTACCACGCCTTCAACAAGCTCGCCCGCGCCTTGGTCGGCACGAACAATATCGACAGCAATTCGCGGCTGTGCATGAGCTCGGCCGTGGTCGGCTACAAGCAGACGCTGGGCGCCGATGCGCCGCCGGCCTGCTACGAGGACCTGGACCTGGCCGACTGCGTCTTCATCAGCGGCGCCAACCCGGCCTGGGCACACCCCATCCTGTTCCGCCGGCTTGAGGCGGCCAAGGCTAAGCGGCCGGATATGAAGATCATCGTCGTTGACCCGCGCCGCACCGAGAGCGCCGAGTTCGCCGATCTACATCTGCAAATCCTGCCCGGCACCGATGTGGCGCTGTGCCTGGGCCTGCTGCATGCCTGCATCTGGGACGGGCTGCTGGACCCGCTCTTTATCGATGCTCACACCGCCGGCTTTGCCGAGCTCAAGGCGCTGGCGCGCGACATGACGCCGGCCCAGGCTGCGCGCATCTGTGGCATCAGCGAGGCCGACCTGCTGCAGGCTGCGCGCTGGTTCGCACAATCGCCCGCCACGCTGTCGCTGTATTGCCAAGGGCTGAACCAAAGCAGCAGCGGCACGGCCAAGAACACCGCCTTGATCAATCTGCACCTGGCCACCGGCCAGATCGGCCGGCCCGGCGCCGGGCCTTTCTCGCTCACCGGCCAGCCCAACGCGATGGGCGGGCGCGAGGTCGGCGGCATGGCGACGCTGCTGCCCGGCCACCGCGACCCGAATCAGGCAACGGACCGGGCCGAGATCGCCGCGCTATGGGGCGTGGACGCACTGCCTGGGGCCCCGGGCAAAACGGCGGTGGAGTTGTTCGAGGCCGCCGCGCGCGGAGAAATCAAGGTCTTGTGGATAGCCTGCACCAACCCTGCACAGTCGCTGCCCGACCAGGCCATGGTGCGGCGCGCCCTTGAGCGCTGTGAAATGGTGATCCTGCAGGAGTGCTTTACCGGCACGGCCACGGCCGCCTATGCCGATGTGATTCTGCCGGCCGCCACCTGGGGCGAGAAGGACGGCAGCGTCACCAACAGCGAGCGCCGCATCAGCCGCGTGCGGGCGGCCATCAGCCCGCCGGGCCAGGCGCGGCCGGACTGGCAAATCGTTCGCGATGTGGCGCGGCTGTTGGAAACTGTGTTGCGGCCCGGTCGTCCCAGCCTGTTCGATTTCGACAGCAGCGAAGCGCTTTGGATGGAACACCGCGAGGCCACTCGCGGCCGTGATCTCGACATCACGGGCCTCACCTATGCCTTGCTCGACCGCGACGGCCCGCAGCAATGGCCGTTTCCCGCGGGCGCCTCTCATGGCCGCGCGCGCCTCTATGAAGACGGCCGCTTCGCCACGCCCGATGGCCGCGCCCGCTTTCTGGCCAAGCCCTATCAGGCCTGTGCCGAGCAGGTCAATGCGCGCTATCCCTTTGCCATGAGCACCAGCCGTTTGCGCGATCAATGGCATGGCATGAGCCGCAGCGGTGTGGTCAGCCGCTTGTTCGGCCACGAGGCGGCGCCGGTCCTGCGCATCAACCCGCAAGACATGGCGCGCCGTGGTCTCAAGGAGGGCGAGCTGGTGCGCGTTAAATCGCGCCGTGGCGATATGGTGGTGGCCTTGCGGGCGGATGCAGGCATTGCTATCGCGCAGGCCGATCTGGCCATGCATTGGGGCGAGGAGTTCATCTCCGGCCGCGGCTCAGAGGGTCAGGTCTTGCTAGGCGTCAACGGCCTGACCCAGCCGGCCTTTTGCCCCGATTCCAAACAGCCCGAGTTGAAGTTCGCAGCGGTGGACATCCAGCCAGCGAAGCTGCCTTGGCGGATCAGCGCGGCGGCCTGGGTGGCGCCGAACGAGGCCGCTGCCTTAGGCCTGGCCTTGCGCCGCCTGATGCCTGAGTTCGACTATGCCTGCTGCGTGCCGGTGCCGGCGGGGTCCGGCCAAGAAGGCTGGTGCTTCGAGGCCGCGCATGCGACGCCGCCGGCGCCGGCCTTGATCGCCAGCATCGCGACTCTGCTGCGGTTGCAGGGCGTCAATCTGCTGCGTTATGCCGACGCGCAGCGCGGCCGCACGCGCCTGCTCTTGCTTGACGGCGTGGGCCCCGAGGCCCGTCTGCAGGCGCTGCTGCGGGTGGGCGAGGCGGGTGAGGGCGCGTGGATACAGCAACTTTGGCGCGACGCCGCCCTGGTGGCGCCGCATGGCCGCAGGCTGTTGGCCCCCGAGGCCGGCGCCCCGCAAGACCTGGCCCCACGCAGCCCGCAGGTCTGCAATTGTTTTGATGTTTCAGAGGCGCGCATTCTCACGCAGCTGGCTGCTTGTGCCGGCTCGGCAGCCGAGCGGCTGGGTGGCTTGCAAGCCGCCTTGCGCTGCGGCACCCAGTGCGGCTCCTGCCTGCCGGCGCTGCGGCGCTTGGTCGATGGCACGGTGTTTCAACCGCAAGCCCAAACAGAAGAGGTGAATCCATGAAAAGCGACGACGAAGTTCATCCCGTCAGCCTGGTCGGCGCCGGCCCCGGCGACCCTGAGCTCTTGACGCTGAAAGCGCTCAGGCGCCTGCAGACCGCCGATGTGATCCTCAGCGACGATTTGGTTGACCCGCGTGTGCTGGCCTTGGCCAACCCGACGGCACGTGTCTTGTACGTCGGCAAACGCGGCGGTTGCGTGTCTACCGAGCAGCGCTTCATCCACGAATTGATGATCCGCGAGGCCCGCAGCGGCGCCCGCGTCGTGCGCCTGAAGGGCGGCGACCCCTTTATGTTTGGGCGCGGCGCCGAGGAAGTGGACGCGCTGCAGGCCGCCGGTTTGAAAGTGGAAGTGGTCAATGGCCTCACCGCAGGCTTGGCCGCGCCGGCCAGCATCGGCATCCCGGTGACCGACCGCCGCCATGCGCCCGGCGTCGCCTTTGTCACCGGCCATAACCGTGAAGGTGCACGGGCAGGCGAAGGCCCCGATTGGGCCGCGCTGGCGCGCAGCCGGCTGACCTTGGTCATCTATATGGGCCTCAGCCAGGCCGAGCAGATCGTCCAGGCGCTACTCAAAGGCGGTCTGGCCGCCGACACACCCGCGGCGGCGATCTCGGCCGCCCACACCGCCCAGCAGCGCCAGCAGGTCTGCCACTTGGCTGAGCTGCCCGCGATGCTGCTGCGCGAGCAGTTGCCCAGCCCGGCCATCCTGGTGGTCGGCCAGGTGGTGCGCCAGGCGCAGGCCTGGGCTGATCTGGTGCAGAGCTTGGAGCCCGAGCTGGCCGCGAGCCCGCAGCCGCGCAAGCTGGGGCAGCGGGGCTGAGTGCGACTGCCCGGTGATGGCATAGTCAGCCCGCGTAAACAGGCTCAACCATGCACTCATTCGCGATCTCACCCGACTTGCCGACAGCAGCTGACTTCAAGGCCCTCTACGACACCACGGCCTGGGGGCCGGCCTCTCGTGATGCGCTGTTTTATCAAGGAGCGCTGAGCGGTTCCTGGTGTTCGCGATCGGCGTATTGCAAGGGCCAACTGGTCGGTTTTGCGCGCGCCATCTCCGATGGGCATCTGCATGCCTTCATCACGGAAATGATTATTCGCCCCGAGTTTCAGCATCAGGGCATTGGCTCAGCCTTGCTGACCTCCCTGCTTGAGGCCTGCCACAGCGCCGGTATCACCGACATCCAGCTGTTTTGCGCCAAGGGAAAATCGGGTTTCTATGCGCAGCATGGCTTTGTTTCCCGGCCCGCTGACGCCCCCGGCATGCAGTTCAACGCCGCGTAGCGAGGCTCATATCGTCGGAAAGCGCCAAACGAAATCTGATCTGATCATCGGGCGCCGTGCTCCCCCGCTCCGGATCCGCGTCCATCCCCTTTATCCCCTCCACCCAGGCTCCAATATTTGCTTGGACCGGGAAGATTTTTGCCAGGATGCAGGGGATGGAGGGGATGAAAGGCCTGCGCGCAGATTTGACTACGGGCTAGAAATCAAGCGCCCAGACCATGCGTCGGCTGTAGCGAGACCCGCCGCTGCCAGCCCCGGCCGATGGGGCCGATCAAGAACCGCGTGATTGACTCAGTCGGGCGCGGTTCTTGATCGAACAGGAGCGCCTCAAGCGCGCTTGCCCGCGACCCCAAATACCGCCACCGTCTGCACCAACTCCTGGGCCTGCTGCGTCAGGCTGCTGGCGGCTGCGGCCATCTGCTCGACCAGGGCGGCATTCTGCTGGGTGGCCTGGTCCATCTCGCGCACCGCCTCGCTGACCTCGGCCACACCGCCGGCCTGCTCGGCGCTGGCCGCACTGATCTCGCCCATGATGGCCGTCACCTGGCGGATGCTGGACACCACCTCGTCCATGGTGGCCCCCGCCTCACCGACCAGGCTGCTGCCCTGCTCGACCCGCTCGACGCTGGCGCCGATCAGCGACTTGATCTCCTTGGCGGCCTCGGCCGAGCGGCCGGCCAGCGAGCGCACCTCGCTGGCCACCACCGCAAAGCCGCGGCCCTGCTCGCCGGCCCGCGCTGCCTCAACGGCCGCGTTCAGCGCCAGGATATTGGTCTGAAAGGCGATGCCGTCGATCACGCCGATGATGTCGCTGATCTTGCGCGAGCTGTCGTTGATGCCCTGCATGGTGGTGACCACCTGGGCCACCACCTGGCCGCCTTTGGCCGCTACCTCGCTGGCCGTCATCGCCAGCTGGTTGGCCTGGCGGGCGCTGTCGGCCGAATGTTTGACCGCCTCGGTCAGCGCCATCATGCTGTTGCTGGTGCGTTGAAGATTGGCCGCCGTCTGTTCGGTGCGGTTGCTCAGATCATGGTTGCCGCTGGCGATCTCCGAGCTGGCCACCTCGATGCCCGAGGCTCCGCTGCGCACGGTCGAGACGGTCTGTTCCATCCGGTTCAGCGTCGCTTTCAAAGCGTCGCCGCCGACGCTATGTGTGGTGACCGCCGCCACGTCCAGCGAGATGCCGTCGGCCCGGTTGACGCGGGCGACCAGCTCGCGCAGTTCCTCGCCTTCATCGGCCGCGCGGCGCATCACGGTGGCCAGCACGATGCCGACGCCGGCCTGGATGACCACATAGACGGCATGCAGCAGCACGCGTAGAAAGTCCGGCTCGGTGGTGCAGATGGTGCCGAGGCCGGCCGCCTGCATGCGGTCGAAGGTGATGTGGTGAACGGCGAACAGCGCCGCGCCGAAGGCGATCACCGTCCAGTCCAGATAGACCAGCAAAAAGGCCAGTACGACGAAGACGCCGAAGTGATACTCGGTCGCACCGCCTGCCAGCTGGATATGCAGGGCAATGAAGCCGACCAGCACAAAGGTCAGCACATAGCGGCTGGCGCCGCCCTTGGTGGCCGCATAGCCCACGCCCGCGATGGCCAGCAAGGCCACACTTGCGCCAACGGCCAGGCCCATCTGCGCGTACTTCATGCCCAGCAGCAGGGCGGCCAGCGCGCAGATGCCGGCGGCCGCCAGCAAGACGCGATCACCGAGCATGGCGTATTGGCTGATTGCACGAGTTTGTAAATCGGCATTCGACATGGCAGTCCTTCGAGATGGTCGTGGCGATCGGCCATCATCATGGTTGACCCGATTTTGGGCAAGCTGCCGCGCAGCACCTAACGGCTTATCGGCAGCTCATCCGCTTGACCTGAGTCCAGCGAGACAAAGGCCCGGCGAAAGACTGTGTCGGCGCCATCGTCCCGTGCGGCGGCCGGCGCGCTGCTGCCCTCTTGCCTGCCAATGCCCTATGAGCTGTTTGGCTGCTGGCCTTGCCCGTACTTAATCGCCCACACTCATGAGCTTTTTGGCCATCGACATCGGTAATACCCGCCTCAAATGGGCGCTCTATGCATCGCCGCAACCGGGCGCCGTGTTGCTGGCCCATGGCGCGGTGTTTCTGGAGACGATAGAGACCTTGGCCGACCGCGACTGGCGCGGCCTGCCGGTGCCGCACAGCGTCTTGGGCTGCAATGTCGCCGGTGATGCGGTGCGCAGGCGGGTCGAGGAGCAGCTGGAGTTGTGGGACCAGGAGCCGCGCTGGGTGGTGGCAAGCAGCCATGCGGGCGGGGTCAGCAATGGCTACGACCACCCCGGCCGGCTCGGCGTTGATCGCTTCGTGGCGCTGATCGGTGCACGCTCACACATGCAGCAACGTGCCATCGCGCCCGCACGGCCGAGCGCGGCGCTGGTGGTGATGATTGGTACCGCGGTCACGGTGGATGCGCTGGATGCTGACGGTCATTTCTTGGGCGGCATGATCATGCCCGGCCACGGCATCATGTTGCGAGCCCTGGAAGGCGGCACGGCCGGCCTGCGCGTGCCCACCGGCGAGGTGCGCGATTTTCCGACTAACACCTCAGATGCACTGACCAGTGGCGGCACCTTTGCCATCACCGGCGCGATCGAGCGCATGCACCGCCATCTGGCCAAAAAAGTCGGCAGCTCGCCGCTGACGCTGATGACCGGCGGTGCCGCCTGGAAGGTCGCGCCGACGCTTGAGCTTGAGCATGAGCTGGTCGACTCGCTGATCTTCGACGGCATGCTGGCGCTGCAGTCGCATCGATTGGCGCTTTAGTTTTTTGGCTGTCAGCGCTCAACGCGCCGCAACTCGTCCTTCAGCGCCGCGAGCTCCTCATGCACGCTGCGCAGCTGCGCGTGCATATCCCTGAGGATGTCCTGCTCCATGCGGCGCTCCGAGGTTTCGACCCAGAAAGACGCGATCGCCGCCGTCACCAGGGACAGCACCGCATAGCCCAAGAGCACCACGAAGACCGCAAATATCTTGGCGGCAGGGGTGGTCGGCACGATGTCGCCATAACCGACCGTCGCAGCGGTCGTAAAAGCCAGCCACAGGCCATCGCCCAGGCTGTGTACGCGCGGCTCCAGCGCCCAGAAACCGACCCCGCAGAAGAACAGCACCAGCATCGCCAACGCCAGCAAATAGCCCAGGCCGCCGCGGGTGACCCAGAACTTGATTGCCCAAGCCATATGCACCAGGGTGAGCATGGCGACGAACAAGCGCAGGCCTAAGGCCAGCTGTGAATGCACGCTGGGCGGCAACAGGGCGGCCGCCACCCGCCCGGCGGCCAGCACCAAGTCCATCTCATTGCT
>JADMJQ010000189.1:0-8539 GCA_018780415.1 Roseateles sp. | reverse complement strand
GCGCAGGTACTGCTGTTTATGGCTGACTTGGCGTGCGACAAGGGCGAGCGACAGCACGATCAGCCCGGCCGCACCCAGATAAATGGCCACGGCCAGCGGCGTTGGCAGGTCTTCCAGCAGCTCGATGTAGAAGGCCGGAATCGTGCACAGCAGGCCGATCAGAACCGGCCAGCGCCAGCGCTTTTCGGTGCGCAAGGCGGCGGCGTTCATGGCCGGTGGGCGGGCCAGCCCCCAGCTGCGGGTGCTTAGTCGGTGTGGCATGGTGGCGAAGCTTAGAGGCGGGCTGTTCTGCGGCTCTTGATCTTGCTCAAGTGGAGGCGCGACCTGCCCTTTTGGGCGGTCCGTTTGGTTGGTTCGTTTAGGCGATGCGTGCCGAGCTGCTCATCCATAGTATTTCAGCTCACCAGTCCGGCGTTCGGACTCTGGGAGCCCATATGAAGAACCCTGCCGTTTCGCAACACCTGACCCCCTCCCGCCTGGCGCTGGCGCTGAGCGCGACCCTGTCTTGTCTGCATTGCGCGCCGACCTGGGGCACGGTGACGGTGACGGGGCCCTATTGGCTGGTGCCGTACGAGCCTCTGATCCTGGGGCCGGGTGATATCGACTTGCCGAGCAGCTGGCTGGTGATCGGCGCCGGCGCGCCGGGTAGCTTCTCGGTCACTGCCGGATCGCGGGTCTTGCTGGGCGGCTTGGGATTGGCGTCGGCCGGGGGCTCGGCGAGCGGGCTGATTGATGGCAGTGGCACTCGGGTTGAGCTCGGTTTTGGCGCCAACCAAGGGCGCTTGGATGTCGGGCATTTCGGCACGGCCGAGTTGACGGTCTCCGGCGGGGCGAGCGTGGACGGGCGCGTCAACAATGCCGCCTGCGCGCTTGGTGGCTGCAATAGCTTTATAGGCAGCACGGCCGGGTCCAGCGGCACCTTGAACATCACAGGCGCCGGCAGCCATGTCGGCTTGCTGGGCCGCTTCTATATTGCCGGCACCTATGCCGATACCGGTTTCGGCACCCCCGGCGCCGACAGCCACGGTACGGTGAATCTATCGAATGGCGGCTTGCTGACCACCGATGAAGCTGCGGTCGGCAATAGCTATCTGGGCCCGGCCTCCTTAGGCAATGAGCGCAGCTTTGCCGCGGTCAACATCCAGGGCGCCGGCTCTCGTCGGCAGGTGACCGGCGGCACAGCCACCGCCCGTGGCCAGTTTGACCGTCACCGGCATAGGCTCCCAGCTTCTGCTGACCGGCGATGCCGATCGGGGCGCTTTGCATATCGCCGAGGGCGGTGGCTCCGGTGAGTTGAGTGTTTTGAGCGGCGCCGCGCTGATCAGCTCGGCGCGCTCGGTACAGGTGGGTCTGAACGGCGGCAACGGCCACTTCATCATCAGCGGGCCGGGTACAAGCGCCAGCTTCGCGGACTCAACCTGGGTCACCGTCGGCAATGCCGGGAACGGCGTTATGCGGATCGACGGCGGAGCCACGCTGACAGCCGGTCAGCTCGGCATTGCAACCCGTCAAGGTAGCGCCAACGTGACGCTGGACGGCGTTGGCAGCCGCATCAACTTGGGCGCAGTCGATACGCACCGCCTCAGCGTTGGCGGCTGGGGCCAGGGCTCGCTGATCATCTCCGGCGGCGCGGTACTGGACGCTAGTGTCAATGCCGCCGCCTGCGCCAATCGCTGGTGCGGCAGCTTTGTCGGCCAGGCGGCCGGCAGCGAGGGGGAGTTCACCGTCACCGGCACTGGCTCGCGCGCGAGCTTTGTGGGCGACTTCAATATCGGCCATGTCAATCTTGCGCGCCCGCCGCTGGACACCTGGACCGACGGCACACCGGGTGGCACCACCCGCGCCACCGTGCAGGTGCTGGACGGTGCCGTGCTGGACACCCAGCGTGTCCATGTCGGCGGCTGGCTGTCGCCGTCGGGTAATGGCAATGAGCAGAGTTTTTCCACGATGCTTGTGCGCGGCGCCGGTTCGGTCTGGAACGTCAGCGGCAGCGAGCTTGAAGCCGGCGAGGCGCGCATCGGCGACGCCACCCACGCTAACGCCCATAGCCAGTGGACGATAGATCAGGGCGGCCTGCTCAGTATCAGCGCGCCCGCCGGCCGCACGGCGGGGCTGGCGCTGGGCTCGGGTGGCCGCAGCGAGATGACGGTGGACGGCAGCGGTTCCCGCTTGATCATCGCCGGCGAGCGGGTCGGGCTGGGCGTCGGCGCCTTTGGTCAGACTGCCGGGTATGGCGCGCTGACCCTCAGCAACGGTGCAGTCTTGCAATTGCAGTCGACACAGCGCGGCTGGATCAATGTCGGCGAGCACTTCAGCAGCGGCAGCTTGCGGGTGCTGTCTGGCAGCCGCGTTGAGGGTGTGCAGGCGCTGGTGCTGGGCGACGGCCTGGGTAGTGGCGCGCTCCACATTGACGGCATGGGCTCGTTCATGGGCGTGGTGCAGCAAGACTTCGGGCATTTTTCAGGGGTGCAGGTTGGTCGCGATGCCGGTAGCAGCGGCCAACTGATCGTCAGCGGCGGCGGCCTGCTGCAGGCGCGTGTGCTGGAGGTGGGCCGCCATGTGGGCAGCGTCGGCAAGGTCGTGGTGACAGGGCCGGCATCGACCTTGGAGCTGAGTGCCAGCAATCACCACCGCCTCTATATCGGCGCGGGTGAGTTGACCGTGGCGGCCGGCGCGCTGCTGGACGGCCGCGTCGACGCCGCCGCCTGCGCGAACAATGTCTGGTGCGGCAATTTGATCGGCGCTCATGCGGGTTCGTCGGCCTCCTTCACCGTCACCGGTGCAGGCTCACGCGCCAGCTTTGTCGGCGACTTCCAGGTCGCACGCGCCTGGGTCGCCAGCCGGGCTCTTGACGGCTATGACGAAGGTGTGGCGGGTGGCGCGGTGGTGGCGACGCTGAACGTGCTTGACGGCGGCCTGCTGCAAACCGAGCGCGCGATCATAGGCATAGGCCCGAACAGCGCGGCGGCGAATGGGCAGGAAAGTGCCCACGCCAATATCGCCATTCGCGGGCCAGGGTCGGTCTGGCAGATCACCGGTGGAGATAGCCTTGCGGTGCTCGAAACGGTGGGCTGGAATGCGGTGAACACCAGCGTCAACTTCAACATCACGGATGGCGGCAAGCTGCTGTTGTCCGCGCCGGCGGAGCTTGGCGCAGCCCTATATCTGTCGTCACGGCCCGGCATGACAGACTTCAAGGTCAGCGGGGCGGGTTCGGCGGTCGAAGTTAGCTCGCCAGATTCAGCCTATCTCAGGCTGGGCAGCAATGGCGGTACGGCCCATATGTCCTTCGACGCCGGCGCACAGCTCAGCGGCGTCAACTGGCTGGAGGTCGGCTCGTATGGCGGCCAAGCTAGGTTGAGTTTTGATGGTGTGGGCACGGCCGGGCATCTTGGGTCCTCAGCCTATCTGGGGCTTGGCCGCCGCGACGGCCAGGGCGTTCTGAACATCAGCAATGGCGCGACGCTGAGCACCGACGCGAACTCGCAATGGGCTTTCATGCAAATTGGCTACGGCAGATTGGCCTCCGCCACCAACCCTGCCAGCAGCGGCGACGGAACGGTCAACATCAGCGGTGCTGGTAGCCTGCTCAGCCTGTGCACGCCGGCCGGTGTGGCCGGCGTGCCGGATGAGTACATCAGCAACCCCTATGTGAGCATCGGCGACCGCGCCAATGGCAATCTGCGCATCAGCGCCGGTGGCGCGATGTTGATGCAGGGCGATGCGGCCTCGACGGCAGCGCTGCCGCGCAACACCGCCATCAGCGTCGGCGGCATCGCCGGCAGCGGCCAGCTGAGTGTGACCGGCGCGGGCTCTATGCTGAAGGTCTTGGGCCAGGACGCGGTGATCTGGGTCGGCAGCAGGGCCGCCGGAACCGGCCAGATGCAGGTGCTGGACGGCGCGCGGGTCGACACCAGCCTGCTTCATATCGGCAATCAAGGCGGCAGCGGCATGCTGCAGCTCGATGCGGCCGAGATCCACCTCAATGGCCAGTGGAGCAGCGAAAACCTCGGCGCCGGCCTGGTGTTGGGTCAGGGGTTTGGCTCGGTCGGCACGGCCAGCCTGGGCCATGGCGCCAAGCTCGTGATCGCCAACGGCGGCGCGGCCGGGGCCGGACTCAGCTTGGGCGGTACCGCGTCCATGCCCGGCGGCAGCGGCGTGCTGAACGTCAGCGGCGGATCCCAAATCACGGTGACCGCCGCGCCGGGTCTGGCCAGCGCCAACATCGGCCACAGCGGCGTCGGCCTGGCCAAATTTGACGGCGGCAGCAGCCTCGACCTTGGCAGCGGCGCGCTCTATATCGGCCGCGAACTCGGCGCGGTTGGCATGCTGACGTTGGCCGGCGGCGCCAGCGTCAAGGCGGGCTATGTGGGCGTGGGCAGCACTCTGGGCGCCAACACCGGCGTCGGCACCCTGATCGTCAATGACAGCAGCTTGGGCGCTGCCCTCATCGAGATCAGCAGCCACGGCTATGTCGGCGGCAACGGCACGCTGGCCGGCCATGTGATCAACCGCGGCGTCTTCAACCCCGGCAATTCGCCAGGAACGCTGACGCTGGGCGGTGACTTCACCAACCAGGCCGGTGGGCGCCTGGTGCTGGAGGTGGCGGCCAATGGGGCAGGCGGCTTCGATGTCGACCATCTGATCTTTGCCGACGCGGCGGCCATCGATCTGAGCGATCTGCAGATCAAATTTAGCTTCCTCGGCGCCACCGACCCGAATGCCTTCCAGGCCAGCGGCGGTTTTCAGATAGCCAGCTTTCTGCAACGCAGCGGCGGTGCGGGGCTGGACGATGCGCTGTTCTCCACCGTTAGCTTCTCGGCAAGTTCGGACGCTTACAACTTCCAGAGCTTTACGTTCAGCGCGGCCGACGGTGCGGTGTTTGTGGCGCAGGCGGTGCCGGAGCCGGCGAGTTGGGGGCTGCTGCTGCTCGGGATTGGGCTGTTGTTGGGGCTGCGGGTACAGGCCGCCGAGCGGGGCCATCTATGCGGCTGAGCGCGCTGTCGGCTTGCTTGATGCTGGCGGGCCTGTGCGCTTGTGCCAGCGTTGGTGAGCGACGCTATTTGGGTTCGTTGGCGCTGCAGGAGTCGACGTCGGGGCAGGTGCAGGCGGTGCCGGGTGACGCTCCTGCACTAGACACCCCGCGCAATCGTGTGGAACGCGTGCGCGGCTGGGGCCTGCGGATAGGACCGGGCGTGCATTTGGGCTATTTCGACGACCGATTTTTGAGCCTGCCAATGGATTGCCGCGCCGTGGTGGTGGTGAAGGACAGGGAGCAGATGAACGAATTGCTGGAACGTTTGACGACACTTAACCGGGAGATTGCAAGATGCGTACAAGTATTGGATTTCTGACAGCGCTGACGGCACTTGCTGGCTGCGCCCTGCCGGCACACAACAACACCTTGATCTTTGCCACCAAGACGGACGTTGGCCTGGGTGTCTCGACACCTTCGGCCACCGACGCCGGGGTGTCGGTGACTTTGGGCTACAAGGAAAGAAGGGCGGCCTGGGTGCCGTTGTGGGCAAATAAGGACAAGGATGGCGCGCTGCCGTGTCAGGTGGATGAGCGCACGACAGAGAAGAACGGAACGACCGAAAAGACCACGGAAACCTTTGGCCGAAGTTCCTGCAAGCATGGCCCGAAATTTGTTGGTGACGGCACGGGGTCGGGCAATGATTCGAACGACGCTTACTCAACCTTGGCTAGCTTTGGTGGTGACTTTGGTGCCAGTGGTACGGCCGGCGGAGTACCGCAGGCCGAGGTGCGCGGCAAGCTGGCGAGTTTCTTTGCCACTGGCGTGGCCGCGCAAAACCTTTCGAAGCAACTCAATATGGTCAGTGATGCCTTGAGCGAGCCGGCCAAGGCTCCCAAGCAACGCCAGGAGCCGTCGATTACGGAGCTGCGCGGTTATCTTGTCTCTACCAGCAAGCAGCGACCAGAAGGCGATAGCAAGCAGCCGGAATCCGTCAACTTGAGTTGCCTGACCTCGCTCGCCAAGGAGGCTAGGCTCAGCGTAGCGCAGACAGAGGCCTTGGTAAAACTGAAGGGTCCGGGTGTCGATGTTTGGACGGAAAGCCTGCGCGGGAGCAGCAGTTTGTCTGAAGAAATTCCGTATCTGGAGCGAGCGGCGCGTGGGCTGAATGGGCAACTTAAGGAAAAGACGAACACTATCGGACGTTTGGAGGCTATCAAGGAATTTTGCCCTGAGCCACCAGCAGCTCCGGCCAGTGCTGCATCCGGAATCTGAAGCAAGGCCTCAGAACATCATGAATACATGGTTTACCCAAGTCAAAGCCCTGCAATGCAGCTTTGCGTCAGCTGCTCCTGTGGAGCAGGGCATTAGCCGTGTGGATCGGCACGTCAGCCTGCTGTTTGACGAGTTACGGGCGCAAGCCGTTGGCGTGGCCGTACCGCATGCTTGGACGCAGCGTGTGCTGGACGTCGAACTGTTTGAGCCGACTCGGCGTGGACTGCTGATTGAGCTGCGCTTTGCGCTCAACGCGATGGGGCAGGCCGAGGCCAGAGCCAGTGTTTGGGCGGAGCAGCGTTGCCGTTCGGAATGCATCAGTAACCGTCCATTCAACCCTGCCTCTAGGGGCGATAGGCCGCGCATGGTCCATCGTGGCGACGGCTACTTGCGTCTGGTACTTAGACGCAGCACCCGGCCGCGCCAGGCTTTGCGGCTGAATCTGATTGCCGAAGCTGCTTGTCTTGGTATCGAAGCTGAGGCTGGCGCTACGCTGGACAGCGTCGATATCAGCATGGTTTAGGCGCTTGGGCGGGTGCTTTTGCTGTTCGCACAACTCCGCCTCTACGTCTTGCCCAAGTTAAAGAATAAACCTCGACAAGTCTTCATTCTTCGCCAACTCCCCCAGCTTGGCATCGACCTCGGCTGCGCTCAGTTTGACCGTTTGACCGGCCAGATTGGGGGCGTCAAAGCTGATCTCGTCGAGCAGGCGTTCCATCACCGTGGCGAGGCGGCGCGCGCCGATGTTCTCGGTGCGCTCGTTGACCTCGAAAGCGATCTCGGCCAGGCGGCGCATGCCGTCTTGGCTGAGCTCCAGCGTCACGCCCTCGGTCGCCAGCAGCGCTTGATATTGCCTGACCAGGCTGGCGTGGGTGCTGCACAGAATCGCCTCGAAGTCGTCGACCGACAGCGAGCTCAGCTCGACCCGGATCGGGAAACGGCCCTGCAGCTCGGGGATCAAGTCGCTGGGCTTGCTCAAATGAAACGCACCCGAGGCGATGAAGAGCATATGGTCGGTCTTGACCATGCCGTATTTGGTGTTGACGGTGGTGCCCTCGACCAGGGGCAGCAGATCGCGCTGCACGCCCTGACGCGAAACTTCAGCGGAGCCTGAATCGGAGCGCGAGCAGACCTTGTCGATCTCGTCGATGAAGACGATGCCCATCTCCTGCGCACTGTGCAGTGCAGCGGCCTTGATCTCGTCCTCGTTCAGCAGCTTGGCCGCTTCTTCCTCGACCAGATGCTTGATCGCGTCGACGATTTTGAGCTTGCGGGTTTTCTTCTTGGCCGCACCGATTTGCGAAAACATGCCCTTCAGCTGCTCGGCCATCTCTTCCATGCCGGGCTGACCCATGGGGCCGAGGATCTCCATCGTTGCCTTGGGCTCGAGCAGATCGATCTCGATTTCCTTGTCGGCCATCGCACCTTCGCGAAGGCGCTTGCGCATGATCTGGCGGGCGGTGTTGTCCGCCTCGTTTGTAGTTGAACTACCGGGCACCAGGATGTCCAGCACGCGGTCTTCGGCCGCGTCCTCGGCACGCAGGCGCGAGCGCTTCATCTGCAGCTCGCGCTCCTGCTTGACCGCCATATCGATCAGGTCGCGGATGATGGAGTCAACGTCCTTGCCGACATAGCCGACCTCGGTGAACTTGGTCGCCTCGACCTTGATGAAGGGCGCGCCGGCCAGCTTGGCCAAGCGGCGGGCGATCTCGGTCTTGCCGACGCCGGTGGGGCCGATCATCAAGATGTTCTTGGGCGTGATCTCGGCACGCAGTTTTTCATCGACCTGCTGGCGTCGCCAGCGATTGCGCATCGCGATTGCTACCGCACGTTTGGCAGCGTTTTGGCCGACGATGTTTTGATCGAGTTCGGAGACGATCTCCTGGGGGGTCATTGAGCTCATTCCAAGATCTCGATCGTATGGGTTTGATTGGTGTAGATGCACAGGTCGCCGGCGATCTCCAGCGACTGTTTGACGATTTCCGAAGCGGTCAGCTCGCTGTGCTTGAGCAAGGCACGCGCGGCGGCTTGCGCATAGGCGCCGCCCGAGCCGATCGCGGCAATGCCCAACTCCGGCTCCAGCACGTCGCCGTTGCCGGTGATGATCAGCGAGGCCGTGCGGTCGGCGACCACCAGCATCGCTTCGAGGCGGCGCAGCACGCGGTCGGTGCGCCAGTCCTTGGTCAACTCGACGGCGGCGCGGGTCAGATGGCCCTGGTGCTTCTCCAGCTTGGCCTCGAAGCGTTCGAACAGGGTGAAGGCGTCGGCGGTGGCGCCGGCAAAACCGGC
>JADMJQ010000125.1 GCA_018780415.1 Roseateles sp. | reverse complement strand
ACCCAGGGCTCGGGCAAGAGCCTGACCATGGTGTTCCTGATCCGCAAGCTGCGCACCGACCCGCTCTTACGCCGCTTTAAGGTGGTGGTGGTGACCGACCGCAAGGATCTGGAGCGGCAGCTGTCCGAGACGGCGGTGCTGACCGGCGAAGGTGTCGAACGAGCCAGCTCGGCCGACAAGCTCAAGAGCCTGCTGCGCCACAAGGGGCCCGGCCTGCTGTTCGGCATGATCCAGAAGCAGCGCCATGGTGATGCGGTGGGCGAGCCCGGCTTGAAGGCCGAGTACCTGCCCGCGCCAGGCGCGGTTCACGTGGCGCGCGAATCCGAGCCGGCCGAGGTATTGAACGAGGACGAGGCCATCCTGGTGCTGGTGGACGAGGCCCACCGCGGCCAGGCCGGCGATCTGCATGCCGCGCTGCAGGTCGGCCTGCCCAACTGCGCCCGCATCGGCTTCACCGGCACTCCCATCCTGATGGGCGACAAGAAGCGCACGCATGAGGTCTTCGGGGAGTTCATTGACCGCTACACGATCCGCGAGGCCGAGGCCGATGGCGCCATCGTGCCCATACTCTACGAGGGCCGCACCGCGCAAGGCGCGGTGAAGGACGGGGCCAATCTCGATGAGCTGTTCGAGGATCTGTTCCGCGCGCACTCGCCCGAGGAGCTGGAGGCGATCCGCAAGAAGTACGCGACCAAGGGGCAGATCTTCGAGGCGCCGGCGCTGATCCGCGACAAGGCGCGCGACATGCTGCGCCACTATGTGACCCACATCCTGCCCAATGGCTTCAAGGCCCAGGTGGTGGCCTACAGCCGGCTGGCGGTCGTGCGCTATCTGGACGCTTTCGGCGCCGCGCGTGATGAGTTATTGGCCGAAAGCCAGGCCTTGAGTGCCGCTGACAAAGCCATTGATGATGACGCGCTGGCCTTACGGCCGACTACCGTGCAGGCGCGGGTGCAGGCCTGGCGCTACCACGAGGTCCTGCGCCGGATCGAGTTCGCGCCGGTGATCTCGGGCGGCAACAACGATGACCCGGCGTGGGCGGCCTGGACCGACAACGCGGCACAGGAGCAGTACGTCAAGCGCTTCAAGAAGCCCTTGATTCATGCCGATGCAGGCAAGACCGACCCGCTCGCGTTTTTGATCGTGAAATCGATGCTGCTGACCGGCTTCGACGCGCCGATCGAGGGCGTGATGTACCTGGACCGGCCTATCCGCGAAGCCGAGCTGCTGCAGACCATCGCCCGCGTGAACCGCACAGGCCATGGCAAGAAGTTCGGCATCGTGGTGGACTACTACGGCCTGGCTCACCATCTCAAGCAAGCCTTGAAGGTCTATGCCGATGAGGATGTGGCCGGCGCCTTGCAGAGCCTGAAGGACGAAATCCCGGTGCTGCGCGATCGGCATTTGCGCGTGGTCGATCTGTTCCGCAGCCGCGGCGTCGAGAACCTGACCGAAGTGGAGGCCTGCGTCGAAGCCCTGGCAGACGAGCGGCTGCGCGCCGAGTTCGCGGTCAAGCTGAAGGCTTTTCTGGACCTGCTGGACATGGTGCTGCCGCGGCCCGAGGGTCTGCCCTTTTCAGCGGACGCCAAACTGCTGGCCTTCATCTACGCCCGTGCGCGCAACCGCTACCGCGACACGCCGGTGCTGGGCAAGGACATCGGCGCCAAGGTGCGCAAGCTGATCGATGACCATGTGATCTCGATGGGTGTGAACACCAAGATCCCGCCGATTTCACTGACCGATGCCGACTTCGCGGCCCACGTCTCGCGCGAGCCCAACGACCGCGCCAAGGCCTCGGAAATGGAGCACGCGATCCGGGCCCACATCCGCGAGCATCTGGACCAGGACCCTGTCGCCTACCGCAAGCTCAGTGAGCGGCTCAAGGCGCTGCTCGACCGTTTCAGCGAGCAGTGGGACGAGCTGGTGAGTTCGCTGCAGGGCCTGGTGAACGAGATCCGCACCGGCCATGTCGTAGATGACGTGCGCCTGCCCGAGCTGCCGGAGCACTACGGGCCATTCCTGCGCCTGGTGGTAGACGCCGCCGTGGGAAGCCGCGCGCTGACCGAGGCCGAGCGCAGCAAGCTGGTGGACCTGACAGTCAACGTGGTGGACAGTGTGGCCAGCGAGCTGACGCCGAATTTCTGGCGCCCGAGCCGGCAGCCCGCGCAAGATGCCTTGAACACCCGCGTCTTCGAGCTACTGATGCGCTCGCGACTACT
>JADMJQ010000103.1 GCA_018780415.1 Roseateles sp. | reverse complement strand
TGCGCCGTCGTCGTCTGCACCTCGCTGAACTTCCTGGTCGAGAAGATCGCCTACCGGCCGCTGCGCAATGCGCCGCGCTTGGCCCCCTTGATTACCGCCATGGGCATGTCGCTGCTCTTGCAAACGCTGGCGATGATCATCTGGAAGCCGAACCCCAAGCCGTTCCCGCTGCTCTTGCCGACCACGCCGATTGACCTCGGCGGCCCGGTGATCACGGTCACGCAATGCGTGATTCTGGGCAGCACGGTGATGATCCTGGCCACCCTGATGTGGCTGGTCAATCACACCAAGCTGGGCCGTGCGATGCGCGCTACCGCCGAGAATCCACGGGTCGCCGGCCTGATGGGCGTCAAGCCCGACTTCATCATCTCCACCACCTTTGTGATCGGCGCCGCACTGGCGGCCGTCGCCGGCCTGATGTGGGCCGCCAACTACGGCACCGTGCAGCACACGATGGGCTTTATGCCAGGGCTCAAAGCCTTCACGGCGGCGGTCTTGGGCGGCATCGGCAACCTCGCCGGTGCGATGGTGGGCGGCATCTTGCTGGGCCTGATCGAGGCGATCGGCGCCGGCTACCTGGGTGACCTGACCGGCGGCGTGCTGGGCAGCCATTACGCCGACATCTTTGCCTTCGTGGCGCTGATCCTGGTGCTGACCTTGCGGCCTTCGGGTTTGCTGGGTGAGCGTGTGGCGGACCGTGCCTAAGCGCGCCTGAACCGAGGAGAACACTATGCAATCACAGCAAAAAAACAAAGTCTTCGTCTTCCTGCTGGCGGCCCTGGGCCTGCTGGTGCTGCCGCTGTTCGCGCAGCAGTTCGGCAACGGCCCGGTGCGCATCATCGACCTGGCCCTGCTCTATGTGCTGCTGGCGCTGGGGCTGAACATCGTGGTCGGCTACGCGGGTCTGCTGGATCTGGGTTATGTGGCGTTCTACGCCGTGGGCTCCTACATGTTCGCGCTGCTGGCCAGCCCGCATTTGAGCGAGAACTTCGAGGCCGTGCGCGCCGCCTTCCCCGACGGCCTGCATTCGCCGTTGTGGCTGATCATCCCACTGGGGGCTGGTCTGGCCGGCTTCTTCGGTGTGATGCTGGGGGCCCCAACGCTCAAGCTGCGCGGCGACTATCTGGCCATCGTGACGCTGGGTTTTGGCGAAATCATCCGAGTCTTCTTGAACAATCTTGAGCACCCGATCAACATCACCAACGGCCCGCGCGGCATCGGCCAGATCGATTCCATTCACTTCTTCGGCCTCAATCTGGGCAAGGGCACGGAGTTGTTCGGCTTTGCCTTGCCCTCGGTGACGCTGTACTACTACTTGTTCCTGGCCCTGGTGGTGCTCAGCGTGATCATCTGCTACCGGCTGGAGAACAGCCGCATCGGCCGCGCCTGGATGGCCATCCGCGAGGACGAGATCGCCGCCAAGGCAATGGGCATCAACACGCGCAATATGAAGCTCTTGGCCTTCGGCATGGGTGCAACCTTCGGCGGCGTGGCCGGCACCATGTTCGCGTCCTTCCAGGGCTTTGTGAGCCCTGAGTCCTTCAGCTTGCAGGAGTCGGTGATGATTGTGGCGATGGTCGTTTTGGGCGGCATCGGCCATATCCCGGGCGTGATCCTGGGCGCGCTCTTGCTGTCGGCCTTGCCTGAAGTGCTGCGTTACGTGGCCGGACCGCTGCAAGAGATGACCGGCGGGCGCTTGGATGCGTCCATCCTGCGTCAACTCTTGGTGGCGCTGGCGATGATAGGCATTATGTTGGTGCGCCCACGCGGGCTGTGGCCGTCGCCTGAGCATGGCAAAGCCGCTCCCACACCCGTGAACCCTTGAGGAACATTCCATGAGCGAAGTTATTCTCAAAGTCAGCGGTGTCTCCAAGCGTTTTGGGGGCCTGCAAGCGCTGGCCGACGTTGGTATTCAAATCAACAAGGGTCAGGTCTACGGCCTGATCGGCCCCAACGGCGCCGGCAAGACGACCTTCTTCAACGTCATCACCGGCCTGTACACGCCGGACGCGGGTACCTTCGAGCTGGGCGGCGCGCCGTATGCGCCGACCGCCGTGCACGAAGTCGCCAAGACTGGCATCGCACGCACCTTCCAGAACATCCGGCTGTTCTCCGAGATGACGGCGTTGGAGAACGTGATGGTGGGGCGCCATATCCGCACCGGCTCGGGGTTATTGGGGGCGATCTTCCGCACGCCCGGCTTCAAGAGCGAAGAGGCCGC
>JADMJQ010000029.1:11053-16780 GCA_018780415.1 Roseateles sp. | reverse complement strand
CATAACCGGGCCTTCGCCTTCTTCGGCGGCGTGCCGCAGCGGCTCATCTACGACAACCTGAAGACGGTCGTGGACGCCATTCTGATCGGCAAGGAGCTCCGCTTCAATCGGCGTTTCATGGCGCTGGCCAATCACTATTTGTTCGAACCCGTGGCCTGCACCCCGGAGTCTGGCTGGGAGAAGGGGCAGGTCGAGAAACAGGTGGGCAATGTGCGCGAATGGCTGTTCACGCCGATGGCGCGCTTCAAGAGCTTTGAGTTGCTCAATGAATGGTTGAGCAAGCGCTGCCTGGAGTTGGCGGCTCGGAGCCACCCCACCGAGGCCGCCCGCACGATTGCGCAGTGCTTTGAGCAGGAGCGGGCCAGACTGCGGCCGGTGGCGAGCGACTTTGCAGGCTATGTCGAACAGATGATGCGCGTGTCGAGTACCTGCTTGGTGCGCGTGGATCGCAATCGCTACAGCGTACCGGCGGACTTCGCGGGCAAGGTGGTGTCGGGGCGGGTGTTTGCCAATCAAATTCGGCTCGTTGTCGACGGCCAAGTCATCGCTCAGCATGGCCGCCGGTTTGGGCGCGATCAGTTGATTTTTGATCCCTGGCACTACCTGCCGGTGCTGGACAAGAAACCTGGCGCGCTGCGCAACGGGGCGCCGTTTGTGGAGTGGGAACTTCCCAAGGCCGTCAAGGCAGTGCGCGACCGCGTCTTGAAGCAGCCCAGAGGCGACCACGCCTTTGTTGAGCTCCTGCTGGCCGCTCGCGAGCTGACGCTGGAATGCGGCGTGGTCACTGCTTCCGTGGTCATGAACGAGTTGCGGCGTTTGACGGCGCCCGAGCGACCCGAGCGCATCAGCCTGCCTGAACAGCTGCGCCTGCAAGTCGAGCCTATGGCCGACTGCAGTCGCTACGACCATCTGCTGGGGCACCAACATGTCCATTGACCGCGCAGCACAGCTCAAATCCCTGCACCTGTTCGGCATGGCGACGGCCTGGTCGGAACTGCTGGCCGAAGAGTCCCGCCAACCCGCCCAACCCGAGGCGTGGCTACACCGACTGATCGACGCTGAACAGACCGACCGGCAAGTGCGCAGCCTGCGCTACCAACTCAAGGCAGCCCGATTCCCGATTCACCGGGATCTGATCGACATGGACTGGGCCGAGACGCCCTTGCCCAAAGCCCGGGTGGAGCAACTGGCCAAATGCGCCTTCATGGAACAGGCGCACAACTTGATCTTGGTCGGCGGCACCGGCACGGGCAAGACACACCTGGCCACGGCGCTCGGCGTGGCCGCCGTTCATCAAGGTAAACGGGTCCGCTTCGTAAGCGGCTGGGCGCGGCACCTTGATCGCGCAAGTCCGTTCTAGGATGCTCTTCTCCACTAAGTTCTTGGTGGACAAATGCACCCTATGCCCGATGAAGTCAGCGGTGGTCGTCGACGCCGCATCCACAGCGACGAGTTCAAGGCACAGCTCGTCGCGTCCTGTAGTGTGCCTGGTGTGTCGACCTCTGCGGTCGCCATGGCCCAGGGCATCAATCCCAATCTAGCCCGACGCTGGGTCCAAGCTGCCAAGCGACGCGATGATGGCGTGCCAGCCAAGGCTTTTGCTAAATCCAAGCCAATGCCCAAGCCCTCGGCATTCGTGCCAGTGCAATTGGCAGGCCCGGTGCCGGCGAGCCTGCCCGACAAGTTCGAGGCGAATTCATCGGCTGCTTCTGTCTTGGTGGCCCCCGCCGACATCCGCGTCGAGCTGCGCCGCGGGCCGCTTGCAATCAGCGTCAGCTGGCCCAGCGCCGCCGGCTCGCAATGCGCGGCCTGGTTGACCGAGTTGCTGCGGTGATCAGGATCGACACCGTCTGGCTGGCGGTCGAGCCCATCGACATGCGCACCGGTGTGGACCGGTTGCTGGCCACTGTCGTGCAGATCTTCGGCGCCGCGCACGCCCACCATGGCTACCTCTTCGCCAACGCCCGTTCATCACGCATCCGACTCCTCGTGCACGACGGCTTCGGCGTGTGGTGCGCGGCTCGGCGCCTGAACAAGGGCTGCTTCGACTGGCCCCGCAGGGTGGCCCTGGACGCCGCCGGTCAGGCCGCGCCGCTGACGCTGAGCAAGGAGCAGTTCGACGCGCTGGTACTGGGCCTGCCGTGGCAGCGTCTCGAGCAGATGCGGGTCATCACCCGGATGTGATTCGGCCTGGAACAGGTCGGCCAAATGCTATTGGAAGAACTCCTAATGGCATATCTGCACGGGGCTTGCACAATGCAGCATGCTCGATCTGCATGCAGTCAAAAGCCAGGATCTCAACACCCTCAGCCCCATGGCGCTGGCCGATTTGGCGTCACAGATGCTGGCACACATCGAAGCGCAGTCCCAGCACATCGACGCACTGGACAAGCAGGTCGGCTCGCAGGCCCAGGGCATCAAGTGGCGCGACGCCAAAATAGAGAGCATCCTGTTCCAGCTGGCCCGGCTCAAGGCCTGGCGGTTCGGCGCCAAGACCGAGCGCATGAACGCCGAGCAGCGCAGCATCTTCGAGGAAACCTTCGCCGCTGATCACGCCAGCTTGCAAGCCCAGCTCGAAGCCTTGCAAGGCAGTACACCGGACGGCACCCCTGACGCTGACACAGCCAAGGACAAGAAGGCCCGCAAGCCCAAGCGCGAACCACTGCCGGATCATCTGCCGCGCGTGGACACCGTCATTGAGCCTGAAGACACCCATTGCCCGACGCCGGAATGCCGCCAGCCGATGGCGCGCGTGGGCGAGGACATCAGCGAGCGGCTGGACATCGTGCCGGCGAAGTTCTTCGTGCAGCGGCAGATCCGCGGCAAGTGGGCCTGCAAGTGCTGCCAGCTGCTGCTGCAGGAGCCGGCTGCGGCGCAGGTCTTCGACAACGCGTTGCCAACGCCGGGTCTGCAAGCCCACGTCGCCGTCAGCCGCTTCGTTGACCACATACCGTACTACCGGCAAGAAACGATCAACGCGCGCTGTGGCGTGCACACGCCGCGCTCGACGCTGGCGAGCTGGAGCGGACAAACCGGTGCGCAGTTGATGCCTTTGTACGACGCGCAGAGGGACTTCGTCCTCAGCTCCCGCGTTCTGCACGCCGACGAGACGCCGGTCGCGATGCTGGACCCCGGGGCGGGCAAGACGAAGAAGGCCTACATGTGGACTTACGTTCGAGGGGTCTACGACCCGCAGCCCGGCGTGGTGTACGACTTCCGTCTCGGGCGAGGCGGCAAGTACGCGAGCGAGTTCCTCAAAGGGTGGAGCGGCACGTTGGTGGTCGACGCCTACGCCGGCTACGACAAGACGCTTGCGATGGAGGGGCGCAGCACCGCCTTCTGCATGGCGCATGCGCGCAGAAAATTCGATGAGATCGTCGACTCCAGCCCGGTGGCCGTCGAGGCGATCCGGCGCATTGCCTGGCTGTACAAGGTCGAGGCCGCCGCCAGGCCGCTGAGCGCTGACGAGCGATTGCAGATGCGGCTGGAGCGATCCAAGCCGATGTGGGAGCAGTTGCATCTGTGGCTGCAGCTGGAGCGAAACCGCGTGCCCGACGGCGGCGGGATCGCCAAGGCGATCGACTACAGCCTGAAGCGCTGGGACGGGCTCGGCCGCTTCCTGCTCGACGGCGATGTGCCGCTGGACAACAACCACTGTGAGAACCGGATTCGTCCCTGGGCTGTTGGTCGCGTCAACTGGCTCTTTATTGGCAGCGAACTGGCCGGCGAGCGGGCCGCGGTGATCGCGAGTTTGCTGCAGTCGGCCAAGCTCTGTGGACACGCGCCCTGGGCCTACCTGAAAGACGTCCTCACGCGGCTGCCCATGCAGTTGAATAGCCGGATCGAGGAGTTGCTTCCTCATCGGTGGCAGCCAGGCGGCTGAGTACAGCCAGGTCGCTCGACTCGTCAGAGAGAACGCTGTCGATCGGACGAAAACCACCACGGGCAACACGGCGACGTTGAGCCAGCTCGCGACGATCCGCGCTGCCTTCGCTCTGATTGCACCTGCCATGTTCGCCATGGACACGATGCTCAGCCACCAGCGACCTCATCACAAGATGCCACGGCCAGCCGCTTACTCCGCTTCTTCAATGCAGTCGATTTGGTGGATGCGTTGGAGAAGGAAAAGCAGCAAGGCAAGACGGGCACCTTGGCCAAGCAACTGGTGCAGATTGACGCTGTCATTCTGGATGAGCTGGGCTATTTGCCGTTCCCCGCCTCGGGTGGGGCCTTGCTTTTCCATCTGATCAGCCAGCTCTACGAAAAAACTTCGCTGATCATCACCACCAACTTGTCGTTTGGCGAATGGGTCACCGTGTTCGGCGATGCGAAGCTCTTGGCAATGAATGAGGCCGGCAACAAGCCAGACCGCGCCAGGGTCGCGAGCCACTGCGCAGCGCCCACACCGGTCTTGCGACCGGGCCCTATCTTGAGTGGCGCGCGTTGACCACGGTCGCCACGATCCCGACGGCTTCCAGTGCCGCAAAGGGGCTCTTCCAACAAATGAAGAAAAACTAGAGGATTCGGCGACTCCAAAATGGGGTCAAAAATTGGCTCGACGGCTGCCGGCTTGGGCAAACGCGGGCCATTTGCCCCCAAAGTGGTATTTTCAGTGGGCGAATATTGCCCACAAAACCAGATTTGGTGGGCAATTTAGACCCAAAAAGCAAGAATTTTGAGAAATCTGGGTGCAGATTGCCCATTAACAGCCAATTTCTGGGTGATTTGGGCCCAGTTTTCTCAAAAATCACCCGTTTCGGGCGCATATTGCCCAGGAGTGGCGCTTGTGCGGCTTAAGTTGCCTACCCTCGAGGCCGAACGTGCTTGCTTTGACGAAGTTCTGGCGCCCTCGATCCAAGGCACAACCAAGTAATCGACTGCTTTTTAGCTGCCCCGAACTAGCCGTTTTGTGTCCGAATTCTGGGGGTCAAAAAGATGCTCCAAGCGGGTCCATTTGGAGCTGAAATTCAAGGCCTAAAAATGATGATCGGAAAATAGTTCGCAGCCTGAGGAGAGTGAGTGAGCCTGTAAACATTGGGCGAGTCAAAGGATCCAAAGGACTTTTATGCACTGCACAAATAGTACACGTTGCCTAAATGGGAGTTCCTGGTACGCTGATTCCAGCGTTCAAAAAGTGTAGAGAGAATGCGTGAAATTGCCCCTTTTGGGCTCAAAAATGGGTTGCCAAGAAGTGCATTTGAGATCGTTGGTGACATCAACTCCCGCCATAACAGCAAAGAGAGCGGGCCAAAGTGGGGGGCTACGCAGACAGTTGGCGCCGGTCCGGAACTCAGCCACCGTGCCGACATTTGAGTGAGCCGCCTTTGGTGACCAAAACCTCAGTTCCTATGTGGGCTATCAGTCAATCCGCATGGCTCAACGGAATGTCGGCACTGGTGCCAAACGTGGCTTAATTCGGCGTCGGCGCCAACAGGCAGGCTCACTCGGGCCGGGATTGAGGGCCAACAAGCTATCTCTTTATTTCTTCGTTGCCGTGGGATTTGTATGGAGATTGGCACTTTCTTCCTTACATTCGGGAAGCCGTATCCATCGCGTGTAGTGAAACAGTCCATCTCCGCCCGTTGCCCCATCAATCGATACAGAGTGGACTATTGCCAACCAAGTGCCGGCTGGTGCTGAGACGACAAAGTTTTCTTGGAACAAGGACTGATCTCCCGGCCTAAGAAGTTTTGTCGCTCCGCCGCCCCGCTGCCATCGAAGCGGCGC
>JADMJQ010000029.1:992-11043 GCA_018780415.1 Roseateles sp. | reverse complement strand
GTCCGCCAACATTGGTCCATGCGATACGCCCGCGGGAACGCTGGGCCGTCAACACGATTGGTGGTGCGTTGACGGTGGCAATGTCGAGATTTGCATCTAAAACTGAGTCATCGCCAAAGTTCCCAGATAAGAATCGTGCCAATGAATCCGATTCGTCGCGGCTTCTTGGTCTCCCGACCGACGGTAGGCCGGGTGTGGCTTGATTGGGCGGCGTAAGTTTGCCGATATACTTATGATTCACCGCTGCCGACAATTCGACATCAATTGCTGAAGTATTTTCAATAATAACATTGAAGACGCCAAAGTAGCTTTTGTCCTTTTCGCAGTCTATATCTATGTCCGCATCTCCCGCTATCCTGCCTTGTTCCTTTAACTTCAAATCGACAGCCTTGAGTTTATTGTCCATTTCCGCTGTTTGAACAGCTAGTTCATGTTTGCGAATCTCCGTATCGGCAAGAAGCCTACTCTGTTGCAGCGAGAACTTTTGTTGCTCAAGAAGTGTAGCCGCGCGTTGGGCTTCGGTTGACGCAGTAAGTTCAAATTGCCGCAAACTGGCCTTCTGTTGATCAAGTCCTATCTGTTTCGTTTCGCGTTCTGTCTGAGCAAGTGCGAGAGTTTGAGCATTTGACGCACGTTGCTGCTCGTTAGACAAACGGAGTTGTTCTGTTTTCATGCGCTCCTGTTCGTCGACGTGCTCGAAATACTGCCACAGTATCCAAGCACCGCCACATACGATACTCAGTGTTTGGACCGTCTTGTATATCTGATCGAGATTGACGGCGGATTTCACCCCCGGCGCCTTTTTTGAAACTCTCGTAGATGAAGGCTTTATCAGCCGTTGTAGCAATGCCTTCATCGCGAACTCCATATGAGTGTGACTTCGCCCCATGCGAACTGGCGTTCTTAATGTGCGGTCTAACAGTTAGCAACTTGGCTAGCAACAATTAAGCACGTCAACAGCGGTTGCGCAACAGGCCATAGAGCTGGGTTATTCCAAAACTCCGCAGCGTCAGCCGCGGCCATGGACGTGCATGGTGCGGAACAAGCCTTCCGATGGCACAAGCTGATTGCCGACCAGCCGCCAGTGGCGCTGACCGAGTTCGCTGAGAAGGTAGTCGCGGCGGCGGCCAACGCGACCGTCGGCCAGCAGGCTTTTGAGCACGACGAAACGCACCTCACCTTCGGGTGAAAGGATAATGGTGCAGCCCCCGTGGTGAGTGAAGCCCGGCCCGTCCGGTCCGGGCGCCACATGCATTGCCTGAGTCACCTCAGCCACAAGGTCGAACACGACCTGGCCGCTTGGACCGGCACGGCGGGCCGAGCGGATGGATTGCACCATCGGCCGCTCGACGGTGTCGCCGGATTCCAGGCGCGCATCGCCTGCGGCCACCAGACCGAACTCACCCAGATGGCCCGGCAGGGTCACGAACGCGCCGAGAGCATCGGCCTGCCGGCGCAGTTCATCAGCGTCCGCCGCTTGCGCCGGATCGCCACGAAATTTCAAAGTGGCAAAGTCAAGATCAGGAACGGGCTTCAGGGCTATGCGGGGCGCCCGCCAGCGCAGTGCATCCTGGGACAAATGGCTCGCCGAGCGCGGGTAGATGCCGCGACGCCAGAACGCGTCAATTAGTGCGCCGCGGTAGTCCCACGGATCGTCGGGCACAAGGTCGTGGTCGGCGGTGATGAGGGCACGGAGGTAGTCGCCAAACATCATGCCTGTGGGCGGGCAGTAGTCGATGGCGCGGATGCAGATGGCGATGAACTGGCTGGCGAGCTTGCTTGCGCGCGCCGCCAGCAGTTGTTGCAGGTCGTGCGGCAGCTCGCCCACAGGAAGCTCGCCAGTGCCTCCCGTGGCCAGCCGTACGAGGGCCTGCGTCTTGCGGTCGAACACGGTGGTGAAGGCTTCGAAGACCGCACTCACCAGCACGCTGCCGAGCTCATGCGGTTCGAGCTCGGCTCGGTAGCGACGCGCCTGCCCGGTGTCGATGGCGGTGCGCAGCGCGCCGCCGCCGCTGGTGGTGTGCCCGAATTGGCGCGCGATATCGCTGAGCAGCGCGGACTGGTTCAGCGCACCGCGGCATTGGCGGATGGCGGCTCGCACAACCTCCGGATAGCTGAAATGCTGGAACACCGCGACGATGTCTGCGAACGCTTCATGGAAAGCGGTCACGTCCGGGTTGGTGGGCACCATGAAATGCGCGCGCAAGCCGTCCAGCAATGCGTGGGTCATCTCATGAACGACGATGTCATGCGACAGGCACGTGAACACGATCCCGCCGGGCAGGGTGCGGTCGGTCGGGTGCTCGCCGGCGGCGTAGTAGCCAAAGCGCAGCTCGCCACAGTCTCCAACGCGTTCGTAGTACGCATTGGCCTCTTGCGCGAAGTGCGGTCGGATCACCAGCCGCGCCGGCCTCGAGGCGCCGCCAAAGCCCCAACCTGGTGTGCGGCCCAGCGCGGTGCGGAAGGCGGAGTACACGTTGCTGCAGACGGCGTAAACCATCTGCTGGTGAAAGCGCGGGTCCGACGGCGAGGGCTCATAGCCGTCGGTCATCAGCACGAAGGGGTCGTCCAGATTCGCTTTGCGGTTGGCGTGGCCCGAGGCGGCATCAATGTCCTCCACCTCCAGAAGCGCGCCCACCGGACCGTCCCGCAGCGGCTCGTAAGCGACGTTGACGGTCGCGATCGCGCCTTCGAGCTGGTGGTGAGAAGGGTCGACGGTGTAGATGCGCAGCGGCCGGTAGATCGGCTCGCCGGCACGGCGCTCATGCGGCCGCACCGAGTCTCTCAGCACTCCGTTGCCCAGTTGGTAGGGCGCACCTGGTGGAGTTGGGACAACCTGAGGGGCTTCAGCAACGGGCTCCGCCGTGCTGGGCTCGTCGCGGCTGGCGGCGTCCGCAGCCACGGCCTGCTGAGTGCTGGACGCACCTTCGCTCACGAGGACAGCTTCCGGCTCAGCAGCTTCACGGCTTCGGTCAGAGCAGCGACCGCGGGCACGAGGCCGGCATCAGACGAAGCCTCGAGTTCTCGCTTGCCCCCTGCATCAGCGGCAGCGTGCCCGAGTGGCTGCAGCAGCGCCTGTCCGCGCGCCGGCTTCGTACAGTCGAGCAGGGGGGTCTGGCGCGCCGCACTGCCGAATTCAGACAGCACGGCCTGCAGGAAGCCGTCATTGCTCAGGCCCTGGCGAGGGCGTTGCAGCACGCGCAACGCGCGGCGCGTGAACTCCCCGCTGCCGGCGCTTTCCAGAGCAACCTCGTCGTCCTTGCAGGCTGCGAACTTGACGTGTCGCATCTGCTCCTGGCCCCCGGTGCGGCTGGCGCGGGAGCCCGCGCCGCCACGAAAGCGCGCATGCGCCTGCTGCAGGGCAGCGTCTGGTTCCACGAAGCGGGCTTTAGAGCCTGCCGGCAAGCTGGCAGCGCCGGGCTGCAGGCCGACGGCGAAGCGCGTGTTGCTGCCAGAGTGACAGCAGTCCATGAAGAGGGTGAGGTTCACGCCTTCGGGTAGCAGCGCGAGCACGTCGGCGATGTCGTCGTCGATGTAGAGGGCGCCGCTCGCGAAGTCCACCGGGCAGAGCGCTTCGTCCTGGCCATCGACCTCGTCGCCGTCGAGGTCGTCCACATGGGTACCGTGGCCGGCGTACTGCACCGCGATCACGTCGCCAGCGCGGGCCTGCGTCATCAGGCGGCGCAGTTCGCTGTCCATCGCGGCGCGTGTGACCTGCGCGTCCAGCAGAAGGCGCACCTCAAAGCCGTAGTCGGCAAGTGCGCCGGCCCAGGCTCTGGCGTCGTTGGTGCAGCCGGCAAGACGATGGCGGGGGTCCGGATAGGCATCCACGCCCATGCACAGCGCAATGCGACGCCCGTGACCAGTGGGCGTCATGGGTGGAGCCTTACCTGCAGCCCCCGTCGACCACGCAGCAGCCGTGGACACGGGGCCCCACGCTGCCGCTGCCTGCGCGGGCAGTGCTGCCGCGGCGTTACCAGTTGGCCAGTCCGCGGGCCAATCGACCTCGTCCGCCCAGGCGCGTTCCACGGCGCGGCTGCCAACCGGGAAATCTTTGATGGGATGTGCATCGGCGACGCCCAGCAGGCGGCGCGCGACGCTGTTCATCGTCGGGGCATCGTCGTCGAAGCCGCCGTGCGTTTCGGAGTGGCTGGCCGAGCGGCCGGTGTCCGACGGGCTCTTCGACCACACGACCTCGCCCTTGCCCGCGCTGCCGCCCAGGCCGAAGAAGGCTTTGAGTTCGACATCGACGCGCAAGCTTTCTTCAAGGCCGAGGATGGGCGTGCGGCGCTCATCCTCCAGCGCATGAAAGATGAGATAGAGCAGAGACTTTCGGTAAACGCGGGCGCAATCGTCGCTTCGTTCGTAGTCCCGGTTCATTGTGAACACGCTGACGTTGGCGGCCATGTGGCCCTGGGCAAGGCCGGCAAGCAGTTGGCGCTTGAAGGTGTCCACGCGGACCGCAGGCGCCAGGAACTGCAGCGTCTTGAAGACCGGCACACCGAGAGCGTGACAAGCCGGCAGGAAGTGCGCGTGGAAGATAGACCCGGCGCTGTGTCCAATCGCGTGCAATTCCACCGCTGCGCCGTGCTTGTCGCAGAAGGCTTTCAGCTTTTGTGCCACGTAGTCTGCCGCGCCGCCTGGCTGCGAGGCGCGCTCGGCGCTCCATTTCATGCCACCCCAGATGCGCGGGCCCTGCAGCACGCGCGCGGCGGTCTCGATCAGCGGATCGGTCGTGTAGTCGGCGAGGTCGCGCGTGACGGCGCGAGTGCCACCGCGCGCGCGTGACAACAGCTGCCCGATGGTCTCGAAGAAGCTCGTCTCCCAGATGAAATAGATCGGGTAGACATCGTTTTTTCCCCACCAGCCGATGTGTCGGTGCGCGCCGCGAAGACCGTTTGCTTCGGATACGAGGCCGCCGTGAGCGTAGAACAACAACTGCAGCTTGCCACCGGCGGGCAGCGCGGAAAGGGCACGTGGCAGGTGCTCCTCGAAGATTGCGTCCACGTCCTGGGGCGTCGACTTGAACTCACCGTCGGCCGAGAACACACCGGAACGCAGGTTCACCAGATGCGGCCGCATTGCAGCGAGCGTGGCCGCGTCCAGCCCAGAGCCACCTCGCGTAGCCGATGTTGCTGTTGCTGTCGCGGGTGAATCCTGGCAATCGCGACACTCGTCCTCGCTGTGGTCGTGCTCCACGTCGCCGCGCTCGCCCTGTACGTCCGACACGCGCGTGAGCGCCTCGATGGCCTGCCGGAGCACGAGGTCCTGCTCATCGGGGAACGGGGACATCGCAGCGAAGTCGCGTGCGCCACCCTGCCCACTGGCGGCGTCCAGCTCGGCGTGAAGCTGCTCAACGGCGTCCAGCGTCTCGTCATAGTCGATGCTGGAGCCGGGGCAGGTCTTGGTCGACATCATGCTGTGAAAGCGCAGCGTGGCCGGCCTCAGGCCGAAGCGCCGCTGCACAAGCGCGACGACTCGCAGCGCCGCCTCCTTCTGCGCACCGTTGAAGGGTTCGCGGCCGGTGTCGAAGTCGCCCACCATCTCGAACATGAAGGGCCCCGCAGTAGTGCTGCCGTTATGCCCAGCCGCGCTTGCCGGCGCCACGTTCCAATTGCGGCCCAGCCAGACGAAGCCTTCCGGGTCGATGGTGAGGTGTTGGGCGATGTTGCTCCAGCGGTTCACCTGCGTATGGTGGCGCCACATGCTCACAATGGTGTCGTGACCGCGGAAGTCGACTCGCCGAGGCTGCCATGTATGGTGCATGTGCACGGCATTCACCTTGCGGGTGAACGGGAACTTACTCAGCAGAGCTTCGAACTGCGCCAAGTCCAGGCGCTGGAAAGTGGGTGTCGGCATCGTGTCTCCAATAGCCTGCTCTTAGTACGCGAACGGAACGGCAATCGCTTCATCAAAAGGGATGGGTGAAAGCAGGGCAAGTTGACCCAAACTTGTCTTTGCAGAGCGGACGCCTGACTCAGGCCCGGCCGCTGCACAGAGCTTGCTGCCGGTTCTGACCGCCACCATCGCCCATAACTTCGATGCAATAGCACTTCATGGGTTCTTGCGAAAATGCCGCCCTAGTAACGCGTTATGCAATGATTGAAGCATAAAAGAACTTGGTCGTCAGCCCCTAGGTTGACGACTGAGACTCAGGAGGCGGCACACCCCCGTTAAGCGTGAAGGAGAGCGGGCCAAAGTGGGGGCTACGCAGTCTGGCGCATCAGGTAGGCATCCCATCGGGGATCGTGTGCAGGCTTTGGCGACCGCAGTGGAGTCGGCACCGCCCGGGGGCGGAGTTCGCCGTTGATCTCTTGCACTCGGACTTGAGCAGTAAGCGTCCGCCCAAGTCATCTTGACGGCATCGGGTCAGCGGAGTTTGCGTAGCGCAGCGTTCGTGGCATTGATGTCGAAGCCAAAGGGATCGAACGGCCCGCCACACCAGCAGCGCATCGCAAAGTATTCCTCGTGCGCGGGGTCCCCGACGGCCTCCAGGAAATCCGCATAGCCGCCGATGCCACCGACGTCCTCCGGTGGACAGGCGTTGTGCCCTGCTAGGCATTGGGGCCAGGTGTTGATCTCATCAGCGGCCATGGTCCGCTCCACCATGACCGTGTGCCGCCAGTTGTCGCCGAAGTCGTAGGTATAGCGGAAGTCTCGAACGACTTCACCCAGGACTTGGCCGAGCTTGTAGCGCTTGTCTTCGAGCACAGGGTTGTCCTCGTCGGGCCAATCTTCGTCCATCAGCATGCCGTAGCGCTTGCCGGCTATCGAGAACTCATGCAAATGGCTGTTGGTCCAGCCCATGGTGGTCTGGATCACGCGGTCCAGCTTGGCCAGCGTCACCGTGCCTGGCACCCAGAGTCGGCGCCAGATGCGTGGCTCGATGCCTTCCAGGCGCACCAGCAGTTCGTAGATGAGCGCAGGTTCTTTGCTGCGTGCGGGAGTCTTTCGGATGTTCATGCGCACAGGCTACCAGCCTGGTGCCGCTGCGCTCAAAGTGCGGCTTGCCAGCGATGCGGCAGCAGCTCAGCAATCCGACTGGCCGGCTGCGTGGGCAGCCTCTCTAGAACGTCCTTGAGATAGGCGTGCGGTTCATGTCCGTTAAGCCTCGCCGAGTGCATCAGACTCATGATGGCCGCCGCGCGCTGACCTGCACGCAGACTGCCAGCGAAGAGCCAATTGTTTCTCCCCAGGGCGATGGGCCTGATCTGGTTCTCGACCCAGTTGTTGTCTGCAGGTAAGTCGCCATCGTCGATGAAGCGCGTCAGCGCCTGCCAACGCTTGAGGCTGTAGTCGATGGCCCTGGCCGTGGCAGAACCTTCCGGCACCCTTTGACGTTGCCCACTCAACCATTGCCGCAAGGCGTCGGCCACGGGTCTTGAGCGCAGTTGCCGCAGGCGCTTGCGCTCATCGGGATCAAGTTCACGGACCTCGCGCTCGATCTCGTAGAACTCACCGAAGAACTTCAGTGCCTGCTCGCCGACTTGGCTGCCATGGTTGGCCCACAGCTCATGGAACTTGCGTCTAGCGTGGGCCAGGCATCCCGCCTCGGTCACGCCCAGCTCGAAGCAGGCTTTGTAGCCGGAGAAATCGTCGCAAACGAGCTTGCCTTGCCAGGCTGAATTCCCACTTTCGTTCAAGCCGAGGAAGGCCCGGACGTGCTGGCCGCCACGGCTGTCCGCGAAGTCGAAGATCACGGCACGCAGCTCGTCATATGCCGTCGTGCAGTAGCTCCACAGATACCCGACGCAGAGCCACGAGATGCTGTTCGATGCCCACGCCCGGGCTTTTGCGGCCTTCGGCGGTGTGCCGCGTCGCGGCATCTACGACAACATGAAGACTGCCGTGGACAAGGTCGGCGTCGGCAAGCTGCGCAGCGTCAACATTCGTTTCCAGGCCATGTGCTCGCACTACCTGTTCGAGCCTGAGTTCTGCAACCCCGCCTCGGGCTGGGAGAAGGGCATCGTCGAGAAAAACGTGCAGGACAGGCGTCGCCAGGTCTGGCGCGAGGCCGCCGAGCGGCGCTGGCCCGACTTCGCCAGTGCTGGGAGGAGAACCACCATCCGGAGTGGCCGGCACTGACGGTGGCCGAGGTCTGGCAGGACGAGCAGGCACGGCTGATGCCCTGTCCCAAGCCCTTCAACGGCTACGTGGAGCACCAGGTGCGCGTGTCGGCCACCGGGCTGATCCACTTCCAGCGCAACCGCTACAGCGTGCCCACCCGACATGTGAACGCGATCCTGAGCTTGCGCGTCTACCCCGCGCATGTAGAGCTTGTGGCCGGGGGCGTGCAGGTCGCGCGCCATGCGCGCAGCTTCGAGCGCGACCTGACCTTCTACGACTGGCAGCACTACATCGAGCTGGTGGAGACCAAGCCTGGCGCGTTGCGCAATGGCGCCCCGTTCAAGACCATGCCCGAGGCGCTGCAGACATTGCAGCGGCACCTGCTGCGCCACGCGGGCGGCGATCGCGTCATGACGCAGGTGTTGGCAGCCGTGCCGGTGCATGGACTGGACGCGGTGCTGGTGGCCGCGGATCTTGCACTGGAGGCCGGCCGGCCCAGCGCCAAGCATGTGCTCAATGTGCTGGCCCGGCTCAAGGACGGCCAGATTGCGCCGGTCGAGACCAGCACGCCGAGCCTGAAGGAAGAGCCCCGCGCTGATGTGCAGCGCTACGACCGACTGAGGGAGACACGCCCATGAGCACCGAGATCGTCACGCGCCTGAAGGCACTCAAGCTGCACGGCATGGCCGCCAACTGGCCCGAGCTGCTCGCGCACTGCCGACATGCCGCATTGGAGCCCGAGGCGCTGGTGGACCAGTTGCTGAAGGCCGAAGGGGCCGAGCGGCAGGTGCGCTCAATCGGCTACCAGATGAAGGCCGCGCGCTTCCCCGCGCACCGAGACCTCGCAGGGTTCGAGTTCGGCAACAGCACCGTCGATGAAGCGCTGGTGCGCAGGCTCCACAGCACCGCCTTCACCGAGACCGCGCACAACGGCGCGCTGCTCTTCCACCTGCTGTCCAAGCTCTACGTGCACACCAGCGTGGCGATCACCACCAACCTGAGCTTCAGCGAATGGAGCAGCGTCTTCGGCGACGCCAAGATGACCACGGCGCTGCTGGATCGTCTCACTCATCACTGCCACATCGTCGAGACCGGCAACGAATCCTGGCGCTTCAAGCACAGCAGTTCAACGGCAGCCACGAGACCCAAGTCTTCCAATCCACGCAAGAAAGGAGCTTCATCCAACGACGAAAATCAATCCCAATCTACTAACGCAGGCACCTTGGGGTAGCCTCTAGCAGTGGGTCAGTATTGCGTGATCGCGGTGGGGCAGTTCGATGCAATCGCCAACACCCAGCCATCCCAGCGAACGCATGCGCCAAGCCATCGACTCGCCCCGAGGCCGCCAGCTGTACAGCCAACGCCTTGGCACCGTGGAGCCCGTGTTTGCCAACCTGCGCCACAACAAGCGTTTGAGCCGGCTGAACCACCGCGGCCAGGCCAAGTTCAAGGCGCAGTGGAACCTGTACTACAAGGTGCAGAACATCGAGAAGCTGTCGAAAGCGGGCTTCGGGCAAACCGGGATTCAATAGCCCGGCTCTCAGGCGGCACAATCGCCTTCGGGCTGCGCTTTGAGGGGCAGTGAAAACGCCATCCAGCTCATTTAAGCTATGAATCCAGCAACTCGATTTGACATCCACTCACGCGCGCCGGACGGCGGGAGTGGATGTGGATGTGGATGTGGATTTGGGGTTTTTGGACAGCCTTGTTAGGCGTTTCGAGGCGGTCTCGCGCGTTCACTGTAGCGCACAATCGGCAGAAGTTCTTGAGGAGCCCATATGACTCACGATAGATTGAAGGCGATACGAGCTCTTGTTAGTGTGTTGGCGGTAGTTGCAGCGCTGACATCATGGTGGGCGGTCTCGTCCCCCCCGAAAAGCAAGGAGTGGATCACTGCGGTGATACTAATCTGGAGTGTTGGACCTCCAATCTGGTTTGTTTGCGAGTCTTGGATGTTTGACGCGATTGATGGGGACAAACCCTC
>JADMJQ010000029.1:0-920 GCA_018780415.1 Roseateles sp. | reverse complement strand
TGGAGTTGCGGCCGCACTTTTCGCAATCCACAAGCTCTACGGGTCATGACGCCTACCCTTGTGGGCGCAGCACGCTTCTTTCGCATCGCCACCAGCGACCCCTAACCAAAACGCCTAGCCCTTCAATCGAGAGGACAAACAACGGTGGGTCAAGCTTGAGCGCTTTTGCCAGCGCACAGCCGCCGTTGTTTGCCTCTCTGAATCGCCCCGGGGCGACTCAGACCTTAGCATCTAGGAACCGGCTGGTTAGCTGACCATGGGCAGTTTGCGCTGAATGTCAATGCGATACTTTGACATGCGTCCGCTTCTGGAGCGCTAGCGCAATGACGGACATACTATGGAACATCACTCTAATTCGATTGATGTTGAGGTGAATCGCCCCGGGTTGGCAGTGACCCCGTAAGGCCCAAAAGCGACACTGTGAGCCTCCAAGGAATCTCTCACCATGTCCGATTCGATCCGTCGCCACCTCGATGAGCTGCAAAGGCAGCGGGAACTGCTGGATCCCACAACGGAGCTCAAGGCGATGCTGGAGCCTTCGAGCGCACTGCAACACTCTCTGAAGGCGGACCAACGCATCCTCGACATGCTGAAGACCGACCTGCAGCAGCGAAGCGCGCTGGAGAGCGTGTTGCCGAAGCGCCTGTCGGACCTTCAGACCATGACTGGGGGTTTGGCGGGTCACTCGGCCGCTTTCCTGGCTAACGTCTCGACGAAATCCAGTTTGTGCGACTGGATGGGTTCTAGCAACGATCTCGGCCGCACCATTCGAGACTTGGCCGCGTTGCGTCCCGACATCGACAGCGCGCTACGCCGGAACGGCGTCTCTGAGGTCCAGCGCCTTGCTCTCGGGATCCGCAGTCAGGACGTGACGGCCGACATCCGCCGATCACTTGAAGGCCTATCGAGCGCGCGTGCGG
>JADMJQ010000253.1 GCA_018780415.1 Roseateles sp. | reverse complement strand
TTGTAGCGAGCGGCCGTCAGGCTAGGCGGACGGAGCGCAGAAACCGCAACGTACTCCCTGTACGTGAGGATTTCGACAACGAAGTTGCGGCGAGACTCATATTTGCGAAGCAAATGTGATGTCGGAGCCAACATCCGGCCAACGACGCATGGCGGTCGCGCAGTAAAAAGTTTTCAGCCTCTCAACCCTCCTTGATATCGTTGTTGCTGCCGCTCTTGGTCAGCTTGGTCTTGAAGCCCAGCGGCACATGCACGGTGTTGCCCGAGCCCGCGATGTCGATGCTGTCGACCTCGGCAGTGGCTTGAATCCAAACGTCATGGTTGATGCCGGTGATTTCCAGGCGGCCTACCTTGTTGCCGGCCGTGATCGTCACCTCGTTGTTGGAGCCGGTGATTTCGACGTTGTAGCTGCCGGTCTTGTTGAGGGTGCTTTTGACATTGATGCCGTCGACCTGGACGGTGTTGCCGTCCTCGCTGGTGCCGCCACAGGCCGCCAGGCTGGCGAGCAAGCCGCAGATGATGAGTCGCTTGAAATAACTGGTTTGCATGGTTTTCGCTCCTGTGAATGTTTGCGTTTGATGATTCAAAACAGATAGCTGACGCCGGCGAACACGCTCAGCGACGAGGCTTGTTGGGTCAATGGGCTGGCCTTGGCTTCGCGGCCCAGATAGCCGGCGCTCAGGCCCAGCGACACGCCGGTGCGCGGGTTGACGCTGTAGCTGAGCAAGGCGTTGGCGCGCAGGTCTCGCAGACCGGCTTTGGGGCTGTAGACGGCGAGGCCACTGTTGCCGGCCTGAACCTTGTCGGTGCCGAAGTAGCTCTGCATATGGTCGGCGTTGACCAGGGACGCCGCCACGCCAAGCCCAAGCATCGTGCGCGTGCCAACCGGCCGCGAGTAGCTCAGGCCGAGGTCGGCGACCAGGCCACGCTGCGAGTTGCCGGAGCCATAGCGCAACGACGAGGTGGCCTCCAAACCCTCGATCAAGCCGTGGTTGAAGAAGACACCGAGCTCGGGCCTGATCTTGACGTCGCCCAGGCCCTTGAGCTTGGCATCGAGTGACTCCTTGCGCCCCAGATCGGCGGTCAGACGCAGGCCAAAGGCTGAGTTGGGCGTGCCTGCTCGGCTGAAGTTGTAGCCGATGCCATTGCCGGTGCCGGCAAAAGCGCCGCTGGCCCAGCGGTAGTCGATCAAGGGGAAGCCCTGAAAGTGCTGCTGTTTGGATCCGCTGTACTTGGGGGCGCTGCTAAGGCCACCGCCCATCGTGCCGCCGTCTTGGGCAATCTTGGCGCCGTACAACCTGACGGTATCGAAAGCCTGGGCCTGGGCCTGCGTTGGCGTCAAGGGCCCCAGTGCAAGCAGGCCGATCCGCATCAGTGAAAATTTGATGATGGAAGTTCTGTAGCCTACGGGCGTTGCGGCCCTGTTGGCTGGTCGAAGGTGTTTCATGAAGTCCTCGCGCATGAGTTTTGTTGCTGCTGGCTTGCGGCCCAAGGCCGGCAAGTGCAGTAATTTTGCTCAGCGCCTTCGCCTGCTAACAGCTCAGAGCGACGGACTGCGGCATGTGGGCGCCGGCGGTGGGCGGCCGGCGCGAGTGGTCACATGCCCTTGAACAGATGCGCGTACATGCGGCTGACCGCCAGCCGGTCCTTGCTGGCGTGCAGATGTAGCGTTATCTTGCCGGTTTCATCCCGCACCGCGCGGTCAATCGCGTCGCTGCGCACGACCACGCTGCGATGCACTTGCCAGAAGCGCGTGCCGTCGAGCTGGGGCAGCAGCTCGCGCAGCGAGGTGCGCATCAAATGCTCTTTCTCGGCCGTCAACACGCGCACGTATTTGTCGGCCGCTTCGAAGTACAGCACCTCGTCGACCGGCAGCATCAAGATACTGCTGCCTTGGTTGATTTGCAGCAGGCGCAGCGCGGGCTGGGGTGCGGCCGGCGGGTTGCCTCCCAGCAGCAGGCGCAGTTGTTCGACCGCTTGATTGATTTTCTCCTCGCCCTGGTTGGCCTCATCTTTGTTTTCGCTTTGACGCAGGGCCAGCGCCGTCTGCAAGCGCCGGCAGGTCTGTGCCAGCCGCTCGGGCTGTAGCGGTTTGAGCACATAGTCGACAGCGGCCCGCTCGAAGGCCTGCAGCGCGTATTGCTCATAGGCGGTGACGAAGACCAGCAGCGGGAATGGTCGCGCCGAGGTCCGCCCCTCGGGCCAATCCTCCGCCATGGCCTGCGCCGCCTCCAGTCCGCTCAAACCGGGCATGCGGATGTCGAGGAAGCAGATGTCGGGCAGCAAACTCAAGGCGCCGTCCAGCGCCGCTTGACCATGCGGCGCCATTGCGACGATTTCCAGCTCCGGCCATAGGCGCGCCAACTCCTGGCGCAGGTTCTCGGCCAGCAGCGGCTCGTCTTCGGCAATCAGGGCAGTGGGTTTAATCATGCGTTCTCGATAGGAATTTGCACCGTCACCAGCGTGCCGCCATCGGCGCCTGCAGCGATGCTGAGTTGTGCGCTGGCGCCATATTGGGTGGCCAGGCGCTCGCGCACCTGGTGCAGGCCGAAGCCCGTGCCTGCGTGAGTGTCAAGGGAGTTCGATGGGCTGAGCCCGACGCCGCTGTCGCTGACCGTCAGTTGCAGGGTCTGACCGATCTGGCGCGCGCTGACCCGCAGCTCGCCGCCGTCAATCGCCGGCTCCAGCCCATGCTTGATGGCGTTCTCGACCAGCGGCTGCAGCAGCAGCGGCGCGATGCTGAGCTCAGCCAGCTCGGCCGGCAGGTCCAGCACCGGGCGCAGCCTGGAGCCCATGCGAATTTGCATCAACGCCAGGTAGTCGTGCAGCCGGGCGAACTCGTCACGTAGCGGATGGCTGCCGCTGCGCGAGGCGTTCAAGGTGGCGCGCAAGAAGGCAATCAGCTGATCCAGCATTGCCTGCGCACGGGCCGGGTCCATGCCGATCAAAACACGCAGATTGGCCAGCGTGTTGAACAGCATATGCGGCTCCAGCTGTGACTCCAGCAGGCGCAGCTTGTTCTCGGCGGCCACCCGCTGCGCGTTTTGCAGCAGGGCATTGGCGTTGGCGATGCGGCTGCGCCCGACGAAGTAGAAGGTCACGGCCATGCCCGGCACCAGCGAGATCAGCAAGATGCTGACCAGATTGCGCAAGTCGCCGGAGTGCAGGCTGGGGTTGCGCAGGCCGGTGATGAGGTTGCCGAGCTCATTGCCTATGGACACGCCCAAGAAGGTGCCCAGCACCAGACAGGGGGCCATCCAGGGCCAACCCGGCCACTCCAGCGGGGGCTCGGTCGCGGGCCGGCGCCGATTGAGCACCGAGGTTGCGGCGCGGTTGAGCAACTGGATCATCGCGGAGCATGAAGCGCTGACACAAAAGGTGTAGAGCACGACGATGTTCCATGACTGGCGAAACACCAGGATCTGGATGACGCTGAACACCACGGTGATGCCCAACACGATCGCTATTTGGCTCAGCGCGCGGTTCAGTAGCGCCCGTGGCAGGGGCTTGGCGGAGGCTGTCGGCTCGGCCGCGAATGGATTCGACGTCATTGTTGAGTGGGGTGGTCTGGGCCGTGGCGGCAAGGATGGGCGGCAATGATGGGCTGCAGCAAGCGCTCGCGCCAGCTCTCGGCGACCGGCGGCCTGAGCGGGGCGCCAATGGTGGCGGGAGCGGCGCCAAACCGCTGGCGCCGCTCAACCTCAGCGTCGTTTGGCGCCGCCGCCCAGCAAGCTGCCCAGCACGCCGCGCACGATCTCGCGGCCGACCGAGCTGCCCATGGTGCGCATCGCCGACTTGGCGGCCGTCTCCGCCAGCCCCGGGCGGTGGCCGCCGCGCGGGCCGGTGCGGCCGAACAGCAGCTCCTTGAGGCCGCCGAGCATGCCGTCGTCGGCGGCGCCTGCGGCGGTTTGGCTGGAGGCTGGCTTGCCCGCCGGCGCCTGCGCGCCAGCGGCTTCGCCCCTGAGTTTCTCGAACGCTGACTCCCGGTCGACCAGCGCCTCATAGACGCCGGCCACCAAGGAGTTCTTGATCAAGACCTGGCGCTGCTCGGGCGTGATCGGCCCGATCTGGCTGCCCGGCGGCAGCACGAAGACGCGTTCGGTCACGCTGGGCCGGCCTTTTTCGTCCAACAGGCTGACCAGGGCCTCGCCGACGCCCAGCTCGGTGATGGCCGTCGCGATGTCCAGGCCAGGCTTGGCCCGCATGGTGTCGGCCGCCGCCTTGACGGCCTTCTGGTCGCGCGGCGTGAAGGCGCGCAGCGCATGCTGGATGCGGTTACCAAGCTGGCCCAAGACGGTCTCGGGAATGTCGAGCGGGTTCTGCGTCACGAAATAGACGCCCACGCCCTTGGAGCGCACCAGGCGCACGACCAGCTCGATGCGCTCGACCAGGGCCGCCGGTGCGTCTTTGAACAGCAGATGGGCCTCGTCGAAGAAGAACACCAGCTTCGGCTTCTCCAAGTCACCCACCTCGGGCAGGGTCTCAAACAACTCCGACAACATCCACAGCAGGAAGCTGGCGTACAGGCGCGGCGCGTTCATCAGCTTGTCGGCGGCCAAGACATTGACGACGCCCAGGCCGCCTTCAGTCTGCATGAAGTCGGCGATATTGAGCATAGGCTCACCGAAGAACTTGTCGCCGCCCTGGGCCTCGATCTGCAATAGCCCGCGCTGGATCGCGCCGACGCTGGCGGCCGAGACATTGCCGTATTGGGTGGTGAACTGCGCCGCGTTGTCGCCGACATGCTGCAGCATTGCGCGCAGATCCTTCATGTCGATCAAGAGCAGGCCGGCGTCATCGGCGATCTTGAAGACCATTTGCAACACGCCTTGCTGGGTCTCGTTCAGGGCCAGCATGCGGGCCAGCAAGAGCGGGCCCATATCGGAGATGGTGGCGCGCACCGGATGGCCTTGCTCGCCGAACACATCCCACAGCGTGGTCGGACAGGCCAGGGGAGTCGGGGCTTCAATGCCGCGGTCCTTTAAAACGGCCAGCAGCTTAGGCGACGGCGCACCGGCCTGCGAGATGCCGGTCAGGTCGCCCTTCACATCGGCCATGAAAACCGGCACGCCGATGCGGCTGAAGTTCTCGGCCAGGGTCTGCAGGCTGATGGTCTTGCCGGTGCCGGTGGCGCCGGTGATCAGGCCATGCCGATTTGCTAACGCTGGCAGCAGATGGCATTCAATTTGGCCATGGCTGGCCAGCAAAATCGGATCGGGCATGAGGGTTCCCTGAGCTCAAGACTAAAATCGCAGTCTATCCAACTAATGTGGGTCGCAATTTTGCAGACCCAGCAGGAGCAAAAGCCACATGGCTGGTCATTCC
The DNA here is from genome assembly GCA_018780415.1 of Roseateles sp. Taxonomy (GTDB): domain Bacteria; phylum Pseudomonadota; class Gammaproteobacteria; order Burkholderiales; family Burkholderiaceae_C; genus Paucibacter_A. The sequence continues at coordinate 11,487 of JADMJQ010000253.1, read as the reverse complement.
AAATGGGCCAATATTCAGCATCGCAAAGGCCGCCAAGACGAGAAGCGCGGCAAGATCTGGACCCGCATCATCCGTGAAATCACCGTTGCCGCTCGCTTGGGCGGCGGTGACGCCAAGGAAAACCCACGTCTGCGCCTGGCGATGGAGAAGGCCAGGGGCGCGAACATGCCGGCCGACCGCATCAAGTACAACGTCGACAAGGCGACCGGTAACCTGGACGGCATTCATTACGATGAAATCCGCTATGAGGGTTACGGCATCGGCGGCGCGGCGGTGATCATCGACACGATGACGGACAACAAGGTCCGCACCGTCGCCGAGGTGCGCCATTGCTTCAGCAAATGCGGCGGCAATATGGGCACCGAGGGCGCCGTCGCCTTCCAGTTCAAGCATTGCGGCCAGCTGGTGTTTGCGCCCGGCAGCTCGGAAGACAAGATCATGGAAGTGGCGCTGGAGGCCGGCGCCGAGGACGTCATCACCGATGAGGACGGCGCCGTCGAGGTGCTGACCGCACCGGCCGATTTTGAGGCAGTGAAAAACGCGCTCGAAGCCGCCGGCCTGACGGCCGAGGTGGCCGAGGTGACGATGCGGGCCGAGAACACGGTCGAACTCAGCGGCGACGACGCCGTGCGTATGCAAAAGCTGCTGGACATGCTGGAAGACCTGGACGATGCGCAAGCCGTCTACAGCAATGCCAATATCAACACGAATGAATAAGAAGGTCTTTGCATGAAGGTTTTGGTACTTGGTAACGGCGGCCGCGAACATGCGCTGGCCTGGAAGCTGGCCCAGGCAGAGCGGGTCAGCCAGGTCTATGTGGCGCCCGGCAACGGCGGCACCGCGCGTGACCCCCGGCTGACGAATATCGCCATCACCGATGTGAAAGCGCTGGCTGACTTTGCCGTCGAGCAAAAGGTGTCGTTGACCGTGGTCGGCCCCGAGGCCTATCTGGCCGCCGGCGTCGTCGACGAGTTCAGGGCCCGTGGCCTGCGCATCTTTGGGCCGACCAAGGCGGCTGCTCAGCTTGAGTCGTCCAAGGCCTTCGCCAAGGACTTCATGAAGCGCCATGCGATCCCGACCGCTGCCTACGAGGTCTTCAGCGATGCGGCTGCGGCTCATGCTTATGTGGACGCTCAGGGCGCGCCCATCGTCATCAAGGCCGATGGGCTGGCTGCCGGCAAGGGCGTGGTCGTCGCCATGACGCTGGCCGAGGCGCATGAGGCGATCGACTGGATTCTGGAAGACAACAAGCTCGGCGTCGTCCACAACGAAGGCGGCGCGCGTGTCGTCATCGAGCAGTTCCTGGAAGGCGAGGAGGCCAGCTTCATCGTCCTGTGCGATGGCAAGCATGTGGTGTCTTTGGCCACCAGCCAGGACCACAAGCGCCTCAAGGACGGCGACGAGGGCCCGAACACCGGCGGCATGGGTGCTTACTCGCCGGCCCCGGTGGTCACGCCCAATGTCCACGCCAAGGCGATGCACGAGATCATCATGCCGACCATCCAAGGCATGGCGCGCGACGGCATCCCGTTCACCGGTTTCCTCTATGCCGGCCTGATGATCGACGCCGCCGGCCAGCCGCGCACGGTCGAGTTCAACACCCGCATGGGCGACCCCGAAACGCAACCCATCATGATGCGGCTGAAAAGCGATCTGCTCGAAGTGCTGCTGCACGCGACCGACGGCACGCTCGACCAGGTCGAGCTGCAATGGGACCGGCGCGTGGCTCTGGGCGTGGTGATGGCCGCCGGCGGCTATCCGCTCAGTCCGCGCAAGGGTGATGCGATCACCGGCTTGCCGGCCGACGCCGAAGACCATATGGTCTTCCATGCCGGCACCGCCGAAGTAGACGGTCATTTGCAGACCTCAGGCGGCCGCGTGCTGTGCGTGACCGCTTTAGGCGAGTCGGTGCGCAAGGCCCAGGCCTTGGCCTATGAGAGCCTGGTCAATATCCAGTTCGACGGCAAGCAATACCGCCAGGACATCGGTTATCGGGCGGTCAAGCGTTGAACACGCAACTCGTACGTGACTATCTGCTTGACCTGCAGGCGCGCATCGTCGCGGCCCTGCAGGCTGCCGACGGCGGCGAGTTCATCAGCGATGGCTGGACCCGCGAGCCCGGCAGCCGACTCGAAGGTGACGGCCTGTCACGCCTGATCGAGGGCGGCGCGGTGTTCGAGCGCGGCGGCGTCAACTTCTCCCATGTGCGGGGTCGGGTCTTGCCGCCATCGGCGACGCAGCACCGGCCCGAGCTGGCCGGTGCGCCGTTCGAGGCCATGGGCGTGTCCCTGGTGATACATCCGCACAACCCCTTTGTGCCGACCGTGCATATGAATGTGCGCATGTTCGCGGCCTTTCCCGTCGATGCAGAACCCGTTGTGTGGTTTGGCGGCGGCATGGACTTGACGCCGTATTACGGCTTCGAGCGCGACGCCCAACATTTCCACCGCACTTGCGAAGCGGCCTTGGCTCCGCATGGCGAGGCGCTGTATGGCCGTTTTAAGCCCTGGTGTGATGAGTATTTCTATCTGAAGCACCGCGACGAGCCGCGCGGCATCGGCGGCATCTTTTTTGATGACTATGCGGAAGGCGGCTTCGAGGCTGCATTTGCGATGCTGCGCTCGGTCGGCGATGCCTTTGTGCCCGCCTATCTGCCCATAGTCTCGCGCCGCCACGGCCTGGCTTACACCGAGCGCGAGCGTGACTTCCAAGCCTACCGGCGCGGACGTTATGTCGAGTTCAATCTGGTGTTTGACCGCGGCACCTTGTTCGGCCTGCAATCGGGCGGGCGCACCGAGGCGATTCTGATGTCGATGCCGCCCATCGTAAAATGGCGTTATCAATGGGCGCCCGAGGCCGGCACGCAGGAAGCCAAGCTGTACAGCGATTTCCTGCGGCCACGCGATTGGGCGCACGAGCCGGCCACCCATCTATGGCTGTAGCAGGGCGGCGCACCGGCTTGTTCGGTGGCAGTTTTGATCCTCCTCATCTGGGGCATTTGAGCCTGGCGCATTGCGCCTTGACTCAGCTGGGTTTGGATCAATTGCTGTGGCTGCCGGCCGGGCGACCCTGGCAAAAAACCGGGCGTGGGCTAGCCGCACCCGAGCACCGGCGAGCGATGGCCGAGTTGTTGGTGGCGGGCGAGCCGAGATTTTTGCTCGACGACAGCGAACTCGAACGTGACGGCGCCAGCTACACGATTGATACCGTCAAGGCGCGCTTGTTGGCCTATCCGGGCGAGCAATTGTTTCTGGTGATTGGCCAGGATCAGTTCCAGCGTTTTCACACCTGGCGCGACTGGCGTGAGCTGCTCGGCCTGGTCACGCTGGCGGTGGCCGCACGCGCGGGTCAAGAAGTTCAGGGTTCGGCCGAAGTAGGGGAAGCCCTTCAAGCCGAGCCCAACAAAATGCGGAAACTGGCGATGCCGGCGATGCAGGTTTCATCCACCCAAGTGCGCGAGCTGGCCTCGCGCAACGAGGATATCCGCCCCTTGGTGGGCGACGCGGTGGCGGGGTATATTGCCCGTCACCGTCTTTACTGTGAGTAGGTACTGAATGGACATTCGTAAGCTGCAACGCGCCATCGTCGATGGTTTGGAAGATGTGAAGGCCCAGAATATTGTGGTCTTCAACACCGAGCACCTGACCCCGCTGTTTGAGCGCGTGATCCTCGCGTCCGGCACCAGCAACCGTCAGACCAAGGCCCTGGCCTCGGCCGTGCGCGTCACGGTCAAGGAACGCGGCATGGACGTGCTGCGCTGCGAGGGTGAAGAGAACGGCGAATGGATCATCGTGGACTGCGGCGCCGCCGTCGTGCACGTGATGCAGCCCGCCATCCGCGACTACTACCACTTGGAGGAGCTGTGGGGCGGCAAGCCGGTCAAGATGGCGCTGGGCGACGGCAAGACCAAGCTGGTGAAGGCGTCCGAGGAAGACGAGGAAGAAGTGGCGCCCAAGAAGGCCGCCAAGAAGACCGCCGCAAAACCCGCCCAGAAGGCGGTCGCCGCGTCGCTGCCGGGCAAGCCCGGCGTGGGCAAGAAGGTCGCGGCCAAGGCCGCTGCCGACAAGCCTGCGGTCAAAAAGCCAGCCGCCAAGAAGCCGGTGGATCGCTCGTCCACCAGCAGCCGCGAGGTTGATCACAAGACGCCGGCCACCAGCACCTTGAAGGTCGGCGCTGCCAAGCCCGCGGTGAAGAAGGCTGCAGTCAAGAAGGCTGCCGTCACCAAGACCGTCGGTGTCAAACGCGCTGCGCCCAAGCCAGCGGTGAAGGCCGCCGTCAAGAGGGCCGCCAGCAAGAAGAGCAGCGACGCCTGATCGTCGGTCGGCACTGAGGAATGCGTTTGCTCTTGGTGGCCGTGGGCCAGCGCCAGCCGGCCTGGGCCGATACGGCCTATGAGGACTTCGCCAAGCGCTTTCCGCCGGAAATGCGCTTGGAGTTGAAGGCCGTCAAGGCCGAAACGCGCGGCAGCAAGACGGCCGAGCAATTGATGGCGGCCGAAGCGCTGCGCATCGAGGCGGCCTTGCCGCGCGGCGTGCGCCGGCTGATTCTGGACGAGCGCGGCGAGCGCCGCACCAGCATGCAGTTGGCCGAGCGGATGAAGCTGTGGATGGGCGATGGCCGCGATGTGGCCTTGATCATCGGCGGCCCCGATGGTCTGGCGCCTGCTCTGAAAGCGACCGCCGACGAGACCCTGCGCCTGTCCGATCTGACCCTGCCGCATGCTTTTGCACGCGTGCTGCTGGCCGAGGGCCTGTACCGCGCCTGGACGGTGATGACCGGCCACCCTTATCACCGTGAATGACCGCGAATGAGTGCAGCCTTGGATTTCATCTATCTCGCCTCGCAGAGCCCGCGCCGCCGCCAGTTGCTTGAGCAGCTGGGCGTGCGTTATGAATTGCTGCTGGCCGGCGCCGAGGAAGATGCCGAAAGCCTGGAGGCCGAGATCGCGGATGAGCCGCCCGAGGTCTATGTGGCGCGGGTGACTGCGGCCAAAATGGACGCGGCCTTGGTGCGCAGGGCGGCACGCGGCTTGGCCGAGGCCCCAATTCTCTGCTCGGACACGACGGTGGCGGTCGAGCAGCAGATTCTGGGCAAGCCGCTGGATGCCGAGGATGCCTTCAGGACCTTGCGCCTGCTGGCGGGTCGCCGCCATCGCGTCATCACCGCGGTGGCTCTGGGCCAGGGCGAGCGGCGCGTTCAGGCACTCAATACCTCGGTGGTTGAATTTGCGCCGCTCAGCGATACGCAAATTCGTGACTACATCGCCAGCGGCGAGCCCTTCGGCAAGGCCGGTGCCTATGCGATTCAAAGCCAGGCGGCGGCCTGGATTTCTCGCATCGAGGGCAGCTATTCAGGCATCATGGGATTGCCCTTGTTTGAAACGGCGCAAATGCTGCGGCAGTGGGGTGTTTAGTTTTGACGCATATCGGCCGCCAGCTGCCGATATGCGTCAACATTCGAGATTAGGGCCATGGAAGATATTCTGATCAACTGGTCTCCTCAAGAGACGCGTGTGGCCGTGGTCGAGAACGGCGCGGTGCAGGAATTGCATGTCGAGCGCAGCTTGGAGCGCGGCCTGGTCGGCAATGTGTACTCGGGCAAGGTGGCCCGCGTATTGCCGGGCATGCAGTCGGCCTTCATCGACATTGGCCTGGAGCGAGCGGCCTTTTTGCATGTGGCCGACCTGCATGTGAACGGTGCACCCGGCCATGTGCGCAGCCAGCATGCCGAGGGCGGTGTGGCGACACCGATTGAGCGCCTGGTCTTCGAGGGTCAGACCTTGACCGTGCAAGTGATCAAGGACCCGATTGGCACCAAGGGCGCACGGCTGTCGACCCAGATCAGCATTGCCGGGCGCATGTTGGTGTTCCTGCCGCAGGATGAGCACATTGGAATCTCGCAGAAGATAGGCTCGCCCGAGGCGCGTGAGTTGCTGCGCGGGCGCATGCAGGCGCTGGTCGGCAAGCCCGAGGACGGCGGCGGGGGCGGCTTCATTTTGCGCACCAATGCCGAGGACGCCAGCGACGAGGAGCTGGCTTCCGACATTGCCTACCTGCGCAAGGCCTGGGCGGCCATCCGCGAGAAGGGCTTTAATTCGCCTCCGGGCAGCTTGCTGCACCAAGATCTGAGCCTGGTCGAGCGGGTGCTGCGCGATCTGGTCAGCGAGCGCACCGGCCAGGTCCGCATCGACTCCAAGCTGCAGTACGACGTGCTGCACGGCTTCGGCGAGCGCTTCATGCCGGCGGCCACCGCCAAGCTGGAGCATTACATGGGCGAGCGGCCGATTTTTGATCTGAACAATATCGATGCCGAGCTGAGCCGGGCGCTGGCGCGGCGGGTCGATCTGAAGTCGGGCGGCTATCTGATCTTCGATCAGACCGAGGCAATGACCACGGTGGACGTCAATACCGGCGGCTTTGTCGGCGCGCGCAATTTCGACGACACGATCTTCAAGACCAATCTGGAGGCGGCCGGCGCTATCACGCGCCAGCTGCGGCTGCGCAATCTGGGCGGCATCATCATTGTCGATTTCATCGACATGACCCGTGAGGAGCACAAGTCAGCGGTGCTGACCGAGTTCCGCAAGCAGCTCAGCCGCGACCGCACCAAGGTCACGCTGGGCGGCTTCACCCAGCTGGGCCTGGTCGAAATGACGCGCAAGCGCACGCGCGAGTCGCTGTCCCGCATGCTCTGCGAGCCCTGCCCGACTTGCGAGGGCAGGGCGCAGGTCAAGACCGCTCGAACGGTCTGTTATGACATCATGCGCGAGATCTTGCGCGAGGCGCGCCAGTTCTCGCCCAAGGAGTTCCGCATCGTCGCCGCCGCCAATGTGGTGGAGATGCTGCTGGACGAAGAAAGCCAGCATCTGGCTGGCCTGTCGGACTTCATCGGCAAGCCGATCTCGCTGACCGCCGAGCCGGCCAACCAGACCGAGCATTACGACATCGTGCTGCTGTAAGCGCATGTAAACGCAAGCTTGACGCCGGTTTGCTCGGTCAAAATAACCTCAATTGATAGCCATGAATGCGAACCCAATGCCTGAGCCAAAGTCTCTGAATCGTCACTCGCGGCGCAGCGTGCTGCGCCAAACCGTCGGTGCTTGTTCGGCGGCCTGTTCTGCTGCGTTGATGGGCTTCAGCCCCTTGGCCCGCGCGCAGTTCCGGGTCGATATTTCCGGCGTCGGTGCGACTCAGCTGCCGATCGCGCTGCCGGACTTCCGCGACGAGGCACGCGCCGGCCAGCCGGTCGCCGCCATCATCCGCGCCAATCTTGAGCGCAGCGGTCAGTTCCGCATCATCGACGCGCCGGCCGGCCTGTATGAGGCCAGCCAGCCGGTCTGGAGCGAATGGCGGACGCGCAATGCCGACGCCCTGGCGGCCGGCTCCGCCGCGCGCCTGGCCGATGGCCGGGTCGATCTGCGCTACAAGCTCTGGGACGTGGTCAAGGGCCAGGACCTGGGCGGCGAGGCCCACGCGGTGGCGCCCGAGGATGTGCGCCTGGGCGCCCATCGCATCGCCGACACGATTTACCAAAAGCTGACCGGTGAGCGCGGCATTTTTGCCACCCGCATGGCCTATGTCACCAAGGCCGGCGGGCGCTACAGCCTGCGCATCACCGATGCCGACGGCGAGAGTGGCCAAGTCGCTTTGGCAAGCCCTGATCCCATCATTTCGCCGGCCTGGGCGCCAAACGGCAAAGAGCTGGCCTATGTGTCGTTTGAGTCGCGCAAGGCGGTGGTCTGGATTCAGGACATTTCGACCGGCCGGCGTCGGGTGTTGGCGGACTTCCGCGGCACCAATAGCGCGCCCACGTTCTCGCCCGATGGCCAACAAGTGGCGCTGACATTGTCGCGTGAGGGGGGCTCTCAGCTCTTCATCCTGAACCGCGACGGCAGCGGCCTGCGGCGGCTCACGCAAAGCTCGTCTATCGATACCGAGTCGGTCTTTTCTCCCGATGGCCGCTCGATCTATTTCGTCAGCGACCGCGGCGGCGGCCCGCAGATTTACCGCATGGCGGTGGCCGGTGGTGCGGCCGAGAGGGTTACCTTCAATGGAGCCTACAACATCAGCCCGGCGATCAGCCCGGATGGCCGAACCATGGCCTTTATCGCGCGCTTGGGCGGCAACAGCTTTCGCCTTAGCGTGATGGACCTGGCTGCCGGCACGGTGCAGCAGATCAGCGACAGCAATGATGATGAAAGCCCGAGTTTTGCGCCCAACGGCCGTTTGCTGGTCTACGCGACGCGAGCAGGCGGACGTGACGTGTTGATGACCACGACGGTGGACGGCAGGATCAAGGCCAAGTTGATGGCGAGCTCAGCCGACGTGCGGGAGCCAACTTGGGGGCCCTTTGGGCGCTGATGTTGGCTCTTGAGACTGAGTTTTCGGGCTGTCAAGGTAGCCGCCCAAGTTGTTGGATAATTGCGACTTCGTTTGCTGTCTGAATGTGGATTGGCAAGTAGGCCCCGCAAGCTTTTGCGATCGTTTTTGAAGGAGTGACCCGAATGAAGTTGACCCGTTTTGCGATGAGTTTGTTGGTGCTGGCGACCTTGGGCGCTTGCAGTTCCGCTGTCAAACTGGATGAGCCGGCTCCGGTGGAGACCCGTCCCGTGGCGCCAAACAGCTCGGCAAACAGCGGTGCCAACAGCACAGCGATGGCCGAGTCCAAGGTGGCGACTGTTGATCTGGGTGCTCAGTTGACCGCCGCCGTGGCGAGCCAACGCGTGGTCTTGTTTGACTTCGACAGCTATGTGGTCAAGGACGAGTACCGCGGTTTGGTTGAGGCTCACGCCAAGCGCCTGGGTAACGACCGCAAGCTGGCCCTCAGCTTGGAAGGTCACACCGATGAGCGCGGTGGCCGTGAATACAACTTGGCGCTGGGTCAGCGCCGCGCCGAGGCTGTGGCCAAGTCGCTGAGCCTGATGGGTGTTGGCGCGGCGCAGGTTGAGCCGGTCAGTTTCGGTAAAGAAAAGCCCGCAGCGCAGGGCAGCGACGAAGCCGCTTGGGCCAAGAATCGCCGCGTTGAGTTGAAGGACAAGTGAGATGACGTTGCCGCGCCTGCACCGTTCAATTCAGCGCCAGGGCTTTGGCCGCAGCTTGGCAGCGTTGGCGGCCAGTGCGCTGGTCAGCTTTTCGGCGCATGCCGCCTTGTTCGATGATGATGAAGCGCGCAAGGCCATCATTGAATTGCGCAATCGGATTCAACAAAGCGAAGATGCGCAGCGGCTGCGCATCGAACAACTCGCAGCGCAGGCGCAAGAGCAGCTGGGGCCATTGCGCCGCAGCATGCTTGACCTGAATGGTCAGATTGACGTCCTGCGCCTTGAGGTGTCAAAGCTGCGCGGCCAGAACGAGCAGTTGGCGCGCGACTTGTCCGAGACTCAGCGCAAGCTCAATGACCAGACGCAGTCGCTGGACTCTCGTTTGAAGCCTTTGGAGCCGCAAAAGGTGCAGCTCGATGGACGCGAGTTTCAGGTTGACCCGGAGGAGCGTAGGCAGTACGACGCGGCGATGGGCTTGATCAGGCGTGGCGATTTTGCCGAGGCGGCGACGGCGATGGCCGGTTTCTTGCGTCGGTTTCCGGCCAGCGGCTATATCGACTCGGTGCGCTTTTGGCTCGGCAATGCGCAGTACGGCAAACGGGATTACAAGGACGCGATTGCGACCTTCAAGGCCTTTGTTTCCGGCAATCCTCAGCATCCCAAAGCCGCCGAGGCTTTGCTGGCGATGGCCAATAGTCAAATCGAGTTGAAGGACAACAAGTCGGCGCGCCGCAGTTTGGACGACTTGATCAAGGCTTATCCAGGCACCGAAGCCGCTCAAGCGGCTAAAGAGCGCCTGGCGTCCTTGAAATAAGTTTCAGCCAAACACCTGCTTATCAAGGCCCTGCTTGCGGGGCCTTTTTCATCCCGCCATGCACGCTATTCCAAACAACCAGGCTCCGCCCCAGAGTCAAGACCTCGACGCGCCCATGGACGCGGACGCCGAACGTCGATTTGGAGGTCTGCGTAGGCTGTATGGCGATGCCGATTACCGGCGCCTGCGGGCCGCTCATTTCGCGGTCGTTGGCCTCGGTGGCGTCGGGTCCTGGTCTGTTGAGGCGCTGGCGCGCAGCGGGGTTGCGGCACTGACTTTGATCGACTTTGATCAGGTGGCGGAATCCAATATCAATCGCCAAGTCCAGGCGCTGGGGTCGACGCTGGGCATGGCCAAGGCTGAGGCGCTGCGGCGGCGCATCCACGACATCCACCCCGAATGCAAGGTTCGCATCATCGAAGAGTTTGTCGATGAGAAGAATTGGCCGGCGCTGTTGGACGGGGCCGACCTTGAGTTGGATGGCTTGATTGATGCGTGCGATCAAGTTCGGGCCAAGGCTCATTTGGCCTCATGGGCGCTGCAGCAGGGTCTGCCCTTTGTCGTTGTGGGTGCGGCCGGCGGCAAACGTGAGCCGCATTTGCTGAGCATCGAGGATTTGGCTGACACTACGCATGACCCCTTGCTGTCCTCCTTGCGTCAGCGCCTGAGGCAGCATCATGCGGCGCCGCGTAAGGGCCGGATGGGGTTGGCCTGCGTGTTCTCACGTGAAGCCGTGCTGCGCCCGGTCGAGCAAGAAGGTGCGGCATGTGCTGTTGACGGCAGCCTGAATTGCCATGGCTATGGCTCCAGCGTCACGGTGACTGCGAGCTTCGGCATGGCCGCCGCCGCCGAGCTGATCAAGATTCTTCTGAAAAATCAGCATAAGTCTATTGCGTGACACGGGGAATTCAGATTAGAATAGTGAGCTTCGCTTGATGGGTCGTTAGCTCAGTTGGTAGAGCAGCGGACTTTTAATCCGTAGGTCGCGCGTTCGAGTCGCGCACGTCCCACCAAATTCCCCGCGAGGGGGCTTGAAAGCCTGCTACTAAATCAGTAGCAGGCTTTTTCGTTTGTGCGTTTGCTGCCCTTGGGTGACAGTTTCTTCTGCCCTATAAAAAAAGAGCCCCGACCGAGAAAGGTCAGGGCTCTTTTTTTATGGGTGCCGACGTTGGGTTCAAGCCAGCGGATGCTGGCGAGCGGGTGTCAGGCCTGTTTCTTCTTCAGGAAACCATAGGCCACCAGCAACAGAACCGCGCCCCCGACGGAACCGATGAAGCTGGCCGGCTGCCCGGGTGAATACAGCCCGAGCGCAGCACCGCCGTAGCTGGCCACGAAGGAGCCGGCCACGCCGAGCACGGCGGTCATGATCCAGCCCATGCCGTCGTCGCCGGGTTTGATGGCGCGGGCGATGAAGCCGGCGATGAGGCCGATGAACAGGGTTCCCAGAATGGACATCATGTGTGCGTTGCCTTTCAAAAATCGCGTTGAAGCTGTAGCGCGTAAATACTAACCCGTCTGCGTGTCACGCGGTGTTCAGGCGGTCGCATCGCCGTCGATGGCGCTGGCTTCCAGTTGCTCGCCCAGTTCCAGCCAGCGCAGTTCCAGCCTTTCCAGCTCGTCGTTCACCGCTTTG
>JADMJQ010000030.1 GCA_018780415.1 Roseateles sp. | reverse complement strand
GCTGAATCTCACAAGCCGATGATTCTAACGGGGTGACCCAGCGCCAAGGCCTTGCGTGACGCAATTCACAGGGCTCGAAATCTTGTGCCGATGGCGTGCAGTTTGCACGCCGTATTGCCCCCGTTCAGGGGGCTGAATCGCCGCCATGGCGGTGCGAAGGCCGCATAGTGACGACATGGCCTGGCGTAAGAGCCCGGCCATTTTTTGACGACTTACCAGGAGTCCTTCATGAACACAAAATTTTTGATAGCTTTGCTCGCTGCGGCCGGGTTTGCTTTGCCTGCGCAGGCTTTGACCTTGCAGTCGCCTGCATGTGGGGCATCGACCGTGACCGATCAGCAGGCCGGCTATGTGTCTTGCCTGGGTTCCTTCGTCGGCAATATGGACAACCAGCTGGTCGGCGCCGGCGGGATCTTCGCGGCCATCAATAGCGGCTTCGGTCTCAGCACCAGCAGCTACTTCAGCAGCGACAACTTCGGCGCCAGCGGCAACCCGTTTGGGCAAAACGAAGGCAGCCGAGATGACGGCGTGATCAACTTCGACCAGGCATTGACCGGCAGTTTTGTGCTGGGCTTGAAGCAAGGCAATGGTTTCAGCCTCTATCTGTTCAATGGCAGCAATATTGCCGGCGGTATCTCCAGCATTGCTTATGACACCAATGGGGTGAAGAGCAATGCAGGCATAGCTCTGTCGCATGCCGGCTTCTTCGGCACACCGACGGTTGCCGCTGTCCCCGAGCCGGCAAGCTATGCCTTGCTGCTGGCCGGTTTGGCCGCCGTGGGCTTGATCGCGCGCCGCCGTAGCGCTGCTTGAATCAGGCGTTCGGCAGGGTCGGGTTGGCCATCGTGTCGCTCGACTCGTCCGGCCTTAGCAAGGCCCAGCTGACGACCCGGCCCTTTGTCAGCACAATCTCCACCTGCGCGCCGCCGGCATCGATCCAGCCATAGGTTTCGGGGTTGTCGTGCAGCTTGCGGCCGAGGCTGCGGCTCAAGGGCAACAGTTCGATCAGCTTCATGCCGACCTGCAGCTTGGCTGCCAACATCACCGCGCTGTCAATCTGCCCGACCGGCGCCTCGGACGCGGCGCGCATGATGCGCATCAGCCGCCCGAACTGCAAGAGCAGCCAGAACACCACCACGCTCAGGGCCAGGATCACGCCCTTCCAGCCCCACAAAACGCCGCCCAAGACAAAGGCCACCACGGCCAGCGCACTACCAATCCAAGTATTCATGGGGGCGAATGCTAACCGCGTGGCGTGAGCATCGGATCGGCGCTGCCGTCTTCGGCAGCATCCCAGCCATAGGCCCGCTCGACCTTGGCGATCCGTAGCGCGTAGTGCAGGTACCAATCGGCACGGCCTTGGTCGCGGGCCTGCATATGCTCGCCCTGGCGGCGCCAGGCGGCGATGTCTTGGAGGCTGCGCCAATAGGAGACGGTGATGCCCAGACCGTCGGCACCGCGCGCGCTCTCGACGCCCAGGTAACCCGTTTGTTGTGCGGCCAGCTCGACCATGCGGTCGGCGGTTTCCGCATAGCCCAACTCGACCGAGTTTCGCTGGCTGGTGAAGATCACCGCGTAGTACGGCGGCTCGAATGCAAAGTCCTTCATCGCTACAGTCCCCTGGCCAAATCCATCGCTTCTTCGATCCGCTCGACCGCATGCACGGTCAGCCCCTCGATGGGCTTCTTCGGCGCGTTCGCCTTGGGCACCACGGCGACGCTGAAGCCGAGCTTGGCGGCTTCCTTCAGCCGCTCCTGGCCGCGCGGCGCCGGCCGCACCTCGCCGGCCAAGCCGATCTCACCGAAGGCGATAAAGCCCTTGGGTAAGGGCCGGCCGCGCAGCGAACTTTGAATCGCCAGCAGCACCGCCAAATCGGCCGCCGGCTCGCTGATGCGCACGCCGCCGACCGCGTTGATGAACACATCCTGGTCATTGGTGGCGACGCCGGCATGGCGGTGCAAGACCGCTAACAGCATGGCCAGACGGTCTTTGTCGAGGCCGACCGAGAGCCGCCGCGGGCTCGGCCCGCCGCTGTCGACCAGGGCCTGCAGCTCGACCAGCAGCGGCCGCGTGCCCTCCAGCGTTACCAGCACGCAGCTGCCCGGCACCGGCTCGCCATGCGTGCTCAAGAAGATCGCACTCGGGTTGGCGACGCCCTTCAGTCCTTTTTCGGTCATCGCAAACACGCCGATCTCGTTGACGGCGCCGAAGCGGTTCTTGATCGCCCGCACCAGCC
>JADMJQ010000085.1:9491-16930 GCA_018780415.1 Roseateles sp. | reverse complement strand
GCCCAGCCGCGCCTATCTGGGCCGCTTCAACTTCAAGGGCAATGACCAGCAAAAACTGGTCGGCAGCCTGTCCGGTGGTGAGCGCGGCCGCTTGCATTTGGCCAAGACGCTGGCGCAGGGCGGCAACGTCTTGATGCTGGACGAGCCGTCGAATGACTTGGACGTCGAAACCCTGCGTGCGCTGGAAGAAGCGCTGCTGGAATTCGCCGGCTCGGCCATGGTCATCTCGCATGATCGCTGGTTCCTGGACCGCATCTGCACCCACATCCTCGCCTGCGAAGGCAACTCGCAGTGGTTCTTCTTTGACGGCAACTTCCATGAGTACGAAGCCGACAAGAAGAAGCGTCTGGGTGAAGAGGGTGCACGGCCGAAGCGGATGCGCTTCAAGCCGATCAAGTGATCGGCCGGCTTGCGCTAGCTGTTCAAACAATGAAAAGGGGCCGCTGGCCCCTTTTTTCATGCGCTTCACAGATCTTTACCGCCCCTGCATGGCCCACTTACGTCGCTGACAGAAGATCACTTCACCGCTTCTCAACCCCTCGGGAGTATTGAAATGACCATCAGCAACACAAGCAATTTGATCCGTACCGGCAAGACCCTCGCGGTCGCCGCGGCACTGGCTTTGAGTAGCCTCGGTGCCATGAATGCGCAGGCCATGGGGCCCATGGACCGCATGGCCAGGCATGGCGGCGACGAGATGATGATGGCTGGCCGCATTGAGCACATGCTCGATATGGTCGACGCCAGCGATGCGCAGCGTGCGCAGATCAAGCAAATCATGGGCGCCGCCAAGCAGGACTTGAAGGCGCAGCGCGGCGATGGGCGCGGCCTGCATGAGCAAGCCATGGCCTTGCTGACAGCGCCCAATATCGACGCGGCCGCCGTCGAGTCCCTGCGTGTGCAGATCTCGGCCCAGCGCGAAACGGCCAGCAAGCGCATGAGCCAGGCGATGGTGGACGCTGCCCGTGTGTTGACGCCCGAGCAGCGCGCCAAGATGGCCGAGCGCATGAAGAAGATGCAGGCGCGCATGAGCGAGCATCGTGCCGAGCATCAGCACAAGTCCGGCAAGGGTCAGTGACCGCATCGGCCAGGACAAGACTCGCATATGCTTGCCGACTTGATCAGTGAAAGAGGACCCCGGCTGCGCACGCGCGGCCGGGGTCAGAAAATTGCAAACCGGACCATGATGCATAGATTGTTGGTGATCGATGACGATGCCAGGCTGACCGGCATGTTGAGTGACTATCTCGGCGCGGCCGGTTTCGAGGTCATGGTGGCCAACTCCCTGAGCGCAGCCCGGGAAGCCTTGGCCGGCGCGCCGTTTGACCTGCTGGTGCTGGACCTGATGCTGCCCGATGGTGACGGCTTGGACTTCTGCCGCGAGTTGCGCGCCGATGCCCATACGCGTCGGCTGCCGGTGTTGATGCTGTCCGCGCGTGGCGAGCCGATGGACCGTATCTTGGGCCTGGAACTGGGCGCCGACGACTACCTGGCCAAGCCCTTTGAGCCGCGCGAGTTGCAGGCGCGCATCAAGGCGATGCTGCGCCGGCTGGAGCCCGAGGCCGGTGACGCCGATGTGCTGCGCTTTGGGCGCCTGGAAATTGACCTGGCGTCGCGGATGGCGCGGCTCGATGGCCAGCTGCTGGACTTCACCGGCCACCAGTTTGACTTGCTGGTGGTGCTGGCGCAAAGCCCGGGCCGCGTGCTCTCACGTGACCTGATCATGGACTCCCTGAAGGGCCACCCCTTGGATGCGTTCGATCGCTCCATCGACGTGCATATCTCGCGCATACGCGCGCTGATCGAGGATGACCCGAAAGCGCCGCGGCGTGTGCTGACCGTGCGCGGTGCCGGTTATGTGTTCGCTCGCAAGCAAGATGCTGAATCGAATTGAGCCGCAGCGCGTTCTCGTCTAGCCCCTGCATCGCATGAAATCGCTCTATCTGCGCATCTACCTGACCCTGGTGGTCTTGTTGCTGGCGTTCGCCTTTGGGTCGACCTGGTTGTTTCAGCGCCATCTGGAGAATGAACGAGGTGGGTTCGAGTCGGTCGCCAATGAGCGTATGACGGCGCTGGCCGAGCTGCTGTCTTTGGCTTTGCCGGCTGCCGATGCGGCGCGCGAGCAGCAGGCCCTGGCGCTGGAGGACTGGGGCGAGCGCCTGCGTATGCCGGTGGCCTTGATCGATGTGCGCGGTGAGCGCATTGCCGCGTCCGAGCAATTCGAGCGCCGGCTCAATGAAGACGCGTCAACGCCGACTCTGCGCGTGGCCTTGAAGGATGGCCGCAGTTTGGAGTTGATGCGGGTCTTGCGCCTGCCGCCCGGCTTGAAGCGACTGCAGCGTCAGGCGCTGGGCCGGCCACCGCCTATGGACGCGGGCGAGCGCCCCGAGATGCCGGCGGGGCTGCTGCCCTTTTTCGGCCCCAGGCCGAACGGTCAGATCTTGCTGGTGCTGCTGGTGCTGTTGTTCATGGGGGTGGCGATCGGCGCGTACCCGGTCATTCGCCGGCTGACCAGGCGTCTGGAGGCTTTGCGCTCGGGGGTTGAAAAATTCGGCGCCGGCAATCTGGCCCACCGGGTTGACGCTGCTGGCCGGGATGAGGTGGCCGCCTTGGCGACCAGCTTCAACCGCACGGCCGAACAGGTTGAGGCCTTGTTGCGCTCGCAAAAGTCACTATTGGCCAATGCCAGCCATGAGCTGCGCTCGCCGCTGGCGCGCCTGAAGATGGCTTTCTCCATGCTGGGTGAATCCGACAACAGCCCGGCCCAGCGAGCGCGCCTGAGCCGCGAGATCCACACCAATATCAGCGAGTTGGACGCGCTGGTGGAGGAGGTTTTGCTGGCCAGCCGGCTGGAGGCGCCGAACGCCAAGTTTGAGCGCGAAGCGGTGGACCTGGTGGGCCTGGCCGCCGAGGAGTCGGCCCGCATTGCTGCCGAGTTTGAAACCGCCGAGGGCCTGAGCAGCCTGATCGTGCGCGGCGAAGACCGCTTGCTGAGGCGCGCCATGCGCAATCTGCTTGAGAACGCGCGGCGCTATGGTGGCGAGCAGGTCTTGCTGCGCTTGAGCCGCAATGCCAGCGGTGCGGCCGAGCTGACGGTGTGCGACCGCGGCCCCGGCGTGCCCGAGGCCATGCGCGAGCGGATATTTGAGGCTTTTTTTCGCCTGCCCGGTCATGCCGAGCAGGCCGGCGGGGTGGGCCTGGGGCTGAACCTGGTCAAGCAGATCGCACATGCCCATGGCGGCAGCGTGCGCTGTGAGGCACGCGAGGGCGGCGGCAGCAGCTTTGTGCTGAGCTTTCCTGCCGCTAGCCCTTAGCTTGATGTTGTTCGCGTTCCTCTTGCCTATGGATCCAGGCAAGCAAGGCGCACAGACTCGTGGCCGCGATCACCAAGCCGGCCGTGGCGGCCGACCAAAATCCTCTTGCGCCATGCAGCTCGGCGGGAACCCAGGCCGCCGTGCCCGTATCGGCGAAGGCCAGCCAGTAGCCGCCCCCTAAGCCCACGCCCCAAATCGCCAGCGCGTAGATCACCATCGGCGCGGTGGCGATGTGATGGGCGCGCAGCACAAAGGCGGCCAGGGTTTGGCCGGCGTCGGCGACATGAAATAGCCACACCCACAGCAGCAGCGGCATCGCCGCCGCAATGATCAGCGGGTCTTGGGTGTACAGGCCCAGCACCTGGGCGCGACCAAAAAAGAGCAGGGCGCCGACGAAGAAGGACAGCGTCAGCCCGATCTCCAGCCCATGCCAGCCCAGCCGCCGGGCGCCGGCCAGATCGCGCTGGCCAATGCTTTGCGCCACCAGGGTGCCGGTGGCATTGGCCAGCGCCAGCGGCAGCATGAACATCAGGCTGATCAGATTGACCGCCAACTGGTGGCCGGCCACCGGCGTGGCGCCCAGGCGGGCGATGAAGATGGCCATGAAGGTGAAGCCGCTGACCTCGATCAGGATGGAGCCGCCCATCGGCACGCCCAGCTTCAACAAGGCCTTGATCGCCGTCCAGTCGGGTCGCTGCAAGCCGCCGCCTTGCAGGCCGAAGGGGCGGTAAAAAGGGTCACGCCGCATCAAGGCAAAGGCAATCAGCGCCTGCGACCACATGGCGATCGCGGTGGCGATGCCGCAGCCGGTCGCGCCCAGCGCCGGCACCTGCCAAGGCCCGAAATCAAAGCCCTGTATCAAAACCAGGCTGATCGGGATCTTGATCAAAAGCCCGCTGATTTGCAGCGCCATCACCGCCTTGGGCCGCGAGACAGCCACCGTGAAGCCGCGAAAGGCGGTGAAGAACAGCGAGGCCGGCAGGCTGACCGCCAGCGCCGTCAGATAACCGCGCACCTTGGTCTCGACCTCCGGGCTGGCTCTGGAGATGGCCAGAAAGGGTTCGGGGAAGAGCAGAATCAGCGACCCGATCAGCATCAGCCCCAGGCATAGCCACAGGGTTTGATGCAGCTGAGCGCCGGCCTCCAGCAGCTTGCGGGCGCCGAACAGGCGCCCGACCACCGGCGAGACCGCCATCACCACGCCCATCAGGCCGACAAAGACGGTGACGTAGATCGCGCTGCCGACCGCCAACGCGGCCAGATCGACGGCCGAATAGCGGGCGACCAAGATGGTGTCGATGGTGCTGAAGCCCAGCACCGCCAGCTGGCCGATCAGCACCGGCCAAGCCAGCGGGGCGATGCGGCGCAGGCTGGCGAGATGAGCACCCAACAAGCCCGCTGGCCTCAAGACTTGACCTCTTGGGTCTCGCGTGCCCGTTCGGCATAGCGATTGAAGCGCCAAGCGGTTGCCTCCAACGAGATGCGGCGCCAGGTGACGCGCTTCTCAGTCGGGGTCATCGCCGGCCAATGTTGCACCTCGTCAAAGGTGCGGCCGCAGCCCTTGCACAAGGCGTCGCCCTGGCTGGTCGAGCAGATGGCGATGCAGGGCGCGTCGGGCGTGCTCTCGTACCAGCTCATCCAAGCGGCCTTGGCCGCGGCCGGCATACCGTCCTCGGCGCATTCGCTCTCGCGGTAGTAGACCAGCAGGCCATAGACCTCGGCCAGCGCGCGTACCTCGGCGCAGGCGCCCAGGCCGTCGGGCGAGGGCGAACGCTCGCGCCACCAGTTGATGGCGGCTTCGATGTCGGTGATGTGGATGCCCGCCAAAATGTCTACCCCTCGGCCGGCGGGTACGCCGACCGATCCCCCGAGGGGATGGCGGTCCGGCTTGGGGCGGCCCGGCGCTCGGCCCGCCGGCGCTGAAGGACAGCGGCTCTCATCAGTAGCTCAAGCCAATCGCCGAGCGCACCTCGCGCAGGGTCTTGCGTGCCACCGCTCGGGCCCGCTCGGTGCCGACCTCGACGATCCACTGCACCTGCTTGGGATTGGCCAGGTACTCATTGGCACGTTCGCGCCAGGGCGCTTGTTCCTTTTGAATCGCTTCGATCAGCGGCTGCTTGCAGTCCAGGCAGCCTATGCCTGCCGAGCGGCAGCCCTGCTCGGCCCAGCTCAGCACATCCGGGTTGGAGTAGACCTGGTGCAGCGGCCAAACCGGGCAGCGGGTTGGGTCGCCGGCGTCACTACGCCGCACCCGCTGCGGGTCGGTCGGCATGGTGCGGATCTTCTCCTCGACAATGGCCGGCGCGTCACGCATGGCGATCGCATTGCCATTGCTCTTGCTCATTTTTTGCCCGTCCAGGCCCGTCAGGCGGGCCGTGTCGGTGAGCAGCTCCTGCGGCTCGGGCAGGATGGCCTGCTCGGGGCTGTAGATGCGGTTGAAGCGCCGCGCCACCTCGCGGGTGACCTCGACGTGTGCGGTTTGGTCCTCGCCGACCGGCACCAAAGCGGCCTTGTAGATCAGGATGTCGGCCGCCTGCAGCAGCGGGTAGCCCAAGAATCCGTAGGTGGCCAGCTCGCGGTTCTTGTCGATCTGATCCTTGTAGCTGGGGATGCGCTCCAGCCAGCTGGACGGCGTGCTCATCGCCAGCAGGGTGAACAACTCGGCATGCTCGGGCATGCGGCTCTGGATGAACAACGTGGCCTGCTCAGGGTCGATGCCGGCGGCCAGCCAGTCGACCACCATGTCATAGACATTGCGCTCGATATTGCCGCGGTCGCTGCTGTCCCGGTACTGGGTGGTCAGCGCATGCCAGTCGGCGACGAAGAAGAAGCAGTCATGACTCTTCTGCAGTTGCACCCAGTTCTTCAGCGCGCCATGGTAGTGACCGAGGTGCAGGGCACCGGTTGGGCGCATGCCCGACAGCACACGCTGGCGGGGCAGAATTTCTTGGGGCTGGTCGGGGCTCATGGGGGCTCAGGTCGGGGCTCGGCGGGTGGACCGGCATTGTAGGCAGCTAGACTGTGGCCCCATGAAAAGCATTGTGATTCTGATCTCCGGGCGCGGCTCCAATATGGAGGCGATCGTGCGCGCTTGTGCGGCCGAGGGCTGGCCGGCGCGTATCGCCGCCGTCATCAGCAACCGGCCGGGTGCGGCGGGGCTGGAATTTGCGGCGCAGCATGGCATCGCCACCGCCGTCGTCGACCACAAGGCCTTTGCCGGCCGCGAGGCCTTCGATGCCGAGTTGCAGCGCGTCATTGACGGTTTTGGCCCCGATCTGCTGGTGCTGGCCGGCTTTATGCGCATCCTGACGCCGGCTTTCACCCATCATTACGCCGAGCGGATGCTGAATATCCACCCAAGCTTGCTGCCGGCGTTCACCGGTCTGCATACCCATGCCAGGGCCTTGGAGATGGGTTGCAAATTCGTCGGCGCGACGGTGCATTTCGTCACCGCCGAGCTGGACCATGGCGCCATCGTTGCGCAGGCGGTGGAGCCGGTGTTGGCGGGCGACGACGAGGCCAGCTTGTCCGCGCGGGTGCTCAAGCTGGAGCACCGCATGTATCCGCAGGCGGTGCGCTGGTTTGTTGAGGGGCGGCTGGAGGTTCTGGGCGGCGTCGTGCGGCAGCTGGACGGCCTGTCTCAGTCCTTCATCTGATCAAGCTCGACAAGATATTGATCATCAAGGCCATCACGCCGGCATTGAACACAAAGGACAGCACCGCATGCAGCAGCACCAGGCGGCGCACATGGCGGCCGCTGACGTCCACATCCGAGGTGGCCGAAGTTGCGGCAATGGTGAAGGCGAAATACATGAAGTCGACATAGTCCGGGTGCTGTTCCTGCTTGGGGAACTGGCCGGGAAACTCCAGCCCATGTGCGCGATCGGACCCGGCGTGATAAAGGCTCGCATAGGCCAGCCCGAACTCCACCGGCAGCAGCAGCCAGGAGCCGGCCACTGTCGCGAAGGCCAGCAACCAATGCGGCAGCGCCTCGGCAGCACTCATGCCTTGTTGAATCTGCGCCAGCTCCACGGCGATGGCGGCAAAGCTGGCCAGCGCGCCGAGTACGGCCAGCAGCAGCACGGCCGCGACGCCGTCGACTTGCGCACGCGCCGTGCGCTCAAG
>JADMJQ010000085.1:9165-9481 GCA_018780415.1 Roseateles sp. | reverse complement strand
GACGCCGACATTCCAGCCCAGCAGGCAGCGGGTGAGCGGATTCATGTCGGCCGGCCAGCACAGGCCGACTAGCGAGCCGACGGCGATCGCCACCAGCAAGCGCGGCCGCAAGCGTATTTGGCTCAGAACGCTCATGCCGCGATGGCGCTAAAGCGCGGCACTCTCTTTCCTTCAACCCATAGCGTTTCAAAAAACATCGCATGTGGCCGCACCCACAGGCCGCTGGCGTTGTAGAGCGGCCGGTAGACCACCAGCGGCTCCAGCGTTTCACTGTGACGGGCGACGCCGATGACTTCGTAGTCGGCGCCCTTGTAAT
>JADMJQ010000085.1:4102-9155 GCA_018780415.1 Roseateles sp. | reverse complement strand
GGGCTTGGTTGTGACGGCTTGTCACAGTGCAGGGATAATCGGCGGATGCATCCTAATGCCCTTATCGATATGAGCTGCGAGCTTTTGCGCGCCGTGCTCCAACTGGACACCCCCGCTGATAGCGTCGTGTCTGCCTTTTTCCGTAAACACAAGGGCCTCGGCCAGCGTGAACGCCATGCCTTGGCCGAGACCGCCTACACGGTGTTGAGGCAGCGCCCGCTGCTCCAGCATCTGGGTCAATCGGGCAGCGGTCCGACCGAACGCCGGCTGACCTTGCTGGCTTGGCAAGGCAACGCCGCATTTTTGCGCGGGGCCTTGAATCAAACCGAGCTGCAATGGCTGGAGCAGGTCCAGGCCCTGGACAAGTCCAGCCTGGCGCCCAAGCTGCGCCACAACCTGCCTGAATGGCTGGCAGCGCCGCTGCTGGAGCGGCTCGGCGAAGAGCAGTTTTGGCAATTGGCCGCCAGCATGAACGAGCAGGCGCCGCTGGACCTGCGCGTCAATACCCTGAAGGCCAAGCGCGAAGAAGCGCAGGCGGTGCTGGCTGCGGCCGGCATTGAAGCCGAGCCGACACCGTTTTCACCGCTTGGCCTGCGCATCCACGGCAAGCCGGCGTTGAGCAAGCTGGAGCTGTTCAACAGCGGCGGCATCGAGGTGCAAGACGAGGGCAGCCAGCTGCTGGCCTTGCTGCTTGACGCCAAGCGCGGCGAGATGGTGGTGGACTTTTGCGCCGGTGCCGGCGGCAAGACGCTGGCGCTGGGCGCGGCGATGCGCAATACCGGGCGGCTCTATGCCTTTGACACCTCGGGTCACCGGCTCGCCGCGATGAAGCCGCGGCTGGCTCGCAGCGGTCTGTCGAACGTCTACCCGGCCCAGATCGCGCATGAGCGCGAGGAGCGCATCAAGCGCCTGGCCGGCAAGATCGACCGCGTGCTGGTCGACGCGCCTTGCTCGGGCTTGGGTACCTTGCGTCGCAATCCCGATCTGAAATGGCGCCAGTCGCTGTTCGGCATCAAGGAGTTGCAGGCCAAGCAGACCGCCATTCTGGCCGGCGCCGCGCGCTTGCTGAAGCCGGGCGGCCGCCTGGTCTATGCGACTTGCAGCTTGTTGAATGACGAGAACGAGGTGATCGCCGAGGCTTTTGGCGCCGCCCATCCGCAGTTCAAGCCCTTGCCGGCCAATGAAGCCTTGGAGCGCGCCCATGTCGAGCAGGCGGATCGCTTGGTCGAGAATGGATATTTGCGACTTTGGCCCCATCTGCACCAGACCGATGGTTTCTTTGCCGCAGTTTGGGAGCGGCAATAAGGCGCTGCTGGCCGGCCAAGCCGGACTTAATGCCTGCGTCGATTAGAGAGGCTCGCCTACAATCGGCGGGCTAATGTCCATTTTGCTGCTCTCCTAGGAGCAGGGTTAGGAACTAATGAACTTCTTGATGACGATCCATGATGCGCTGGTGCAATGGCTGGCCCACGGTTTGCTGAATGCGTCCGCGTGGCAGATGGTTGCCTACACCTTGGTGATCACGCATTTCACGATTCTCGGCGTGACGATCTTTTTGCACCGTGCGCAAGCGCATCGGGCGCTGGATCTCGGGCCTATTCCCTCGCATTTCTTCCGCCTTTGCCTATGGTTGACCACCGGCATGGTCACCAAGGAATTTGTCGCCGTGCACCGCAAGCACCATGCCAAGTGCGAGACCGAGGAAGACCCACACAGCCCACAGACACGCGGCCTGAAGGCCTTGTTGCTGACCGGCGTTGAGCTCTACCGGGCCGAGGCACAGAATCCCGAGACGATCGCCAAGTACGGCACCGGCACGCCGAATGACTGGATCGAGCGCAATCTCTATACCCGCTATAGCTGGCAGGGTGTGGGTCTGATGCTCATCATCAATCTGGCCTTGTTCGGTGCGATTGGTGCCACGATCTGGGCCATTCAGATGGTCTGGATTCCGGTCTGGGCGACCGGCGTTATCAATGGCCTGGGCCACTGGTGGGGTTACCGCAATTTTGAGGCGCCCGATGCGTCGACCAATGTCTCGCCTTGGGGCATCCTGATTGGCGGCGAAGAGCTGCACAACAACCATCACACCTACCCGACTTCGGCCAAGTTCTCGGTCAAGAAGTACGAGTTCGATATTGGCTGGGGTTATATCCGCGCCTTCGAGATGTTGGGTTGGGCCAAGGTTCGCAAGACCGCACCCAAGCTGCGCCTGGGTGAAATCAAGCCGGCCGACAAAGACACCTTGGAAGCGGTCATTACCAACCGCTATGAGGTGATGGCCAGCTATGGTCGCGGTCTGAAGGCCGCCTGTGCCGCCGAGTTGGCCAAGATGAAGGCGCAGGGCCAGGAGCGCGGCGCGCAGTGGGCGCAATTCCAGTCGGCCAGCCGTTGGTTGCACCGCGACGAGGCGCGTATCCCAGTGTCCATGCTGGACCAGATCGCCAGCCTGCGCGCCGCCAGCCCGGCGCTGGATAAGTTGCTGACCATGCGCGAGGAATTGCGCCAGCTCTGGACCCGCACCAATGTGTCGGCGGAGCAGTTGGTCAGTGATTTGCAGGCCTGGTGCCGCCGTGCCGAAGAGAGTGGCATTGCCGAACTGCGTAATTTCTCGATCGCCTTGCGCGCCGCGCGCGCTTAAAGCAAAAGCACACCGCTTCCCCGAAGACGCCCAGCAGGGCGTCTTTTTTTGCCCTGATGTTGATTTGTGAGAACGTAAAAAAGCCCCGGCAGCAGGGCTGGCGGGGCTTGGTTTCTGACGCAGGGTCAGAGCTGACTTATCTCAGCTTGGTTTCTTTGTACAGAACATGCTTACGAGCCTTGGGGTCGAATTTCATGAATTCGAGCTTACCGGTCGTAGTCTTCTTGTTCTTGTCAGTCGTGTAGAAGTGACCCGTACCTGCGGTCGACTCCAGCTTGATTTTTTCGCGTGCGCCTTTGGCCATGATTGTGCTCCTTGATACTCAGTGCTAGATCAGAGCTCGCCTTTGGCGCGCAGATCGGCGACGACTTGGTCGATGCCGACCTTGTCGATCAAACGCAAAGCAGCATTGCTGATGCGCAGACGGATCCAGCGATTCTCTGTTTCCAGGAAGAAGCGACGGTACTGCAGATTCGGCAAGAACCGACGTTTGGTTTTGTTGTTGGCATGGGAAACATTGTTCCCAACCATGGGCTTCTTGCCCGTGACTTGACAGACGCGTGCCATACGCTTCTCCGGTTTGAATTGTTGACCGGCCATCTCTGTGTTTGCATTGCAGTTTTGCATTGCAAAAAAGATGACCTCATGACCGCTTTATGCTTTGCTAAACCTCTACGAATTTTTCACAAGAAGTTTCTTGCGAATTTCCTTCGAGGCGCGGTCCATCCAGCAGGCAAGCCTAAGAGTATAGCCGAAAACCCGCAGCCGCCTGCAGCGGCGGCCAGTGCTGGATCGATCAGCCCTGTTCTTGTTCGAGGAAGCGCTGCGCGTCCAAGGCGGCCATGCAGCCGGTGCCGGCGCTGGTGATCGCTTGGCGGTAGATGTGATCCTGCACATCGCCGGCCGCAAACACGCCGGGCACGCTGGTCATGGTGGCGAAACCGTTAGCGCCGCCGCGCGTCAAGATATAGCCGTCCTTCATCTCCAGCTGACCCGTGAAGATGTCGGTGTTTGGCGAGTGGCCGATCGCGATGAAGCAGCCGTG
Source organism: Roseateles sp. (assembly GCA_018780415.1). Classification (GTDB taxonomy): domain Bacteria; phylum Pseudomonadota; class Gammaproteobacteria; order Burkholderiales; family Burkholderiaceae_C; genus Paucibacter_A. The sequence continues at coordinate 5,469 of JADMJQ010000085.1, read as the reverse complement.
CAGGGTCAGGTCTTGCGTGCTGCCGTCCTGCGTGCTTTTGATGCGCACGCCGGTGACGCCGCTTTGGTCGCCCAGTACTTCGTCCAAAGTGTTCCACAAATGCAGCACGATATTGCCGCTGGCCGCCTTGGCCATCAACTTGTCGACCAAGATGGGCTCGGCCTTGAACTTGTCGCGGCGATGAATCACATGCACCTTGGTCGCGATATTGGACAAATACAGCGCCTCTTCAACGGCGGTATTGCCACCGCCGACCACGCAAACCTCTTGGCCACGGTAGAAGAAACCATCACAGGTGGCGCAGCCGCTGACGCCGCGGCCCATGAACGCGGTCTCCGACGGCAGGCCCAGGTACTTGGCCGAGGCGCCGGTGGCGATGATCAAGGCATCGCAGCTGTAGCTGGCGCTGTCGCCCTTGAGCTTGAAGGGGCGGGTGGAGAAATCGACCTCATTGATATGGTCGTAGACCAATTGAGTCTCGAAACGCTCGGCATGCTTTTGAAAGCGCTCCATCAACTCTGGACCTTGCACGCCCAGCACGTCGGCCGGCCAGTTGTCGACCTCGGTGGTCGTCATCAGCTGGCCACCTTGCGCCATGCCGGTCAGCAGCGTGGGCTTCAAGTTGGCGCGGGCGGCATAAATGGCAGCGGTGTAGCCGGCGGGGCCTGAGCCCAAAATCAGCAGCGAATGGTGTTGAGTGGCTTGGTTCATGACAGTTATATGAGGTTGCTATCGGTGCAGACAAGAAGACTGGGCCGTTTTATCCGGCTTTGACCTGATTTGAATGTTTGCGCGAGTGTGCACAATTTGCGCATTCTAGGCATGGCCATCCCTTAGAGCGGGTCAGCCGATTTCAAACCTTAGTCAATGGAGGCTGTTTATGGCGATGCTGTCAAATCTGGATCTGATCCGCAGGGTGCCCTTGTTTTCCCTGCTCACCACCGATCAGGCGCAGTCCATCGCGGACAGTGTGGTCAAGCGGCGTTTCAAGCGCGGCGAGCTGATCGTCGAACAGAACACCAAGTCGAATGCGCTGTTCATCTTGTTGAATGGGCGGGCGCGGGTGCTAACCGCCGATACCCGCGGACGCGAGGTGATTCTGGCCGTCTTGCAGCCCGGTCACTATGTCGGCGAGATGAGCTTGATCGACCACGAGCCGCATTCGGCCACCGTGCGCGCCGAGGTGCAAACCGATATGTTGGTGCTGGGCCGCAATGAGTTCGCGCGCTGCCTGCCCGACAGCAGCAGCCTGTCCTATGCGATTTTGCGTGGCTTGGTCGCGCGCCTGCGCAATGCTGACCGGCAGATCGAGTCGCTGGCGCTGCTGGATGTCTATGGCCGCGTGGCGCGAACGCTGCTGGATATGT
>JADMJQ010000085.1:0-4092 GCA_018780415.1 Roseateles sp. | reverse complement strand
GAAGAGAAAGGTTTGAAGATCATCCGCGGCAAGGTCTCGCGCCAGGACATGGCCAAGGTCGTCGGCGCTTCGCGCGAAATGGTCAGCCGGGTCATGAAGGACCTGGAAGAGCGCGGCGTGATCGAGACGCTGGAGAACGGCTCGGTGGTCATTAAGCAACGCTTTCCTGACTGATATTTTTCGCCCAAATCCGGCGCTTTTCGGAGCGCCGGTGCCGAGGCAGAACAAAACTCATGCAGGAGAGCGTTGGTGGCTTAGGTCACAATGCTGGCATGAGTTTTAGCGAAACTCATGCCCGAGAGCGCCTTGCGCTTGAGTGACAATGACGGCATGAGTTTTCCCCTCGGTTCCCTGCTGCGCGGCGATGAAGCCGGCGCCAGCGATAAAGTTTATAAACGCCAAGGCAAAAAGGCCCAGCCTGCGGCGCCGGCCAAGCAAAACCCCTTGCGTGCGCCGGTCTGGCTGCTGCTTGGCGGCTTGCTGTGGTGCTTGGTCTTGATGGCTTTGCTGTCCTATGACCGCAGCGACGCCGCCTTCTCCATCTCCGGAGGCCGCGATCTCTATGCGAATCGCTTCGGCGCCCTCGGTGCCTGGATCGCCGATTTGCTCTATTTCAGCTTTGGTTTCTCGACCTGGTGGTTGTTGCTGGTGGGTTTGCGCGCCTGGTTGAGCAGCCTGGCCGGCCTCTTGCGCGCCGACGCCGAATCCGATCCCGCGCCTGCGCGGGGCAGATCCAGCGGCCTCTGGCTGCTCGGCCTGGTGCTGCTGATGTGCGCCAGCTGCTGTCTGGAATGGACCCGGCTCTATTTGTGGGAGACACACCTGCCCGGCCATGCCGGCGGCGTGCTTGGGTTTGCGCTCGGGCCCTGGAGCATGCGGGCTCTGGGCTTTGCCGGCTCGGGTCTGGTCTGCATAGGCCTGCTCTTGATCGGCTCCGGCCTGGCTCTGCAGTTCTCCTGGTTGCGCCTGGCCGAGCAGGCCGGCCGTCGGCTTGACGAGTTACGTGAGCGCTATCTGCAGCGCCGCGAACAGGCCGAGGATCAGCGCGTGGGCGTGCAGGCCGTGCAGGAGCGCGAGCACGAGCATGTGGTTGAGGTCGAACGTCAGGTGGTGGCCGAGCATGTGCCCATCGTGATCGAGGCGCCGGTGTTCGAGGTGCCCAAATCCACCCGCGTGGCCAAGGAGCGCCAGACTGCTCTGTTCGCTGACGCCAGCGACACCAAGCTGCCCCAGGTCGATCTGCTCGACGCCGCTACGCTGCGGGTCGAGTCGGTGACGCCGGAGTCGCTGGAAATGACCTCGCGCATGATAGAGAAGAAGCTGCGCGACTTTGGCGTCGAGGTGCGGGTGGTGGCGGCCTCGCCCGGCCCGGTCATCACGCGCTACGAGATCGAGCCGGCCACCGGCGTCAAGGGTTCGCAGATTGTTGGCCTGGCGCGCGACCTGTCGCGCAGCCTGAGCCTGGTGTCGATCCGCGTTGTTGAGGTGATTCCGGGCAAGAACTATATGGCGCTGGAGCTGCCCAATGCGCGCCGCCAGACCATCCGCCTGTCCGAAATTCTCGGCTCGCAGGTCTATGCTGACGCCACGTCTCAGCTGACCATGGGCTTGGGCAAAGACATCGTCGGACTGCCGGTGGTGGCCGATCTGGCCAAGATGCCGCACTGCCTGGTGGCCGGCACCACCGGCTCGGGCAAGTCGGTCGGCATCAACGCGATGATCCTGTCTCTGCTCTACAAGGCCGAAGCGCGCGATGTTCGCCTGATCCTGATTGACCCCAAGATGCTTGAAATGAGCGTCTACGAGGGCATTCCGCATCTGCTGGCGCCGGTCGTGACCGATATGAAGCAGGCGTCGAACGCGCTCAACTGGTGCGTCGGCGAGATGGAGCGCCGCTACAAGCTGATGAGCAAGATGGGTGTGCGCAATCTGGCCGGCTATAACAAGAAGATCGATGACGCCAACGAGCGCGGAGAGCTGATCGGCAACCCCTTTAGCCTGACGCCTGAGTCGCCCGAACCGCTGGAGCGCCTGCCCTTCATCGTTGTCGTGATCGACGAGTTAGCCGACCTGATGATGGTGGTCGGAAAGAAAATCGAAGAGCTGATCGCCCGGCTGGCGCAGAAGGCCCGCGCCGCCGGCATTCACTTGATTCTGGCTACCCAGCGCCCCAGCGTTGACGTGATCACCGGCCTGATCAAGGCGAACATCCCGACCCGGCTGTCCTTCCAGGTCAGCTCCAAGATCGACAGCCGCACCATTCTTGACCAGATGGGCGCCGAGGCGCTGCTGGGCATGGGCGACATGCTCTATATGCCCTCGGGCACCGGCTTGCCCATCCGCGTGCACGGCGCTTTCGTCAGCGATGACGAGGTGCACCGGGTGGTCGAGTACCTGAAATCCAAGGGCGAGCCCAATTACATCGAAGGCATTCTCGAAGGTGGCGTGCTCGACAGCGAAGGCGGCGAGAGTGGCGCTGCCGGTGGCGGCGACGGCGAGGCCGACGCAATGTATGACCAGGCCGTGGCCATCGTCTTGCAGCACCGCCGCGCCTCGATTTCGCTGGTGCAGCGCCATCTGCGCATTGGCTATAACCGCGCCGCGCGCCTGTTGGAGCAGATGGAAAAGTCGGGCCTGGTGTCCAGTATGGGCAGCAATGGCAATCGTGATTTATTACTGCCCAAGCGAGAAGAGTGATGCGATTGAAAGTCTTGTTAGCGTTGCTGGTGCTGAGCTTGGCCGGCCAGGTGCGCGCCGATGCCGTCGGCGCCTTGAAGGACTTTGTGCGCGAGGTCAAGAGCGGCCGCGCGCAGTTCAGCCAGACCGTCACCTCACCCGATGGCGCCCGCAGCAAGTCCACCAGTGGCAGCTTCGAGTTTCAGCGCCCCAACCAGTTCCGCTTCGCTTACGCCAAGCCGTTTGAGCAACTGATCATCAGCGATGGCAAGAAAGTCTGGATCTTCGATCCCGACCTCAACCAGGCCAGTTCCCGCAAGATGGATCAGGCGCTCGGCGCCACGCCGGCGGCGCTGCTGGCCGGCACGAATCTGGAGCGCGACTTCGAGCTGAAGGCGCAGCCCTCCAGCCTGGGGCTGGACTGGGTTCAGGCCACGCCACGCCAAGTCGATGGTGGACTGCAAAGCCTGAAGATCGGCTTCAAGGCCAAGGAGCTGGCGGCGCTCGAGATCGTCGACGGCTTCGGCCAGCGCTCGCTGCTGCGCTTCACCGCGGTGGCTACCAACGTGAGCTTGTCGCCGGAGCGCTTTCGCTTCGTGTTGCCGGCCGGTGCTGACCTGATCGAACAGTAGGGCGATGCCACACAACGTCAGTCTGATCGCCACCATTGCCGCTGGCTTCGGATTGGCCATCGTCTTCGGTTACCTGGCGGCCCGACTGAGGATGCCGCCGCTGGTCGGCTATCTGCTGGCCGGCATTGCCATCGGCCCGGCCACGCCCGGCTTTGTGGCCGATGTCGATCTGGCCGGCCAATTGGCCGAGATCGGCGTGATGCTGCTGATGTTCGGCGTGGGCCTGCATTTCTCGATAAAGGATTTGCTGGCGGTGAAGCGCATCGCCGTGCCCGGCGCCATCGTGCAGATTGCCGTGGCCACAGCGCTGGGCTTGGGCCTGGCGCATTGGTGGGGCTGGACTTTCGGCGCCGCGCTGGTGTTCGGTCTCGCGCTCTCGGTCGCCAGCACGGTCGTGCTGTTGCGGGCGCTCGAAGCGCGCGGGCAACTGGAGACAGTCAACGGCAGCATCGCGGTCGGCTGGTTGGTGGTTGAAGACCTGGTGATGGTGCTGGTGCTGGTGCTGCTGCCGCCGCTGGCGGGCTTGCTGGCCGGCAAGTCAGGTGCGAATCTGCTGCCCACGATTGCCTGGACCTTGGCCAAGGTCGTGGCCTTCATCGTGCTGATGTTGGTGGTCGGCCGGCGCGTGTTTCCGAAGTTGCTGTTCGCCGTGGCCGGCACCGGCTCGCGCGAGTTGTTCACCCTGTGCGTGGTGGCGGTGGCGATCGGCGTGGCCTATGGCTCGGCGGCGCTGTTCGACGTGTCGTTTGCGCTGGGCGCTTTTTTCGCCGGCATGATGATGCGC
>JADMJQ010000022.1 GCA_018780415.1 Roseateles sp. | reverse complement strand
ACGCGATGGATGTGGTGGTGGACGAGGAAAACCTCGCCATCGCCATCGGCCGCGGCGGCCAGAATGTGCGCTTGGCGTCGGAGCTGACGGGCTGGCGCATCAATATCATGTCGGCCGAGGAATCGGCCGTGAAGCATGAGCAGGAATCGGAATCGGTGCGCAAGCTCTTCATCGAAAAGCTCGATGTGGATGCGGAAGTCGCCGATATCTTGATCGCCGAGGGTTTTACCAGCCTGGAAGAAGTGGCCTATGTGCCCATGCAGGAAATGCTGGAAGTAGAGGCCTTCGACGAGGACACGGTCAATGAGTTGCGCACCCGAGCCAAGGACGCCTTGTTGACCATGGAGATTGCCCGTGAAGAGAAGGTCGAGGAAGTGTCCCAAGACCTGCGTGACCTGGAAGGCATGACGCCTGATTTGGTTGCAAAACTCTCCGCTGGCGACATTCATACACGCGACGATCTGGCCGATTTGGCCGTCGACGAACTCGTTGAACTCGCTGGCATGGAGGAGGGCCTGGCCCGCGCCATGATCATGAAGGCCCGCGAACATTGGTTCACTGCTTGAGCCCCGTGGCTCATTCAGTACACACCGATATTCGCCCAGCACCGAACGCATAAGTTAAGGATTTAACAATGGCTGTGACCACCGTCGCCCAGTTTGCCGCAGAGCTTCAAAAGCCAGCGGACACACTGCTTGAGCAGCTGCACGCTGCGGGCGTCAAGATGGCGTCTACCGAAGACGTCTTGAACGAAGCCGACAAAGAACGTCTGCTCGACCACCTGCGTACCTCGCACGGTACAGGCGGCGCCGATCGTAAGAAGATCACCCTGACCCGCAAGACGACCAGCGAGATCAAGCAGGCAGATGCCAGCGGCAAGTCGCGCGTCATCCCCGTGGAAACTCGCAAGAAGCGCACCTTCGTCAAGCTCGACGGCACAGCCGGCGTTGAAGACGCCACGGTTGCTGCGGCCGAAGAAGCCGAATTGCATCGGCGTGAAGTTGAAGCACAGGCGCAAGCCGCTTCGCTGCGTCAGCAGGAACAGGAATTGGCTGCTCGCGTGCTTGAACGCGAAGCGGCTGACCGCATCGCCCGTGAAGCGGAAGACCTGCGTCGCCAAGAGAAGGCCGCGGCCGACGCGCGCGCTGCAGAGGAAGCGGCTGCTCGTGCAGCGGCCGAAGCTGCCGCCGCCAAGGCAGCGACCAAGGCGCCTAAAGCGCCTCGGCCCACCGCTGAATCGGTCGCCAAGGAAGCTGCTGCCATCAACAAGGCAGCGGCGGCTTCGCGGTCGGCACCTGTTGCTGCCCCGACACCTGCGCCCGCTCCGGTTGCACCGGTGGTCGTGCCCGCACCGGTTGTGGTGGCTGCGCCTACTCCCGCTCCTGCAGCATCAACTGCGGCCGTAGCTGCGGTCGAGCCGGCCAAGCCTGCGCTGCGCGTGGTGAAGGCGGTTGATGTGGTGGTGGAAGAGAAGCAAAAGCAACTTGACTTGGCCAGGCGCCGTCAAGCGGCCGAAGCCGAGGCTGCCGCTATCCGCGCGATGATGAATGCCCCTAAGAAGGTCATGATCGCGAAGAAAGATGAGCCCAAGCCGGTCGAGCCGAGCAAGGAAGCCATCACCGGCACCATTCACAAGAAGCCCGCCGTTCCTGGCGCTCCGGTTGCGCCGGGTGCGGCCAAGCCGGGTGACAAGAAATCGGTCAAGTCGGAGAAGTTGTCCTCGACCTGGTCAGACGACAAGAAGCGTGGCGGCGTCAAGCCCGCCGGCCCGGCAGCGCCTGGTGGCGCGCGTCCGGCCGCCGGTGCATGGCGTGCGCCTAGCCGTGGTGGTGCGGGTGGCCGTCGTGGCGCACCCGACCGCAATGCGGATCGCCGCGGTGGTCAGTCGTCCTTTGTCGCTCCTGCCGAAATGCAGGTGCAAGAGGTGCACATCCCTGAGACCATCTCGGTGGCCGATCTGGCGCACAAGATGTCCATCAAGGCCTCCGAAGTCATCAAGCATTTGATGAAACTCGGCCAGATGTGCACGATCAACCAGCAGCTGGACCAAGAAACGGCCATGATTTTGGTCGAGGAAATGGGTCACAAGGCCTTCGCGGCCAAGCTCGATGATCCGGATGCCTTCCTCGAAGAAGAGGGCACCACCTCCGAGCAAGCGCATGAGTCAACCTCGCGCGCACCGGTCGTCACCGTCATGGGTCACGTCGACCACGGCAAGACCTCGCTGCTCGACTACATCC
>JADMJQ010000351.1:4137-17013 GCA_018780415.1 Roseateles sp. | reverse complement strand
CTGCACTACGGCTGCGGCGCCTTCGAGGGCGTGCGCGCCTACAAAACCGACAAGGGTCCGGCGATCTTCCGCCTGCAGGAGCACAGCCGGCGCTTGTTCGACAGTGCCAAGATTTTGCGCATGAAGATCCCCTTCAGCCAGGAGCAGGTCGAAGAAGCGCAGCGCCAGGTCGTGCGCGAAAACAAGCTGGAGAGCTGCTATCTGCGCCCGCTGGTCTGGATTGGCTCCGAGAAGCTGGGCATCAGTCCCAAGGGCAACAAGATTCATCTGATGGTGGCCGCCTGGGCCTGGGGCGCCTACCTCGGCGAAGAAGGCATGCGACGCGGCATCCGCGTCAAGACCAGCAGCTACACCCGCCACCACGTCAACATCACGATGACGCAGGCGAAAGCCGTTAGCAATTACACCAACTCCATCCTGGCCAATATGGAAGCGACCGAGGATGGCTATGACGAAGCGATGCTGCTCGACACCTCGGGCTTTGTATCCGAAGGCGCGGGCGAGAACCTGTTCATCATCAAGAAGGGTGTGGTCTACACGCCCGACCTGTCGGCCGGCGCGCTCAACGGCATCACCCGCGACACCATCTTCAACATCTGCAACGACTTGGGCCTGACGCTGAAGGAAAAGCGCATCACCCGCGACGAGGTCTACATCTGCGACGAGGCCTTCTTCACCGGCACCGCCGCCGAGGTGACACCGATCCGCGAGTTGGACCGCATCGAGCTGGGCACCGGCAGCTATGTCGGCACACGGGGGCCCATCACCGAAAAAATTCAAGCCGCGTTCTTTGACATCGTCAACGGCCGCAATCCGAAATATGCGCACTGGCTCAGCCTGGTCTGAGTCGAAAAGGAACCCCTGATGAGCACTGTTGAAAAATCCATCGTTGAGGTCACGGCCGCCGACGTGCAAGGCCCCGGCGTGGTCGCCTGCCCCAACCCCAAGATGGCGCTGTGGAGCAACCACCCCAAGGTCTTCATCGACCTCAGCCACGACGGCAAAGGCAAATGCCCTTATTGCGGCACCGTCTACCAGCTCAAGGCCGGCGAAGTTCTGCACAGCCACCACTGAATCCCATGCAACACCCCAAAGTGCCGGCCGCCGCGCTGATGCCCTCGCCCGAGGACACCGAGGCGCAGTTTTACGAAGCGCTGCAGCAGGCCGATCTGAGCCGCTTGATGGCCGTCTGGTCGGACGAAGAGGAGGTCTCCTGCGTGCACCCGGGCGGCCCGCGCGTGGTCGGTCTGGGCGCGATCCGCGCCGCCTTCGAGGTGGTGTTTGCGCAAGGGGCGATTGCCGTCCACCCGGAGCGGGTGCGGCGCGTGCAAACCAATGAGACCGCCATACATCAAGTGCTGGAGCGCGTCGTGGTTGAAGGCAGCGGCGGCAAACAAAGCGCCTGGGTCATCGCCACCAATGTCTATTTGAAGACGGCGCAGGGTTGGCGCATGGTGGTTCACCATGCCAGCCCCGGCACCGCGCATGACATCCAAGAAGTCATCGAAGAGCCGGCCACCCTGCATTGAAACCTAGCTTTATGCAGTACCAAGCTCCAAGGTGGCTGCCCGGCGGCCAGGCGCAGACCATTTGGCCGGCCTTGTTTGCGCGCCATACGGGCGGGCCCGCGCTGAGCTTTCGGCGTGAGCGCTGGGACACCCCCGACGGCGATTTCGTTGACGTTGACTGGCTGGACAGTCCCGCTGAGTCTTCGTTAGAGCGCCCTCTGCTGGTCTTGTTCCACGGCTTGGAGGGCAGCTCGCAAAGCCATTCCTCGCAGGCCTTCGCCACCGTCGCGCGCTCGCGCGGCTGGGCGTTTGCGATGCCGCATTTCCGCGGCTGCTCGGGCGAGCTGAATCTGGCGCCGCGCGCCTATCACTCGGGTGATTTTGAGGAAGTGGGCTGGATGCTCGACCGCTTCAAGGCCATTCAGGACGGCCCCGTGCTGGCGGCCGGCGTTTCGCTGGGCGGCAATGCCTTGCTGCGCTGGGCAGAGGAGCATGGCCAGAGCGCGGCCGCCACCACGCGGGCGGTCTGCGCTATCTGCTCGCCGGTCGATCTGGCCGCCGCCGGCCACGCCATCGGCCAGGGCTTCAACCGCCTCGTCTACACCCGCATGTTCTTGCGCACCATGGTGCCCAAGGCGCTGCGCAAACTGCAACAGCACCCGGGCTTGTTCGATGGCGAACGGCTGCGCGCGGCCAGCAATCTGTACGAATTCGACAATCTGTTCACCGCGCCGCTGCACGGCTTTCGCAGCACCGAAGACTACTGGGCGCGCGCCTCGGCCAAGCCGCATCTGAAGCGCATCCGCATCCCGGCCCTGGTCTTGAACGCCCGCAATGACCCGTTTGTGCCGGCCGCCAGCCTGCCGCGGCCGCAAGACGCCGGGTCCTACGTCACGCTGTGGCAACCGGCGCAGGGCGGCCATGTCGGCTTTGCCCAGGGCCGGATACCCGGCCATGTGTTCGGCATGCCGGAGCAGGTGTGTAACTGGTTATCTCAGGCGCTCTAGCTATGGACTCCATCGTCGAAGCCGCGCTGAAGAAATGGCCCAATGTGCCGCATTGCTATGGCTGGCTGGCGTTGGACGCACGCGGTGATTGGTATATGCGCGACGAGCGCATCCAGGCCGCCGGGCCGTTTCCGCAGGTCAAGGGCAGCCGCGTCACGCATGAAAAGCTGCGCCAGTTCATTGAGCGCAATTACGCGGCGGACGAGGCCGGTTGCTGGTTTTTTCAGAACGGACCGCAGCGCGTCTATCTGCAGTTGGAGGCCGCGCCCTGGGTATTCAGGCTGGATGCGGGCCTGCTCGCCGATGGACGGGTGCACACCCACACCGGACTGAGCTGCAGCGTTGATGCGAGCTGGCTGGATGAGCAGGATCGCCTCTTTCTCAGCACCCCCTTGGGCCTGGGCCTGGTGCACAGCATGGACATGGACTGGGCCGCTCAAGCGGTCGAGGCGGGGCTGTGGGCACCACAGGCCTGCACATATGCCGAGTTACTGCAGCGGCACGGGGTGACCTTGAATCCCTTGCCTGAAATCCACAAAACTTAGATCCACAAAACTTAGGCCCACAAAAAAGCCGACCTCAACGGGTCGGCTTTTTATACGAGCCCGAGCGCTTCAGTTCGCCGCTGCCGAAGCTGCCGCAGCCGGCGCCTTGGGTTCGTCAAACTTGGCACCGCCCTGATTGGCCATATGAACCACGGCGCGGGAAATTTCAAAGTCGCTGAAATCACCACCGCCCTGCGCGCCCATGGCGCCCTTGCCCTTCAGCGCCGAAGCCAGCAAGGCTTCGAAACCGGCGCCGATGCGTGGGCCCCAAGCAGCCAGATCGGCCAACTTAGGGGCACCGGCCGCACCGGTGGCGTGGCAGGCCGCGCATTGCGCCTGGTAAACCTGCTCGCCGGTCTTCAAGGTCGCGACGTTGTTCATATCCTTCAACTCAATGCCGCCGATGGGCTGGATGCGCGCGGCCACGGCCATCGCCTCAAGCGCCTCGCTGCCGGCGGCCGGCTTGCTGGCGCTGGTGACGTAATTGGCCAGCATGATGATCACGATGACAGGCACAACAAAGGCAAACAACACCGCCCAGGCCAGCTGTTTGGGCGTCTTGATCGGGCCTTCATGGGCCTCCTCTTCATGGGCATGTGCTTGAGCTTTTGCGTTCTCGTGATTGTTGTTTGCGCTCATGAAATCCTCGTTGGCCTATTGGCCTATTGGTCGTGTTGGTCGTGTTGGGGCAGAGAGAAGAAAGGCTGTGCCCCACAAAACGCAGGGCGCAAAACCGACAGATTATATCGAGTGCGCTGCGGCCATAGACTCAGGGACGTTGGCGCGGCGCCACCCTTGTTGCCAAATCTGCCGGTTGATAGTCGGGCCGCAGCCGGCAGCCCGGCCCGAAACGTGCCTCCATGACTTTGCAGCGCGCCAGCACGGTGGCGGCGCTTGGCTTTTCCCCCTGTTCCACCCACGCCAGCAGTTCGGCCAGCAAGGCCGGGTAAACCGGATCGCTCAAATAGCTGTGCTCGGCGTCATCGCTGAAGCTTTGCACCAAGCGCTCGGACTGCCCAGCCGCCGCCACAGTGCTGCGGAACTGTGCCTCCAGCTCGACAAACGCGATCGCGTCATCGATGCCATGCACCGTCAAGATGGGAACGGCGATGCGGCCATTGAGGTCGCTGTCCTGACCGAAGCGGCGCAGCGCCTCGGGGTCGGCCGCATAACGCAATACGCCGGCATTCAGCGCCGAATCATCGGCCGAGCCGCTGTAGCGCGCGCCGATATTGCCCCAGGGACTGGCGCCGCCGCTGCGCTTGAACACCACGCCCTGAAAATGCCAGGTGGCCCAGTTCAAATGGCCCAGCACCGAACGCTCGGGGATACGAATGACGTCCAGCAAGGTCTGCAAGCGCGCCCGCTGCTCGGGCGTGCGCTTGGCGTGTGGCGTGGCAAGGCCGAAGCAGGCATCGGCGCGTGCGGCCAGGTCGCTGCGCGTCAGCTGGGCCGCTTGCGGCAAGCCCATCCACAACGGGTATTGCGGCTCATCGGGCCGGGGGTGGTTGTTGCACAAATACTGATAGACGACGCGCAGATCCAGCCTGAAGTCGTAGGAACGCGTGCCGCCGCCCAACACCCCGTTGCTGAGCAAGAGCCCATCATAGGCAGGCGCTGTTGCACCGGGCGCGGCATACAGCTCGGCCGCCTTGGCGGCCACACCGGCGCCCCAGGATTGACCATGCAGAATCGTCTTCTTCGGCTTGGCGACATGGGCAACGAAGATGGTGCGCAAGCGCTCGGTGTCATTGGCCGCTGCGCGCACGGCCACCCCGCCCTGCGCAAAGCTCGAACCCGCCCAGGCATAGCCGGCCTTGACCATGATGGACCAGCGCTTCAAGTCTTCGGCCACGCGCTCGGGCTTGGGCGCGCCCAGCTCGGGCCCGCCATGTGCATGCAAGACGAGCACGCCGGCCCAGTCCTTGGGCAGCGCAATCAGGTAGAAAGCACCGGCCGAATCCTGCCCGCCCAGGCAGCGCGTGCCGGCGGGCAAGTTGGCCGGGCAATCGCGCGGCTGCGGGGCGGCCTCGGCCATGCTGGGCGGCGCAGGCTTGCTGGCGCAGCCCGACAAGAGCTGCGTTGCCAGCAGCACGCCGAGCCCGCAAAGGAGCTTTTTCATGCTCATCGTTCAAGCCTTGCGCTGGCGCACACGCAGGCCGACCAAGAGTAGCCCAGCCAGGCTCAGACCCCAGGTGGCGGGCTCGGGCACCGCCAGCGCAAAGCCCAGCTGCGCGGCAGCCACTCTTTGCAGCGACCAAGCGGCATCGGCACTGATGCCGAGATCGAATGCAGCCTGCTCTTGCCGGCCCAGGCTTTGCGGGTCGAGCCCGGTGATACTGCCGAACAGCGTCAAGGCACTGAGATAAGAGCCGTACTTGCTGGCGTGGGTGCGGTCCAACCACCACAGATTCATGCTGCCGTCGGTCGGCTCGGCATAGACACCATTGGCGTCGTAGAAACCCTGGCCGAGTGCCACACCTTGGTCGACGGCGCGCTGAAACGCGTCCCCGACCGGCACCACGCCGGCAAAGCCGCTATTGCTGGCCGCCTTGTCGTAGAAAGACTTGTGCAGATCATTCGTCATGCCGGCCAAGCTGCCGTAGTAGAGCGTGGCCGCGCCGCCGGCGCTGCTGCTGTCAACAACGGGTGCGCCGTCGGGCGTGGCCCTGTCCGGCGTGGTGATCTTGTGCGCCTCGACCATATCGGGCCGCGCCCAGGTTTGCTCCAGATAGACCTGCGTGTTCGGGTTGGCATTGCTGTTCTTCGGAATTACGCGGCTGAGGTTGCAGCTGTTGGCGCTCAAGCCGGTGGCCGTGCAGGCCGCCAGGCTGCCGAACAGCTGCGCCTCGGTATAGGTCTGCGCCGCCCCGTTGTGGATGAAGCGTTCAAACTGATCGGCGTAAGCGTTGAAGGTGGCGAGATTGGCGTTCTTGCCCTTGCCCGGCGGCAGCGCCGCATCACTTTGCTCCTGCAGGACCACCTTGTCCCAGCTTTTGGAGGCCACATTGCCGCGCAAATCCCAGGTGGAATTGGCCGTGTTGAGAAACTGGCCGCGCAGCGAGGCGGCATTGCGGGTCGACAGCGACACTTCGTAGTCAAGGCCGGCCTGATCGGTCATCTTCTTGAACACACCGGGCACGCCGCCCCAAGGGTGTTGCTCAAAAGAGCCGCCGGTGGCGGGCGGCGTACCCAGCGGATAGCTGTTGGTGCCGCTGGGGTTGATCGCATTAAAGGCGGCGGTGAGGTCATACACCTTGGCCGCGTTGTAGCTCATCACCGGGTCGACACGGCCAAAGGTATAGCTGTTTCCCACGAACAAAATCGTGGTCGGGTCGGCCTGCGCACCGGCGCTGGCGCCGAGCAAGCCCAGGCACAGCGTGGCAAGGACTGATCTTCGGGTGGGGGAGGGGCTCATGTCTTGTCTCCAATTGATGTTCGACGGCTCGGCGGCCGGCTGGGGCGGACTATGAGCACATGGAGACATAAGGTCAAATACATGAATTCGGGTATTTCAATACTTTTTGCATATGACTACATTGCCCTTGGACCTGCGCCAATTGCGCTACTTTCAGGCCGTCGCCGAAGAAGGACATATGACGCGTGCAGCCGCTCGCCTGGGCCTGCAGCAGCCGCCCTTGAGCCAGCAAATCAAGGCATTGGAGCTGCAACTGGGCCTGCAACTGTTTGAGCGCCACCCCAAGGGTGTCAGGCTGACCGAAGCGGGCCGCCAGTTGCAGCTCGAGTCGAACAAGCTCCTGCAAGACATGGCCGATCTGCAGCAACGCATGGCGCGCTTGGCGCAGGGCGAGCGGGGGTGCGTGGCGCTGGGCTTCACCAGCTCGGCGGCGGCCCATTGGTTCACCCCGGCCGCGCTGCGCGAATGCCGGCGCCGCTACCCTGATATCAGCCTGGCGCTGAGCGAGGCCAATGCGGCCGACATCACCGCCGCCGTGCTGGCCCATCGGCTCGACTGCGGGCTGATCCGCGTGCCGGTCAGCGAGCCCCCCGAGCTGTTGTTCGAGACGCTGTTCCGCGAGCCGGTGGTGCTGGCGCTGCCGGTCGATCATCGGCTCTTGCGCGGCCGCAGCGCCACCCCGCGCCTGAGCCTGGCCGATCTGCATGACGAAGCCTTGATTCTGGCGCGGCGCCCCGGCGCGCCCGGCCTGTACGCCAACTTGCTGGCGCAATGCGAGGCGCTCGGCGTCAAGCCGCGTATTGCGGCCGAGGTCGACCGCATGATGAGCAATCTCAACCTGGTCGCCGCCGGTGCAGGCATCACGGTGGTGCCCGCGTCTATGCAGGGCACCCATCCAGAGGCGATCGTCTATTGCCCCCTGAAGGAGGCCAAGCTGCTGGATGCGCCGATGACGTTGGTGCGCCGGCGTGCCGCGCCGGCCGCTGCGGTGGCGACGTTTTTGGCCCTGTTGGCCGAGTTTGCCAAGACCCAAGCAGGCGCAGGTTAGAATGCCGCTCCTGTCAGCGACCGTGGTGAAGTGGATATCATTGGGCCCTCCGAAGGCTTAGGCGCAAGTTCGATTCTTGCCGGTCGCACCAAATCAGTGAGTCGTCGCGATTCACAAACAAAGAGCTCCCAAGTCTCCCCTGACTTCGGAGCTTTTTTCATTCTTGACGCCGGCCCGCACTCATTCGTCACCTGGGTCGTTGCGGTCGTCTCTGCCCCTATCACTGCGCCAGCGCTCCGACGCCCTCCTCATCAGCTCGACTTGCTTGCCGAAATTGCTGCAGCCACGGCAGATCATGTAGTGCGCCCGGACGACCAGCTTCTCGGCTTGGCCCAGCGACCGCTCTTCAGCCTCCAGCACCAGACGGGTCACCTCCTTGCAGTTGGGCAGGCCCATCACGAGGTGGCTCCCGCCGACAACTCCTGCGCATCAAACCAGTTCTGCTGCAGGCACTCACGCAAACGCAGGCGCGCCCGGTGCAACATCACCCACAGATTGCTGGGGCTGATGCTCAGCTGCTGGCAGATTTCGTCGGTGTCTAACTCCAACCATTCACGCATCATGAACAGCCGCCCTTGCTGACCGGGCAGATGCTCGACGCAGGCCTCCATCACTTTCATGAAATCCACTTGGCGCAGGCAGTGGTCAGGGTCGCCCCAGTCCTTGGGTCGCTCGCGCCAATGGCCGTCGGCCTTGAACAAATCATCATCAAGGTCTTCGTTGTCTTCCGGTGTGCTGGACATTTCGCGGCAGTTGCGGCGGATCTGATCGACCAGCTTGTGCTTGAGGATGCCGATCAACCAGGTCTTCAGCTGCGACGTCCCGCTGAAGCTTTGCGGCTTCTCGATCGCCACCAGCAGCGTCTCGGAGACGGCGTCTTCGGCCCAAGCCGCATTGCGCAGCTGCAGTTGCGCAAACTTCAGCAGCTGAGGGCGCAGCAGGTTCAATTGGGCGGCGATGTCGTGCATGGGCGGAGGCAGTTCCAAAAGGCATGCCGGGCGGGCTGAGGCGCAGTGTAAACACAGGCCGGTGACAAGCAAGATGACCTTCGGACGCGCCGAAGCCGTCTGCCAGAATGGCGGCCCGCCAACCGCGTTTCAAGACCAGCCATGGACCAGCCCAGCAAACTTAGCCCGCTCACCATCACCCTGCATTGGCTGGTCGGCCTGGGCATGATCGCGCTCACCGCGATTGGTCTGTATATGAGCCGCGCCGAGGTCTGGACGCTCTACCCTATCCACAAATCGATCGGCCTGTTGCTGTTCGTCCTGATCCTGGCACGCGTGCTCTGGCGCATCAAGAATGGCTGGCCCGCCCAGTTGGCCGGCGGCTCGAAGCTGGAGCACCTGCTGGCCAAACTGGTGCACTGGCTGTTGATTACCGCCACGCTGGCCATGCCCATCAGCGGCCTCATGCATTCGGGCGCCGGTGGCCATGGCGTAGCCGTCTTCGGTCTGCAGATCGTGCCCAGCCAGCACAGCGCCGACAAGCCGGACCAGGCCCTGCCCTATAACGCCGGCGTGGCCGAACTCGGCGAGGCCGTGCACGAGTGGCTGGGCTATCTGCTGATCCTCGCGCTGATCTTGCATGTGGCCGGTGCGCTCAAGCACCATTGGGTCTACAAAGACGGCGTCTTGCGACGCATGCTGGGCCAGCGCGTCTAAGTCTGAAAAGGAAAGCAGGGTCCGCCTGAGCGAGACCCGCATCCATCCCCTTGATCCCCTCCATCCAGGCTCGATTTTCTTACTGGCTTGCTTGCGTAGCCGCAGTGGCTACTCCACCTTCACCCAGTCGTATTCCGCCGGCCCGCCTTTGCCTTTCCAGCGGCCCAGGAACGAAATGCCATCGGCGCTGTTGTCACCGACCCAGTGGTTGAGCATCAGCTTCATCGGCGTGTCGATGGCGATGTCCAGCCGCCGCAAGGTGTTCTCGCGGCCTTCGGCGTCGACCGAGAACCAGCGCACAAAGTCGGCGCGCCACTCGAAGCCCAAGGTCTGCCAGCCGGTCGCGATCGGGTATTGCACATAGTGCTGCTGGCCGTTCTTCCACGCATTGGTGTGCAGCACCGTGCCGCCCTTGATCAGCTCGATGTCGATTTCCTGATGGCTGGCCGTGCCGGCATCGCCGGTGTAGAGGAAAAAGGAGGTGTTGCCGCCGGCGAAGTTGCTGGCCTTCACCCGCACCGTGAACTTGCCGTAGCTGAAATGCTCAAGCGTGCGCACCTCCGCACATTTGCCGGTGCCGGCGTTGACATTGAGTTGCAGCCTACCCTGGTCCTTCCAGACCTCGCTATAGGCAAAGCTGCAGCCAAACGGCGCGCCGTTGCGCCAGGTGGCGGTTTCCCAGGCCAGGCCGGCGCCGCCGCTGCCCTCAAATTCGTCGACAAAAGGGGCCGCTTGGCCCGCCTGACTAAAGCACAGACTCAGCAGCAGCAAGCCTGGTTGCAAGATCGATCGCATCAATTCACTCCGGTTCAGCATTGATTGTTGAGAAACAAGCGCTCAGAAGTTGGCACGCAGGCGCAAGCCGTAGCTGCGCGCATCATTGAGGAAGCGCACATTCAGGCTGGAGCCGACCAGGGCCTTGGTCGACGCCTGCTCGTTGGTGACGTTGTTCGCAAACGCCTCCAGGCGGTAGCGGTCTATCGTGTAGCCCAGGCCCAGATTGAGCGTCGCAAAGCCCTGCTGGCGATCCGGGAAGCCGGCCGCCAGCGCGCTGCTGGCCTTGCCGTTCAGCAGGACCACGTCGAGCTCGTTGTACTGGGTCAGGTAGTAGGCCGAGCGATAGCTCAGCAGCGCCTGCCAGTCAAAGCGCCCACCGCCGAGCGAGAACGCCTGCTGCAGACGCGCCGACAAATTCAGCTTGGAGGCCAGCGGCAGCTGGTTGCCGGCCAGATTGATCTCCGGCGCCTTGCCACCCTGGCCAAAGTCGATCGCCCGTGCATCGGCCACCAGGGCGCTTTTGACGCGGGTGTTCAGCAGCACCGCATTCACGTCCAGGCTGAAGCCGGCCGGCAGCGCCATGCGCAGCTCGCCCTCCAGCCCGCTCAGCCGCGAGGCGCCGATATTGCGGTTCACCAGCGAATAGCCATTGCAGGTGGCCGGTGTGTTGCGCGTGTCCAGCTGAATGCAGGTCAGATCCTGGAATACCTGGTTCTGGTAGTCGTAATAGAAGCCGGTCAGGTTGACCACGGCGCGACGGCCCAGCAGCTCCAGCACATTGCGCGAGCCCAGCTCCAGCACGGTCAGCTTCTCGGGCTTGTAGACCTCGGGGATGGGCGAGGTGGCGAAGGTGTCGTTGAAACCGCCGGCCTTGTGGCCGGTGGACAACTTGCCATAAACCATCGCGTCGCGGCCGAAGTCGTGCTCGAAGCCGATGCGGAAGTCGTTGTAGCTGGCCTCGCTGCTGCCGAACTGCTGGCTAGGTACGGCCCAGTCGTTCAGGTAGGCAAAGCCGCCATTCTTGTCCGAGGGGTTGTTGACGGGGCAGCTCAGTCGGCCGTTGCCGTTGACGTCCGGGCGGTCAATGCAGGTGCCGGCCGGGTTGCTGCCGGTCGCCACCGCCAGCAGCTGCTGGATCATCAGGTCGCGGCCGCCCGCCAGCGCCGTCGACTGCAGCAGGAACTGCGCTTTCTGCGCGTCGGTCGTGACCTTGCTCATATCGAAGTTGGGGCGCTCCAGCATGGCGGGCTTGAAGCCTTCGGTGCCCCAGCGTGTGGCGTAGCAGCAGTCCCAGTTCTCGCCGCCCAGCACCACGCCGAGATTGCCGCCGATGCCGTAGCGCGACTTGCTCTCCTTGGTCCGGCGCGCGCCGGCCAGCATGCGCCATTCGGGCGCTAACTTGTAGGTCAGATCAAGAAAACCGGCGGTGGACTTGGCGCGCACATCGGGCATCGTGAACTCGGTGCCCCAGTAGCAGCAGCCGCCGTCGGCCAGCGACAGATAGCCGACCCCCTGTTTCTCCTTGAAATGGAAGGCGCCGGCCGTCCACTGCAGCGCTTGGCCCTCGTCATTGGAGCGCAGCAATAACTCATAGACATTGCTCTTGGACAGGGTCTGCCAGTACTGCGTCGAGTAGTTGTCGTAGTTGACTGCGGCCAGGTCGCGGCCCGGGTAGGCGATGCCGTCAGACTGGCCGTTGCGCTGGTAATAGTCGACCGAGCGGCGGCTCAGATTCAGCTCGGCGCTGACCGGGCCGAAGTCGTATTCCACCTTGCCGAGCGCGCCCCAGAGGTCGTTGCGCATATCGCCCTCCAGGCCGCGATAGACCACCTTGCGCAGATCCATGTCCTCGGCACGCAGGCCGCTGGCTGTCACCGCGCCAAAAATATTCGCGCCCGGATAGCCGGTGCCGCGCTCGCGCCCGGCGTCGGCGACGATGCTGATGCGCAGCGCCTCGCTGGGCTCCCAGCGCACGGACAGGCGCATCGCCTTGTTGTCCTCCAAGCCGGCGGGTTTGAGCTGGCTGGCCTTGGCGTCGGTGGAGATATTGCTGAAGCCATAGTCCTTCGTGCTCTGATAGGCGGCAATGCGGACGGCCGCCGTATCACCGATCGGCAGATTGATGGCGGCCTCGGCGCCGTGACCGCCGCGATTGCTGACCTCGGCCTGGGCATAGCCCGAAAACACCCCCAGCTTGGGCTGGGCGCTGATGATGTTCAAGGTGCCGGCCAGCGCATTGCGGCCGTACAGCGTGCCCTGCGGCCCCTTGTTGACTTCGACCCGCTCCAGGTCATAGAACATCAGGCCGAGGCCGCGCGGGCGCGGGATGTAGGCGCCGTTCAGATGGGGGGCGGCGCCGGGGTCGCCCAGCTCGGTGTTATTGGCCGAGCCGACGCCGCGGATGAAGATCTCGACATTGCCCTCCTGGTTGGCAATGCTCAGACCGGGGATGGCGGCCTGCAGCTGGCGGATGTCGCTGATGCCGTCCCGGCGCAGCTGGTCGCCTGTGACCGACTGCACCACGCCGGACACTTTTTGCGCCGTCTCCAAACGACGGTTGGAGGTGACGGTGACCGTCTCAAGCTGGTTCACCGGCTCGACCACAGGGGCCTTTTTTTCGTCCGCCACCGTCTGCGCATGGCTCAGGTTCAGCGTGCTGCCGGCCGCCATGGCGAGCAGCAGGATGGACAGGGGAAATTGGGGGCGTTGTTGTCTCTTCATTGTTGACCTCTAGATGGGCTGTGGTTGAAAAAAAGGGGAAATTTGTTGTGGTGTTCGTCAAGGCGCCGCCAGGCTCAGGCCGGCGGCGTCGAACAGGTGCACGCGCTCGGCCTGGATCAGCAAGCCGACCGCGTCGCCGGCGGCCGGCCGGGCGGCTTCTGGCGCGAGCCGCAGCGCCAGGCTGGGCA
>JADMJQ010000351.1:0-4127 GCA_018780415.1 Roseateles sp. | reverse complement strand
GGCGCCGAGGCTGGCATGGGCGATGACGGCGTCGCCCAAATGCTCGACCAGCTCGATGCGCGCCCGCAGACCGCTGCCCGGCGCGACCAGGGCGATGTGATCGGGGCGCACGCCCAGGGTCAGCGCGCCGTGCGCAACATGCGGCACCCGCAGCGTGCCCGCGCCCAGCGCCAGCAGGCTGCCGCCACCGGGCGCCGCGCTGCTCTGCACCGGCAGCAAATTCATCCGCGGCGAGCCCAGAAAGCCGGCGACAAAGGGGCTGCGCGGCCGCTCGAACAACTCCAGCGGCGTGCCGACCTGCTCGACCTGGCCGCCATTGAAGATCGCGATGCGGTCGCCCAGCGTCATCGCCTCGACTTGGTCGTGGGTGACGTAAATCATCGTCACGCCCAGCTCCTTGTGCAGCCGGGACAGCTCGATGCGCATCTGCACGCGCAGCGAGGCATCGAGGTTGGACAGCGGCTCGTCGAACAAGAACACCGCCGGCCGGCGCACGATGGCGCGGCCTATCGCCACGCGCTGGCGCTGACCGCCGGACAGCTCGCGGGGCCGGCGCTGCAGCAGATGGCTGATCTGCAGCACCTCGGCGACCTGGCCGACCCGCTCGCGCACCTCGGCCTTGCACTGGCCGGCCATCTTCAAGGCGAAGCCCATGTTGTGCTCCACCGTCATGTGCGGATAAAGCGCATAACTCTGAAACACCATGGCAACGCCGCGCTCGGCCGGGTCGAGCGCGCCGACGTTGCGCCGGCCGATCAGGATCTCGCCCTCGCTGATCTGCTCCAGCCCCGCGATCATGCGCAGCAGCGTGGATTTGCCGCAGCCCGAGGGGCCGACGAAGACGGCGAACTCGCCGTCGGCGATGTCCAGGTCGATGCCGCGCAGCACCTCGGCGCCGCCGGCATAGCGCTTGCGCAGACCGCGCAGATGCACCTCAGCCATGCAAGGCCTCCTCGCGGCGGCCGGCCGTCAATGCGCGCAGCGACGCGATGCCGTCGCGGTACCAGAGCGCGCTGTCCTTCAGCGTGCGCTTTTGCGAGGCGTAGTCCACATGCACCAGGCCGAAGCGCTTGGCGTAGCCGGAGTCCCACTCGTAGTTGTCCATCAGGCTCCAGTAGAAGTAGCCGCGCACGTCGACGCCCTCGGCCTTGGCCTGGGCCAGCGCCTCCAGATGGCGGCGCACATAGTCGATGCGGGCGCTGTCATTGATGCGGCCGTCGCTGACGCTGTCGGCGTTCGCCATGCCGTTTTCCATGATGAAGAGCGGCGGCAGCAAGGCGTAGTCACGCTTAAGGCCGACCAGCAGCTCGCGCAGGCCGTCCGGGTAGATCTCCCAGCCCATATCGGTTTCGCCCAGCGCCTTGGGCGCCGGCACGGCGGGCTCGGCGCTGCTGATCCAGGTGCGCGAGTAGTAGTTGATGCCCAGAAAATCCATAGGCTGCTGGATCAGCGCCATATCGCCGCTGCGGATCTCGGGGTAATGGGCAATGCCGGTGTCCTGCGGGTACTGGCCGAGAAAAAGCGGGTCCATATACCAGCGCACAAAGCGCGCGTACTCGCTGCGGGCGCCGGCCTGGTCGGCCGCGCTGTCGCTGGCGGCGCTGACGCTGACCTGGTTCAGCACGATCCCTAGCGGGCAGGCGGCAGCACTCGCCCGCATCGCCGTCATCGCCAGGCCGTGCGACAGCAGCAGATGGTGGGAGACCTGGGCGGCCAGCTGCGGATCACGCTCGCCGGGCGCGAACTTGCCCTGCTCATGGCCCAGCACCGCCGTGCACCAGGGCTCGTTGTGCGTCGCCAGCGAGGCCAGCCGGTCGCCCAGCCGGCGCGCGATCAGGTCGGCATAGTGGGCAAAGTGGAAGGCCGTGTCGCGGCTGCCCCAGCCGCCCAGGTCCTGCAGATGTTGGGGCAGATCCCAGTGGTAGAGCGTGGCATGGGGCTGCACGCCGCGCGCCAGCAGACCGTCGACCAGGCGCTCATAGAAATCCAGGCCCTTGGCATTGAAGCCACCCAGGCCCAGCGGCTGCACGCGCGGCCAGGCGATCGAGAAACGGTAGGCGTCCACGCCCAGGTCGGCAATCATCGCCACGTCCTCGGCCCAGCGGTGGTAGTGATCGCAGGCCACCGCGCCGCTCTCGCCGTTGACGGTGCGGCCAGGCTGGCGGGCAAAGCTGTCCCAGATCGACGCGCCACGGCCATCGACATCGACCGCGCCCTCGATCTGGTAGGCGCTGGTGGCGACGCCCCAGAGGAAGTCGCGGCCCAAATGCTGGTGGGCCTCGGGTGACAGTCCAAGCGCTGGGGCGGCTGGGTCGTGCAGACTAGAAATCGTTTTCATGAGCGGTGATGAAGCTGGTTTGAGAAGGTCGTGTGGATTTATTACTTGACGGCGCCGGCCGTTAGGCCGGCTATCAGGCGGCGCGAGGCCAGCATGAAGATGATCAGCAGCGGCAGCACGGCGATCGCCGCGCCGGCGCTCATCGCGCCCCAGGGCGTCTGGCCGCTGCCCTGCAGCGCGCGCAGCGCCAGCGGCACGGTGTAGAGATCCATATCGCGGATCACCACCAGCGGGCCCATGAAGTTGTTCCAGGAGCCGATGAAGGTGATCAGGCCCAGCGTGCCCATGGCGGGGCCGGTCAGCGGCAGCACGATGCGCCAGAAGATGCCGAACTCGCCGCAGCCGTCCAGACGCGCCGCCTCGACCAGCTCGCGCGGCACCACCGAGGCGATGTACTGGCGCATCATGAAGATGCCCAAGGCGCTGCAGGCGCCCGGCACGATCAGCGCCCGGTGTTCGTTGAGCCAGCCCAGCCAGGCCATGGTCAGCACGGTCGGCACCATGCCCAAAAAGCCCGGCAGCAGCATGGTGGCCATCACCAGGCCGAACAGGCGCTCGCGGCCGGCAAAGTCCAACAGCGCAAACGCATGGCCGGCCAGCGCGCAGAAGACCAGGTTCAGCACGGTGATGGCGATCGCCACATAAAAGCTCCAGCCGAGGTTGTGCCAAAAGTAGGGCAGGCGTTCGAGCAGGATGGTGAGGTTGTCCGCCAGCGCGCCGCCAAACCACAGCGGCGGCGGCACCGACAGGATGTCGGCATTGCTGTGGGTGGCGAACACCAGCATCAGATAGAACGGCGCAAACATCAGCGCCGCGCCGGCCAGCACGATGGCGTAGCCGCTCAGCCGCGCCAGCGGGAGGCGCCGGGCCGGCCGCTGCCGGGCCGCTGGCAGCGTGGGAAGAGCGTGAGCAGTCAGGCTTGTCATCAAGAGTCTCCGTGGCGCTGCCCGAGCAGGCGCTTGTTCAGCCAGGTGGCGGCGGCGATCAGCATGAACAGCAGCCAGGCGATCGCCGAGGCGGTGCCGAAGTCACCGTCGGTGAAGGCGACCGAGTACATATGCATCGCCGCCGTCTTGCCCGACTGGTCGCTGCCGCCGGTGCCGCTGGTCAGGATGAAGGCCTCCTCGAACAGCTGCAGGCTGCCGATGATGGACAGCGTGACCGCGAAAAACATCATCGGCCGCAGCTGCGGCAGCACGATGTAGAGGAAGCGCTGCCAGGACTTGGCGCCGGCCACCTGGGCGGCCTCCAGCAGATCGCGCGGGATGGTCTGGATGGCCGACAGATACAGCACGGTGTTCCAGCCCACATAGCGCCAGAACACCACGATGGCGATCATCCAGCGGGTGTTGCCGGCCTGGTCCCAGTCGATCGCGACGGCCGGGAACAGGCCGCCGATCAGGGGCAGCCCATGCAAGGCCTGCAGGCCCAGGTTGATGGCGCCGAAGTCCTTTGAGAACATGGCAGAGAAGACCAGCGACACCGCCACCGTCGAGGTGATGAAGGGCAGGAAATACAGGCCGACGACGCTGTTGCGCCAGCGCCCGAACGCGCTGTGCAGGAAGTAGGCCAGCGGCAGCGCCACCAGATGCTGAGGCACGCCCGCCACCAGGGCCAGCCAGAGCGTGTTGTAGAGCGCGCTGCGCAGCCAGTCGTCGCGGGTCAGCGCGTAGACATAGTTGTCCAGACCGACCCAGTTCATTGCGGCCAGGCCGGCCGCGGCGTCCCAGCTGTGCAGCGACAGCACGATGGAGAACAGCAGCGGGAACAGCCCGAATACGCCGAACAG
>JADMJQ010000245.1 GCA_018780415.1 Roseateles sp. | reverse complement strand
TGCGGGTGGATGTGCTCATGATGCTTCCTTCTGTTTTAGACGTGCAGCAGCAAATGCTCGCGCTCCCAGGGTGAAATCACCTTCATGAACTCCGCGTACTCAATCTCCTTGACCTCCGAGTAGACGGTCACAAAGGACTCGCCGAGGATGGCCGCTAACTCCTTCTCCGCACGCAGCAGGTTGAGAGCTTCACCCAAGCTGCGCGGCAACTGAAAATCGCCCAGATAGGCGTCGCCCTTGCATTCGGGCGCCGGCTCGATTTTGTTCTTGATGCCCAGATAACCGCAGGACAAGGTGGCAGCCAAGGCGACATAGGGGTTGGCGTCGGCGCCAATCACCCGGTTCTCTATCCGGCGTGCCGCCGGATCGGCCAAGGGTGAGCGTATGCCGACGGTGCGGTTGTCGGTGCCCCACTGGATATTGATCGGTGCAGCGGTGAAGCGGGCCAGGCGCCGGTAGCTGTTCACATAGGGCGCGAACAGCGCCATCGCGGCTGGGATGTATTTTTGCAGGCCGCCGATGTACCAGAAGAACTCCTTGCTGGGCGAGCCGTCCTCGTTGCTGAACAGATTGCGTCCGGTGGCCTTGTTGATCACGCTCTGATGCACATGCATGGCGCTGCCGGGCTCGCCAGCGATCGGTTTGGCCATGAAGGTGGCGAACATATCGTGGCGCAGCGCCGCCTCGCGCACAGTGCGCTTGAAGAAGAACACCTCGTCGGCCAGGCCCATCGGGTGGGCGTGGAAGAAGTTGATCTCCATCTGGCCGGCGCCGACCTCATGGATCAAGGTGTCGACATTGAGCTCCATCTTTTCGCAGTAGTCATAGACATCCTCGAACAGCGGGTCGAACTCGTTGACGGCGTCGATCGAATAGGCCTGGCGCGAGGTCTCGGCGCGCCCCGAGCGGCCGACCGGTGGCTTGAGCGGCTGGTTCGGGTCGGTGTTGCGGGCGACCAGATAGAACTCCAGCTCGGGCGCTACCACCGGGTCCCAGCCCTCGGCCTCGAACAGATCACAAACCCGGCGCAGCACCGAGCGCGGCGCAAACGGCACCAGCACACCATGCCTGTCATAGCAGTCATGGATGATTTGCGCGGTCGGGTCGATCGCCCAGGGCACCAGTCGCGCGGTGGTCGGGTCGGCGCGCAGATGCATATCGCGGTCATTCGGGCTGATGACGTCGTAGTAGGGCCCTTCCTCCGGGAATTCGCCGGTCACGCCCATCGCCACCACCGCCTCGGGCAAGCGCATGCCGCGGTCCTCGGTGAACTTCTGGCGCGCCACGCCGGTCAGGTCCGGCACCAGGCATTCGATCTCGGTCACGCGCTGTTGCTGAAGCCAGTTTTCCAGCTCGCTGAAGGTGAAGTTGTTTCTGTCGACCATGGTGTTTCTCCGTCTTTTCTTGAGCCCCGCAGGCAGCGGGGATTGAGTGACAAATGAAAAAGCCGTTGAAACTGGGCGCTAGGTCTCCGGGTCGCGCAGCGAGTCGTGGCGTAGCGGATGAATCTGGTCGCGGTAGTCGCGGCAGGCCTGACCGAAGGCTTGCAGCAAGGCCATCGAATGCGGGTTCTGCGCGGCCTGCCACTCGGGATGCCATTGCACGCACAGGGCAAAGCCGCTGCTTGGTGTCGCCACGCTGAAGGCTTCCACCAATCCGTCGGGCGCCACCGCTTCGATGCGCAAGCCCGGCGCCAGCGTCTTCACACCTTGACCATGCAGTGAGTTGACTTGGATTTGGGCATGGCCGATCAGCGCTTCCATGCGGCCACCGGGCAAGACCTGCACCGGGTGGGTGTCGGCATAGGCAATTTCATTCGGCTGAGCGTCCGGCGCGCGGTGGTCATGCAGGCCGGCCTGCTCCTGCACGGCCTGGTGCAGGCTGCCGCCCAAGGCCACATTGGTTTCCTGAAAACCGCGGCAGACGGCGAACAGCGGCAAACCGGCGGCGATGGCCCGGCGCTCGGGGTCCAGGGGCAGAGCAGGGTCATACACCGCCTCGTCGAAATGGCTGGGGTGCACATTCGACGGCGAGCCGGTCAGGAAGAGGCCGTCGGCAAGCTGGAGCAGCTGTTCCAGGTCCTCCAGTGCGCTGGACGGCACGACCAGAGGCAGACAGCCGGCCAGACGCACAGCATCCAGGTATTTTTTGCCGGCGATATGAAAGGGGTGGCCGTTGTGCAGCACATTGCAGGCCGGCACCAGCACGATGGGCTTGTTTGTCGATGGGCTCAAAACATATCCTTCAAACGGTAGTAGGCCATGCCCAAGACAAGGGCCGGCATGCGCATCAGCTTGCCGCCCGGGAAGGGCCGGTGGCGAAGCCGGGCGAAGCTGTCAAAGCGGCCTGCATCGCCGACCATGGCTTCGGCCACGACGCGGCCGGCCAAGCCGGTCAGCGCCAGGCCATGGCCCGAAAAGCCCTGCAGGTAATAGACGTTAGCGTTCGGCCCCAGGCGACCAAAGTCGGGCGCTCGGTTCATCGAGATATCGACAAAGCCGCCCCAGGCGTAGTCCATCTTGACGCCTTGCAGTTGCGGGAAGGTCGTCAGCAGGCGTTGCTGCATGCTTTGCTTGAGATCACGCGGAGAGGCGGTGCTGTAGCTGACGCGCCCGCCATAGAGCAGACGCTGATCGGCCGTGGGGCGGAAATAGTCGAGCACAAAATTGGTGTCACAGACCGCCGCGCGGGACGGTATCAAGGCCTTGAGCCGCTGTGCATCCAGGTGCTCGGTGCAGGCGATATAAGTGCCCACCGGCATGATGCGCTGGCTCAAGCTAGGCGCCAAGTCGGCTGCAATTTCTTGCAGATAGACATTCCCGGCCAGCAGCACCTGCTTTGCTTTGACCGAGCCTAGCGCCGTATCCAGGCGCACGGTTTGGCCCTGCTCAAGCCGGGTCACCGCGCTGTGCTCGTAAATGCGCACGCCAAGTGCCTTGGCTGCCAGGCTCAGGCCCAAACAGTATTTGAGCGGGTGTAGATGGCCGGACTCGGCATCGAAAAGACCGGCCGCAAAGCGCGGGCTGGCGATCCAGTCGGGCAGTTCCTTGCCGTCAATCCAGCGCTGCTCAAAGCCGTAGTGGCGGCTCATCGCTTCAGCGCCGGCCTGCAGCTCGCGCGCCTTGCGGGCGCTGGTGGCGAGGCTCAAATAGCCGCTTTGCCATTCGCAATCAATGCCGAATTGCGCGCTGCGCTGACGGATCATTTGGACGGCCTCCAGGCTCATGGCCCAGATGCGTTTCGCCTCGGCCAGCCCAAGCTGTGCCTCAATCTCGCCTTGATCGCAGGCCAGACCCGCCAAGGCTTGGCCGCCGTTGCGCCCCGAGGCGCCGCCGCCAGTTTGATTTGCCTCCAGCAACACCACTTGCAAGCCGCGTTCAGCCAATTCGATCGCTGCCGACAAGCCGGCCAAGCCGCCGCCAACGATGGCAACGTCGGCCGTGACCGCCTCGTTCAGCGACGGAAAGCTCTCCAACCGCGGCGCGGTGGCCGCGTAATAGCTATTGCGTGCAAGTTCACGGTCAATGCTGAGCAAATTCATGGTTAGGCGCTAGGCTGTCCTTGTTATGAGCGCCGAATCAAGCTGCGCGTTTCAACGCGCCGCGCACCGTGTCGATGATGTGGTCGATGTGCTGCTTTTCGATGATCAGCGGCGGGCTCAGGGCGACGGTGTCGCCGGTGGTGCGCACCAGCACGCCCTTTTCCCAGCAGTCGAGAAAGACCGAGAAGCCGCGTTTGCCCGGCTCGCCCGGCAGCGGCGCCAGCTCGCAGCCGCCGACCAGGCCGAGATTGCGGATGTCGATCACATTCGGCTCGCCCTTCAGCGAATGCAGCGCCTCGGAAAAATAGCCCTGCATCTCGGTCGCACGGGTCAGCAAGCCGTCCTCGGCATAGGTGTCCAAGGTCCCCAAGGCCGCGGCACATGCGAGCGGATGGGCCGAGTAGGTGTAGCCGTGGAAGAACTCGATCAGGTGTTCCGGCCCTTGCATGAAGGCGTCATGAATGAACTGCTTGGCGAACACCGCGCCCATCGGCACGCAGCCATTGGTCAGCCCCTTGGCCACCGTCATCAGGTCCGGCGTGACGCCGAAGGTCTGCGCAGCAAAGGGATTGCCAGTGCGGCCGAAACCGGTGATGACCTCATCGAAAATCAGCAAGATGCCATGCTTGTCGCAGATCTCGCGCAGGCGCTGCAAATAGCCTTGCGGCGGGATCAGCACGCCGGTGGAGCCAGCGATGGGCTCGACGATCACCGCCGCGATCGTCGATGCATCATGCAGCCCGATCAGGTTTTCCAGGTCATTGGCGAACTCGGCGCCATAGGCCGGTTGCCCTTGAGAAAATGCGTTACGCGCCGGATCATGGGTGTGGCGGATATGGTCAACGCCGCTCAGCATGCTGCCGAACATCTTGCGGTTGCCGACCATGCCGCCGACCGAGATGCCGCCGAAGTTGACGCCGTGATAGCCGCGCTCGCGGCCGATCAGCCGGGTGCGCGCACCTTCGCCGCGCACGCGGTGGTAGGCGATCGCCATCTTCAGCGCCGTCTCCACCGCCTCGGAGCCCGAGTTGGTGAAAAAGGCCTTGTTGAGGCCGGGCGGGGTCAACTCAACCAGGCGCTCGGCCAACTCGAAGGCCTTGGGGTGGGCCATCTGAAACGGCGGCGCAAAGTCCAGCTCGGCGGCCTGCTTTTGAATCGCCTCGACGATGCGCGGGCGATTGTGGCCGGCGTTGACACACCACAGGCCGGCGATGCCGTCCAGGATCTTGCGGCCCTTGTCATCGGTGAAATACATGCCGTCGGCGCCGGTGAGCAAGCGCGGCGCCTGCTTGAACTGGCGATTGGCCGTGAACGGCATCCAATAAGCGTCGAGTTTGGCGTCGAGTTTGGCGTCGGGTTTGGTATGGGTTTGGTGGGACATGCGGCTGGCCTAGTCTGAGTGCATGGAGCTGGGCTCCGAATGCCTAACAGTCTAGTCAAGCGGTCACGCAATAGGTGAGCGCTTTGGCTGGGCGTAAACCCGATGTTTTGCAATTCACCGTCACAATTTCGACATCTTTTGATTGAATGTGCGAAATATGAGTTCTGAAGTGAAATTGGATGCGATTGATCGCAATATTCTGAACGAGTTGCAGCGGGACGGCCGCCTGCCCAATGTGGAGTTGGCGCAGCGCGTGCATTTATCGCCTTCGGCCTGCCTGCGGCGCGTCAAACATCTGGAAGACAGCGGCGTGATTGCCCAGTATGTGGCCTTGGTCAACCCGCGCGCGGTCGGCAAGCAAGGCATCAGCTACACCATCATCAACCTGGAGCGGATGACGACGGCTGCCTTGGCCGCTTTCGAGGGCGCGGTGCTGGCCAGCCCGGACATTCTGGACTGCTTTTATGTGGCCGGCACCAATGACTATGTGATCCGCTTCGCCTACAAAGACGCCGAGGATCTGGAGCGCTTCCACACCGATGTGTTGATGCAGCTGCCCGAGGTGGCGCGCTCCAATTCGATGCTGGTGCTGCGCACGATCAAACGCACGACGGCGTTCAATCTTTAGTTGTTAGCCACGTGCGAGCTCAAACCGCAGCAGCCACGGCCGTGAAATAGGTCAAGCCGCCCAAGGTGGCGGCCACGGCCATCGCGGCATCTTCCAGGCGCGAGGACGGCGCCTCGTCCGCATAGCCGGCTTGAGGCTCGGCGGCAACGGCGGTTTTGATTTCACTCGGCATAGTCGTCACGAAGTAATGCTGCGATGTGGCGATGAATTTGTTCAGTGCAAACATGGTGGGGCTCCCTTGGTCGGTCTTGTCGACCGTTGTTCTATGGAGGGCCGATTCATGGACAAGCACATTGAGTGATCCATGGGGTTCGGGCCGTTTGATGCACCCCTAACGGCTGCATCTCGGCCCTCAGTGTCACGAAACTCAGTGAAAACCCTATGACAAAACCAAGGGAATACCCTTATTTTTGCGCCAAGCGTGAATTAATACTGCTGTGCAGCATGGCCAGCGCGGGAACCAACTGCACGGCCAACATGCTGGCGAAGATCAACGCGCAGCCCAGCAGGCCGGCGGTGCCGAGGCGATCGCCCATCAGGTAATAGCCGAATAGCGCGGCAAACAGCGTCTCGGAGGACAAGATAATCGCCGCGTCGGCTGCATGCGCATAGCGCTGAGCCACCACCTGGGCCGTGAACGCGACGCCGACCGACATCACGCCGGTGTAGGCCAAGGGCCAGGCCGCCGCTTCCAGCGCGGCCCAAGTGAGGGGCTCGTTGACGGCGGCCCAGGCCAAGGCGAGCAGGCCGCAAACGGCGAACTGCCCGCCGGCGACCAGGAAGGGTGCTTCCATCTTGTCGGCGACGCGCCCGACCAGCACGACATGAAAGGCCCAGGGCAGGGCCGAGCAAATCACCCACAAATCGCCGACGCCGATTTCCAAGCCTTCAGCGCCGGACAATAAAAATGCCCCGGCCAGGCAGGCCAATGCGGCGGGCCAGACCGACCAATGCGGCAGATGCCGCCACAGCAGCCAGCCCAAGACCGGCACCAGGGGCACGTAGAGCGCGGTCAAGAAACCCGCGTTGGTGACGGTGGTGCTGACAATGCCGATCTGCTGCATCGCCGCGCCCAGCAAGAGCAGGCTGCCCAGGCCGCCAATCTTGGCGCCGTCGGCGCGCTTCAGCGGCCGGCCTTTGCGGGCCAGGCTGCGCCACTCCAGCCACATCAGCGGCGCCACCATCAGGGCGCCGATCAAAAATCGCACGCCGGTGAAGGCCATCGGCCCGAGATGCGTCATGCCATGGCTCTGCGCCACAAAGGCGGAGCCCCAAATCAGGGCAATGACAACAAGGAGCAGATTGGCTTGGACACGGGACATCGGGATCGAGAACTCTGAGGCACAGCGCGTGATTATCGAGCAGGGTGTCAAGCCTGCGACCAGGCATCCAGATAGTCCAACTCCTCGGCGCTGAAGCCGGCCGCCTCGCGGGCACTGCGGTTGAACGGCGGGCGCAGGCGCGGCGCTTCATAGCGAATCACCAATTCGGGATACAGCGCCACCGGGTCCAGCCCCTGCAATTCGCACAAATAGCGATACCAATGATTGCCGATCAGCACATGGCCGACCTCGTCGCGCAGGATGACTTCCAAAATCTCCACCGCCCGCTTATCACCGGCACGTGCCAGCTTGGCCTGCAAGGGCGGCGTGGCGTCCAGGCCGCGCGCCTCCAAGGTGCGAGGCACCAGGGCCATGCGCGCCAACACATCGCCGGCGGTGCGCTCGGCCATGGTCCACAGGCCGTCATGGGCGTCGAAGTCGCCATACACATGGCCCAGCGTTTGCAAATGTTCGTGCAGCAAATTGAAATGCAGCGCCTCCTCGGCGGCAATTTTGAGCCAGTCCAGATAGAACTGCCTGGGCATGCCGGCGAAGCGCCAGACCACATCAAGGGCCAGATTGATCGCGTTGAACTCGATGTGCGCGATCGCATGCAGCAGGGCCGAGCGCCCCTCCGGCGTGAAGGGCGAGCGCTTGGGTACTTGCAGCGCCGACAACAGCTGTGGCTTGGCCGGCCGGCCCGGCACGCCCTCGGGGCGAGCGATCAGCAAATCTACATCCAGGTGCTGGCCAGCCAATACCTGGGCATACAGGGCTTGGGCGGCAGCGGATTTTTCGGCCGGGTCTTGCAAACATAAAACCGTCAGTGCCAGCGTGCGAGTTTCCATCGACGAATTATCGGGCGGCGCCGCCGACGCACCTAAAATCAACGCTTTTCGTCGGGGGTTGAATGGCTGTTTATCAGTTGGACGAATATTGCCCGGAGATCGCCGACTCGGCCTGGGTGGCCGAGAGCGCCGAGGTGATAGGCCGTGTGACGCTGTGGCCCGAGGTATCGATCTGGTTCAAGGCCGTGTTGCGCGGCGACAGCGAGCATTTGACGATAGGCGCCGGCTCGAACATCCAGGACGGCTCGGTCTTGCACGCCGACCACGGCTTCCCGCTGGTGCTGGGGCAGGGCGTGACGGTCGGCCATCAATGCATGCTGCATGGCTGCACGGTCGGTGACTACTCGCTGATCGGCATCGGCGCGGTGGTCTTGAACGGCGCGCGCATTGGCAAGCATTGCCTGGTCGGCGCGGGCGCCTTGGTGACCGAAGGTAAAGAGTTCCCCGACGGCTCACTGATCGTCGGCAGCCCCGCCAAGGTGGTGCGCGCCTTGACCGAAGAACAAATTGAAGGCCTCAAGGCCAGCGCCCGTCATTACATCGAGAACGGCCGGCGCTATGCGCGCGGCCTGAAGAAAATCAGCCCAAATCCCCATGAGTGAACTGCATAAATTTTTGTTCGAAGGCCTGCCGGTGCGCGGCATGTTGGTGCGTTTGACCGACAGCTGGCGCGAAGTATTGCAACGCCGTGAGGCGATTGGCGCACACCCACCCGAGCTGCGCGCGCTGCTGGGCGAGATGGCGGCCGCCGCGGTCTTGATGCAGTCCAACATCAAGTTCAACGGCGCCTTGGTCTTGCAGGTGTTTGGTGACGGCCCGGTCAAGCTGGCGGTGGCCGAGGTGCAGCCCGATCTGAGCTTTCGCGCCACCGCAAAAGTGGTCGGCGAGGTGCCCGCGGGTGCGCAGTTAGAGGCGATGTTGAATGTGCACGGCCAGGGCCGCTGCGCGATCACCCTGGACCCCAAGGACCGCCTGCCCGGTCAGCAACCCTATCAAGGCGTGGTGCCGCTGCATGGTGACCAAAAAGAGCCGCTGCAAAAGCTCTCCGAGGTGCTGGAGCATTACATGCTGCAGTCCGAGCAGTTGGACACCAAGATGATTCTGTTCGCCAATGACGAGATTGCCGCCGGCTTGCTGATCCAGCGCCTGCCGATGCAGGGCGAGGGCAATTTGGAGGGGCAAGGCGCGCGCAACGAGGATGACATCGGCCTGTCCGATGCCTTCAACCGCATCAGCATGCTGGCCTCCACCTTGACCGCCGAGGAATTGCTGGGCCTGGACGCCGAGACCGTCTTGCGGCGTTTGTTCTGGGAAGAAACGGTGCGCCGCTTCGAGCCGCTAACGCCCAAATTCGCCTGCACCTGCTCGCCGGAGCGGGTCGGGCAAATGCTCAAGGGCCTGGGTCGGGAGGAGCTGGAGTCGGTGCTGGCCGAACGCGGCAATGTCGAGATTGGCTGTGAATTCTGCGGCCGCCAATACCATTACGACGCGGTCGACGTGGGCGAGTTGTTTGCCTCGGACTTGGCCCAAGCCGGCGGCAGCGGCACCGTTCAGTAGACGGTCTGGCTTTTTTGGACGGGTCTGACTGTGGCGCCAAGCCCTCAGAACGTCCGCCCAGGGCCCTGCTTTTGGCCCTGAGGGATTGACTCTCGCTGGCTGAGCTGCCACCTTGGCAGGCTTGCGAGGTGCGTTGTGGCGCCTTGCTCACCCATTGACCTCGGCGGTCTCGGGAGAGCGCAATGTCAGAGAGCAAAGGCGGCGGCATTCCGTGGACCAGCGTGGCGGTGCTGCTGGCATTTGTGGGCAGCACCCAACTGGTGCCGCATGCATTCGAGCAACTGAGGCCGGCCGAGAAAGAGCGCGCGCAAAGCTCGCTCAGTGCGGAGATGGAGGTCGACGCCCGGCTGTGGGAAGACCCTTTCGCGGCCTTGCGGCGCTATGAGCTGGAGCGGGTCGAGCGCTGCGAGCGGGTCGGCAAGACCTCAGACCGGGCCGCCTGCCGCAACTGGGAGGGCAGCCGGCGCCCCGAGGTCTTGCGCGACCGACTCGACCGCGACGGCGACAAAGACATCAGCGAGTCGGTGGTTGTGCTGGCCTTGGTGCCCGGCAATCCCTTCGTTGGCGCCGAAGAGGGGCGCCGGCGCACCCGTTACGCCATCCTCGCTGGCCTGCAGGCGCAGGGTTATGTGCCCGACAATGCCGAGCGCCTGGGCCTGCTCGAGTTTGAGGTGCGGCGCTTGACCAGTGACTGCGAGGCTGCCCGGGCAGCGCGGCGACTGCCGGGCACGGACATGGTCGAATCTGACGCTGCGGCTGCACCCGCAGCGCCGCCGGTGGCGGCTCCGCCCAGCATGGATCCGCTGGTCTGCAGGGAATTGGGCCGGGTTGGTGCGCCCAAGCCATCGGAAAAGGCCAAGTTCACCGTGCCTTACGAGATGCTGGCCAAGCGCAATCGTCACCGCGAGGCCGACACGACGGGACCGGTGCGGCGCTTCGAGCAGGTCGCTCTGCTTTGGGTGGATGAATCGGCGCTGCCTGACTCCAAGCTGGACGGGCTGGCGCGCATGGTTGACGCGATGTTCGGCCCCGAGCTGGTGGCCAGCCGTGCGCCTTGCGTGAAGACGAGCCGCACCGTGCCACGGCTGGCCATCATCGGCCCCTCGTCCACCGATGCCTTGCGCACGGCGCTGAGCGACTTGCGCCGCGCCAGCGAGCTGTACGCCAAGGATTCAAGGCCGGTTTTCGAAGCCATGGGTGATAAAGGCGCGCTCTGTGACTGCGGGGCCGCCCCGCTTGCGGATGCCGAGCAGTCCGCCGGTGACGAAGTCGCGGGCCGCAGCAGTGCCGGTGCAAAAGCGGTGTTGTTGAAGACGCGCGCCGCTTTGAGCTGCCCTTTATTGGCCGACCCCAGGCCAGCTCTACAGGGCTACCGCATGCTGGCGGACGCAAGAATCCTCAACTCGGCGTCCACGGCGTCCAGCCAAATGCTGGACGAGCTGCGCAAGCAAGATCTGGACGCGTTTTTGAACGAGAAGTTCAACCGCATGCTGGGTGACAAGCCGCCGGTGAAAATAGACTTTCAGCGCACCATCAGCACCGATAACGAGTTAATCAAACGGCTGGTGGGCGAGCTGCAACTGCGCTTGCCTGCGACTGAGCCGCGCCGCGTGGTGGTGGTGGCCGAGCGCGACTCGATCTACTCGCAGTCCCTGGTCAACGAGTTGCAGCATCGGCTGCGCGACTTTGAGAATCTGAGCTTTGAGCCGGTCTACTTTTTTCGCGGCATCGACGGCGTGACGACGCGCGATGCGGTGCGCAACAGCGGTGATAAGTCCGCCGCAGCCGCCAACAAGGCCAACGCGCTGGAATGGCCGGAAAGCCGCGATCAGCTCGACTATTTGCGCCGTCTGGCAGGCTCGCTGCGGGCCAGCGAGGGCCCCGGGGGCGCCGGCCCTATCGGCGCCATCGGCATCCTGGCCAATGATGTGCATGACAAGCTTTTGGTGCTGCAGGCTCTGCACGACACGTTCTCTGACAAGGTCTTCTTCACCACCGATATGGATGCGCGCTTTTTGCACCCGCGCGTGCAGGCTTTCACACGCAATCTGGTTGTGGCGACCAGCTTGCCCTTGGAGTTCTATCCGGCCAAGCCGGGTGTCGTTGATTTGCAGGCGGGCACGCCGCCCTTGCGTGATGTTTACCAAACCGCCAGCTATCTGGCCGCGAGGCGGGCCGCCTGCCGCAGCGTCGAATGCCTGAATGAGGAAAAGCTGGCCGCCAAGGACGCGCTCGACAACCCA
This sequence comes from Roseateles sp., assembly GCA_018780415.1. Classification (GTDB taxonomy): domain Bacteria; phylum Pseudomonadota; class Gammaproteobacteria; order Burkholderiales; family Burkholderiaceae_C; genus Paucibacter_A. Next base: position 5,563 of record JADMJQ010000245.1, on the reverse strand, counting down.
TCGCTGTACGAGATCGGACGCAATGGGGCCGTGCCCTTGGGCGGTTATGCCTTGTTGAACCGGCCGGACAATCCCGGCTCGTCGCGCTTGATCATTGCCGCGCTGGTGGCCGCGCTGATGCTGATCGGCCTCTTGGTGTGGCCGTCCACGCCGGCCATCAAGCAGGCGCGCAGTGCCTATTTGCGCCGCCCCTTGGCCGCAGACGCGCTGCCGATGAATTTGCCTGCCGTGGTGCTGGTGGCCTTGCACGCGGCCCTATGCGCCTATGTTTTTTGTTCGTTGATCGAGTTGGTGCGGCCGCAGCAAATGACGTTTGCCCAGACCTTGCTTTTGTCGGCAATGGCCGCTTTTGCGGCCTTGCTGGCAGTCCTGCCTAGTTTGCTTGCGCAGCAGCGCAATGCCGTCGCGCTGGACGGCGAGCAAGAAGTGGGTATCGACAAGCTGCATGTGGCGGTGTTGCTGTTGATTGCCTGCGCCTGGGTGTGGGTCGCTTGGCCGGGAGCGCAACGCAAGGTCTGCCTCGACTGCGAGCCCGTCACTTGGCTGCAAGGTGTCAGTGCCTGGCCCTCGCAGCTGATTCATCTGATGGCCTTGATGACGATTTTGTGGACCTTGGACGTCGCCTGGTCCGACACTCTCAGGCGCATGCGCCAAGACTCGATGTGGCTGCAACTGCCCCTGCCAAAGGCACATGGGGTTTCGCGCATCGGCCTGCAAAGCATCATCAAAGGCTGGTTCAATCAAATCAGCATATCGACTTGGCGCCGGCCTTGCGGCGTCAGCAGCGATTTTCTGACCTTGTGGACACAGTACGGCGAGCGCGGCGACAGCCGGCCGCGCGCTGCGCGCACCACGGTCTGGTATTTGCTCAGTGTGCTGGTGGTCACGGTGCTGTTTTTTGGCCTCAGCGAGGGGCAGGTGCCTGAGGTGCCCGTGCGCGGCGCCGAGCATCGCCAACTGGTGCGGGCTACTTTATATGCTGTGTCGCTGCTGCTGCCGCTGCTGGTGGTGGCGGTGGCGGATGCCACCTTGCTGGCTTTTCGGTTCATTGGACATTTGAATTGCGGGCGTTCGGCCTATCCGCAGGCCACCATCGCTCATTTTGCGCAGCAGTTGGGCGAGCTGCACGCGCCACTTTGGCAGCGCCTGTTCCCGGCTCGTTTGGAGGAGCGCAGCTGGCTGGCCGACCCCGCCGTCGAGGAAGCCGGCCAGCCCCGCAGTGAAGCGCAGCATTGCCTGTTGGATGACTGGCTGGACGTGCAGGTGGTGGCGCGTCGCACCGAGTATGTGTCGCGCTTGGTGATTGGACCGTTCATCGTCCTGGCGCTGTTGGTGGTGGCGCGCAGCCGCCTGTTTGACAACTGGTCCTTGACGCCGGCGATTGCCGTGGCCATCAGCCTCTACCTGATTTGGTTGATCGTGCTCGCTTCGTTGCTGAAAATTGCCGCCGAGAACACCCGCAAACGCGCGCTGGCCAGCATGAATGCCGATCTGCGCTGGTTGGCGGGCAGCCGCCCCGAGATGGCGGCATTGGTGGAACCGTTCAAACGCTTGATTGTCTCGGTCGAGAGCAATCAAACCGGGGCGTTCGCGCCCATCTTCGAGCAGCCCTTGTTGAAAGCCTTGTTGGTGCCGCTGGGCGGTGCCGGTGGCGCGCAACTGTTTGACTACCTGCTGCTGGCGCGTTGATGCCGGTAGGTGGCGGGTAGTTGCCAGTAGACTGCGCTCAAGCACTCACGGAGTTCAGCATGTTTGGAATCACCGACTACCCGGCATTTGCCTTGGCCATCATTGTGTTTTTGATGATCCCGGGGCCGGGTAACTTGGCCTTGATCACCTCCACCGGCAAGGGCGGCATACGCGGTGGCATGGCCGCCACGCTGGGTGTGATTGCCGGTGACCAAATTCTGATGTGGATGGCGGTGGCCGGCGTGGCCGCGCTGCTAGCGGCTTACCCGAGCGCATTTCATGCGGTGCAATGGCTGGGCGCAGCCTATCTCGCCTATTTGGGCGCGCGGATGATCTTGGCCAAGCCCGGTGCGGCACCGCTGCTCAATATTCGCCCGCGCGACTACTTCAAACAAACCGTTCTGATCACCTTGCTCAACCCCAAGGCCATTATTTTCTATATGGCGTTTTTCCCCTTGTTTGTCAGCCCGACTCGTCATCAAGGCTTACTGACCTTTGCCGCCATGGCCCTGACGATCGCGCTGCTGACTTTTATCTATGGCTTGGTGATGGTGTTGCTGACCCACCGCTTGGCGGAACGCATGCGCGCCAATCCGCTCGTCGGCACTTGGCTGAACCGGATCGCGGGCTTGTTCCTGGTCGGCTTCGGGGTCAAGCTGGTGCTGAGCAAATGAGCGCAAGCGGCGGGCAGCTTCAGACCCAACGGCTTCAGCCATGCACATCGGCATCCTGACCGGCGGCGGCGACTGCCCGGGCCTGAATGCGGTGATCCGGGCCGTCAGCCTGGCGCTGATCACCGAATGCGGAGCTCGGGTCAGCGGCATACGCCGCGGCTTCCTGGGCCTACTCGAACACCAGGTCTTGGCGCTTGACCCAGGCGTGGTCGGCGGCATCCTGGCCCAGGGCGGCACCATTTTGGGCACTCACAACCGCTGTGACCCGTTTCACTATTTCGCCGCCGGCGGCGCCGATGTATCCGCTGAGCTGATGGCTTATGTGCTGGAGCTGGGTCTGGACGGCCTGGTCGTGATCGGTGGCGACGGCTCAATGGCGATTGCCGACAAGCTCAGCCGCATCGGACTACCCGTCGTCGGCGTGCCCAAGACCATAGACAACGATCTGTGCTTGACCGACCGCAGCTTCGGCTTCGACAGCGCGGTGGCCATCGTGGCCGAGGCCTTGGACCGGCTGGAGACGACCGCGCGCAGCCATGGCCGAGTGATGATTGCCGAAACGATGGGGCGTTATGCCGGTTGGATTGCGCTGGCGGGCGGCATCGCCGGCGCGGCCGATGTGATTCTGATCCCTGAGCTGCCGTACAGCGTGGAGGCGGTGGCTGAGGTTTGTCGGCGCCGGGAGCAACAGGGCGCGGGCCACACCTTGATTTGTATTGCAGAAGGCGCCCATCCACGCGAGGCCGCCATGGTTGTCAGCCAGACCTTGGCGGACAGCCCCGACCCGCTGCGGCTCGGCGGCGTCGGCGCCGTCCTGGCGCATCAGCTGCAAACCATGGTGAGCAGCGAGGTGCGTCAAACCTTGCTGGGTCATGTGCAGCGTGGCGGCGCGCCGACCGCGTTCGATCGCATCTTGGCGACCCAGTTCGGCTGGGCTGCGGCGCAACTGGTCAAAGACCGACGTTTTGGCCGCATGGTGGTTTTGCAGGGCAGCGAGATGCGCGATGTGGCCTTGGCCGAGGTGGCGGGGCGCAATCGCCTGGTGCCCTTGGATCACCCATGGCTGCTGGCCGCGCGCAGCTTAGGGCTGTCGCTGGGACAAGGTAGCTGAGGGGCGCTGCAGTGCCAAGTGTTCGCACTCGGGCACGTCGCAGTTGTCACAGGTCCAACGCCATTCGGGCAGGGCCTCTTGTCTGTCGCTCAGGCGCGTGAACAGGCCGCGCTTTGGCATTGACCTGACCTTCAACAAGGGCGTGACCGCGTTCAAGGCCGCCTCTGTTCTGGCCGCACCCGCACCGGCCACGACCGCCCAGCCCAGGCCCGCGCTCAGCAGGGCTGCCCGAATCAAGGCGTCCACAGGCCCACGCACTTGTGGGCCGTCACGCTGCAGGCCGTCGGCCATCCAGGGCAGGTCCAGGGCGGTCAATAGCGTCAGCGCGCAGCGGCGGTGAAAAGCCTGGGCGTCGACCAGCAGGCTGCCGTCATTGAACAGGTACTGGCTGTAGACGGCGGTCATCAAGGCGGTGGTGTCGCAAACGACGATGTCATGCAGCGTCGCCGCGGCGTCGATTTGCGCGGTCTGAGCGGCCGCGATGGCGCTTTGCTCGTTGGCGCGCGGCGTGCGGCCGGTGGCATCACACCAGGCGCGCAGCAATTCCGGAACCCAGGCGCAGCGCAGGCCGGTGGCTTCGCTCAAACGCAGGGTCAGGTCTTGCGCCAGCGCTGATTTGCCGGTGCTCTCGGCGCCGACGATGGCGATCAGCAGAGCCGTCATTCGACCTTAGACGGCGACAACCGGCGGAGCGAGGCGCTGCGCCCAGGCCCGCCAACCGGCCACCGACATCGGGATGAAGACCGCATACAGCAGCACCGTCAGCCAATAGCCCTTGTAGGCGAACAGGGCCACGCTGACCACATTGACGAGTACCCAGACGCTCCAGTTTTCCTGGTATTTGCGTGCCAGCAGCCATTGGCCCAGGAGGCTGGCCACGGTCGGGAAGGCGTCCCAGAAGGGTACTTGCGAGTCGGTCTGATGCTGCAGAAAAAAGCCCAGCGCCGGCCAGGCCAGCAGGGTGGCCAGCACGGCGGCTGCGATGCCTTGCGGGCTCAGCCGGCGCACCCGCAGCGCTTGGCCGTCGTCGCCCTTGCCGCGCAGCCATTGCCACCAGCCCCAGAGCGCCAGTGCTGCGAACAGCAGTTGCAGCGAGGCCTCGCCGTAGAGCTTGCCGCTCCAGAACAGGATGAAGTAGAGCAGCGAGCTGGCGATGGCGAGCGGCCAGGCCAGCATATGCACGCGCATATTGCAGACAACCATCCAGACCGCCAGGGCGAAGGCGAGGATCTCTATCCAGGTGATGGGGCTGCCGAGCAGCTCGAAGGCGGGCAAGAGCAAGGCTTGCAGTGGTGCAAACAGCGCGTTCATGGCTAGCCTTCCTAACGCCTGATTTGCACGAATATTTCGTCGGGCTTGATCATGCCCAGCTCGAAGCGGGCTTTTTCCTCGACCATCTCCAGGCCTTCACGCAGATCGCGCAACTCGGCCTCGAGTTGCGCGTTGCGCTGCTTGGCCAGGTCGTTCTCGGCCTGCGCTTTCGCCAACACACCGCGCAACTCAACGCCGCGCGGCAGGCTACCCTTGCCCAACCAGAGTTGGGCTTGGATGGCCAGCAGGAACGCTGCGAGGATGATGCTGATGACTTTCACGGCGTGGAGTGTAATGGCTGCGTTGATCAAGTTGCTCGCCGGGCCGCCCCAAGAGCAACTTGAGCCGATGTGATCAAGGGGGCACCCCCGCGATCATCGGCGTCCCCTCGGGGGACCGCCCGCGTGCTCGCGGGCGAGGGGCTCACTTCACTTCAGGTTGTAGAACGCGGCGCGGCCAGGGTAGTAGGCGATATCGCCCAGGTCTTCTTCGATACGCAAGAGCTGGTTGTACTTGGCCATGCGGTCCGAACGGCTCAAGGAACCGGTCTTAATCTGGCCGGCATTGGTGCCGACGGCGATGTCGGCAATGGTTGAGTCCTCGGTCTCGCCCGAGCGGTGGGAGATCACGGCGGTGTAGCCGGCGCGCTTGGCCATCTCGATCGCGGCGAAGGTTTCGGTCAGGGTGCCGATCTGGTTGATCTTGATCAGGATCGAGTTGGCGATGCCCTTGTCGATGCCTTCTTTCAGGATCTTGGTGTTGGTGACGAACAGGTCGT
>JADMJQ010000316.1:737-2265 GCA_018780415.1 Roseateles sp. | reverse complement strand
CCCCCCACCATCCCCCTCACAAGGGGACGGGGGTGCGTGGGGGGATCGCGGTGGGCGGCAAATCTGGCGCTGATGGCTGCCGATTCGTCAGGGCGCGCAGCTCAGCAAGCGATGTGACAGCTCGCCTGGCGCAGCGATTGCAGCGCAGCACCCGTCAGGACTTGAGATCCGGCGCCTATGCGACCGGCGTGCCACCAAGCTGACTTCAGGCAGCGACTGGCGCGACGGTCGAGCCGGACCGATCACTTCAATCAAATCTGCCTGCGGCCCGGCATCGGGCGTGGCGAGTGACTGGGGTGACGATCTGGCCGGTGCGCAGCAAGTGCGGTACAACCGCGCGCACGCAGCGCCGGTCAGTTCGTCAAGCGGGCTCGTTCAAGCGCAGCTTGAAGGAATCAAAGCCCGCGATCTCCGGACACGGGAACGGGTCGCTTCAATTTACGCTGGCAAGGCCAGCCTCACTCGGCTGTTCGGTATTGCGATTTAGGCGCAGCCTTGATCGCTGCACCAGAGAGCGAACCGGCAAGGCCTCAAAGCCGCAGTCCGGCGACACCATGCACGCCTCAGCGCGGATGGGTCGGCGAGCCATGTGAGTGACGGCCGCTCAAGATGGACTTGATGTCGGATAGAACCGCAACGCCACATCCTGGCCCCCAATACGGAGACATGATCTGAACCAGTGGCGAGCCACTACATACACCTCAGGCATACATGCCGAGAGGGACGCGCCAGCGCAGCAACTCTGGAGGCCGCCCAGTGCGTCGGGAGACCTGCCATCGCGCTGACCATCAGGGGCATGATGAAACCAACTTAGACACGCTTGGCAGTCGTTGAACATACCGCCGAAAGGTGCCGAAACGCATAAGCCCGATCGGAGGGGCAATGATCACGGCTGGCTGCTGTCTTTCGCAGTCGGCGTCCATAGGTCAGCTACGTGCCCGGAGCTGACAATTGATGCAGGCGTTCGGCCGCCAATGGGAAACGCAAAGCAGACATCGCAGCCGCAAGGTTGGCCTCCCAAAAGCTGACATTGGGAGAAACTACTGCTTCGTTTTCTTCCCAAAATGCTTTGCCGCCAATGCCTTTGCCTTCAATAGTCCTTCATCTGTCAAATGCACAGACTCATGCCGCCCATGTGGGTCAGTGATCCAACCCTGCTCGTGAAGGGCTTCCATCACAGAAAATGGATACCGTTTCCACACTCGGCCGCTCTCGAATTCGAACGCGCCAAGCAGTGCGAGAACGGTTTCTAGTAACTCGGCCTCATCGTATTCCATGGAACCTCCTGCAGGCAGCTAGCTCGTCGGTATCAAGATTCGCGCAACTAGCTGGAAGCGTCACCGAAACCGTATCAAGCTCCGAGTCCACTCGAGCTGTGGGTTAGGCCTCAACTGGTGGAGATCAGTTAGCTGCACGGGGCCGCGACGCGGAGAAGTTGCGAAAGAAGTATGCAAAATCATGCCCATATTCGGCGCCGTCTTTGATTTCTTCACTTTCGAATGGCGCGTCACTACGCTCAGATAGGGAC
>JADMJQ010000316.1:473-725 GCA_018780415.1 Roseateles sp. | reverse complement strand
GTTGGTTGACCGGAGCAGAACCATGCTGTACCTGCTTGGCGCCATTCAAGCGTAACTCTGGTGACGGTACTCCCGAGGAGAGCTCCGTTGGGCACGATGTCAGGCATTTCAGGGTAAGGTGACTTCCGACTATGGAAGTTGCCCGCGTATGCCAATAGCCTGTTGGATACCATGATGTCCTCAAGCAAAGTCGCCACCTTCTGCTCGTATTAGACCTGATCCCGCAAGGTGATAGATTTTTGATAGTGAACG
>JADMJQ010000316.1:0-463 GCA_018780415.1 Roseateles sp. | reverse complement strand
CCTGCTGCTTGCCGCTGCAGCAAGAATGAATGAAGGTCCCACATGGCTTCTGATGAGCGCCCGTCTGTGCCCTTCCAGAAACGGGAATCTGGTCGTGCCGCGTCTGGTGGCATTTCCAGCGAAACAACAAGCGGTTTTCCGGGTAGTAGGATTTTGGCTTCGACAAGGCATCGCACAAAGGCAGGAGCCTCAACTGTGCCGTGCGTCTCGCCGACATACAGGTTCTCAGTAGCGACGAGCCGCCCGAATGCATCACTGCTTGGGCAGGCACTGTCGGCGCAACGTCAAGCCATTGGGAGACTCAATAGGGCAGCGCAGAAACTGGCGAACTTGTACATGCGAGTGTTGAGGCCTAACGTTGAAGTTGAGCCGCGAGCAGCGGATGGGCACGGAAGGCCCAGAATGGAATGGGGGCCTGAAGTGACCAGCCGTTGCGAGTCGGCTCGAACGCAGGGTTAGGCGT
>JADMJQ010000221.1 GCA_018780415.1 Roseateles sp. | reverse complement strand
TGGTGATCTTTTTGTTCCTGCGCCGGGCGGTGGCGACGCTGATCCCGACGCTGTCGCTGCCGATCTCGCTGATCGGCGCTTTGACGATTTTGTATGCGCTGGGTTATAGCCTGGACAATATTTCGCTGCTCGGCATCACCCTGGCCGTCGGCCTGGTGGTGGACGATGCGATCGTGATGCTGGAGAACAGCCACCGTCATATCGAAGACGGCATGGAGCCCTTCTCGGCCGCGGTACGGGGCGCACGCGAGATGGCCTTCACGATTGTCTCGATCTCGATCTCGCTGGTGGCGGTGTTGATTCCTATCTTCTTCATGCCGGGCGTGATCGGCCTGCTGTTCCACGAGTTCGCGGTCATCGTCGGCCTGTCGATTCTGGTCTCGGCCGGGGTGTCTCTGAGCCTGGTGCCCATGCTGTGCAGCCGCTTCCTCAAGCCCCATGCGGCGCATGAAGAAAGCGCCTTGGGGCGCAGCTTCGAGCGCGGCTTCAATGCCGTGCTGGGCGGCTACACACGCAGTCTGGATCTGGCCTTGAAGCATCGTCAGTGGGTGCTGGGCGTTGCAGTGGCCAGCTTCGCCGCCACCATCTGGCTCTATATCGCCATCCCGAAAGGCTTTTTCCCCGAAGAAGATATCGGCCAGATCCAGGCCAGCACCGAGGCGGCCGAGGACATTTCCTTCAATGCAATGACGGTCTTGCAAGAGCGCGCGGCGGCCATCGTCAAGGATCACCCGGCCGTCGCCAGCGTCTCGGCCGCCGTGGGTGGCGGCGGTGGTGGCGGCAATGCCGGCAACAGCGGCCGCATGTTCATCAATTTGAAGTCCCGCGACCAGCGCCCGCCGATGAAGGCCGTGCTGGAAAGCCTGCGCAAAGATCTGCGCGCGGTGCCGGGCCTGGCCGTCTACCTGCGCCCGGTGCAGAACCTGCAGCTGGGCGGGCGCCAAAGCAAGAGCCGCTACCAGTACACGCTGCAATCGGTGGCGGCCGCCGATTTGAACGTGTGGGCCGGCAAGCTGCAGGAAAAGCTGCGCGCCGACCCGCTGTTCCGCGACGTCACCAGCGACTCACAGCTGCGCGGCCTGCAGGCCAATTTGATCATCGACCGCGAACGCGCCGGCGTGCTGGGCGTGCAAATGCAAGACCTGCGCAGCGCGCTCTACAACGCCTTCGGTGAGCGCCAGGTGTCCAGCATCTATGCCGAGAGCAACACCTATCAAGTCATCATGGAGGCAGCCGACGGCGAGCGCCAGAGCGAAGACGCCTTCGCCAAGATCCAGCTGCGCGGCAAGGACGGCGCGCTGGTGCCGCTGACCGCTTTTGCGACCGTGCAGCGGGGCCTGGGGCCCACCTCGATCAACCACCAAGGCCAGTTGCAGGCCATCACCCTGGCCTTCAATCTGGCGCCCGATGTGCCGCTCGGTGACGCCACCGCCAAGCTCGACGGCTATGTCAAAGCAATCCAGCTGCCGACCAGCATCATCACCAGCTATGGCGGCGATGCGGCGGTGTTCAAGGACTCGCAAGGCGGACAGCTCTTGCTGATTGGCCTGGCCGTCGCGGTGATCTATGTGCTGTTGGGAGTCTTGTATGAGAGCTTTATCCACCCGCTGACGATTCTGGCCGGCCTGCCCTCGGCGGCGGTGGGCGCCTTGCTAACGCTGCAGATCTTCGGCATGGACCTGACCCTGATCGCCACGATCGGCATCTTGATGCTGATCGGCATCGTCAAGAAGAACGCCATCATGATGATCGACTTCGCGCTCGACGCACAGCGCCATGGCGGCATGAGCCCGCCGGACGCGATCCGCCAAGCCTGCATCTTGCGTTTCCGGCCCATCATGATGACGACGCTGGCGGCGCTGATGGGCGCGCTGCCGATCGCGCTGGGCCTGGGCGCCGGGGCTGAATTGCGCCAGCCGCTGGGCCTGGCCGTGGTGGGCGGCTTGATCCTGTCGCAGGCGGTGACGCTCTACATCACGCCGGTGATCTATCTGGCGCTGGATCGCTTCAGCGGCAGCGGGCCGGATTTGCGGGTGGTGCAGCCGGCGCCGGCAAAGGTTCTTTGATGAACTAGGCCGCTCGCTGACTGATGGCCACAGTCAGCATCTGCCCGGCCAAGGCGCCGATACGGCGCAGAGCTAGCGGGTGTTCCTCACCCCAACGCCCGCCCACGCCCAAGCGGATGCAATGGCGAAAGCGCGGGCTCGCGCTGAACATCGCCCCCGGTGCGATACAGATGTTCTCGGCCATGCAGGCCGCGTACAAGGCCAGCGCATCCAGCCCGGGGGGCAACTCGACCCAAAGAATGAAGCCGCCGCCCGGGTCGCTGACGCGGGTCCCTTTGGGGAAGCTGTCGGCGATCAGGGCGCGAGCCTCGTCGACGCGGCGCGCCAGCGTGGCGCGCAGCTGGCGCAAGGCGGCGGCCGAGCCGGCCTGATTCAGTAGATCGGCCAGCGCCAGCTCCACCACCGCCGTTTGCGCACCCGACTGCACCGACTGAATCTTGTGCAAAGCCTGCGCCCAGCGGCCGCCGTCCACCCAACCCAGGCGTAAACCGGGCGCCATCGTTTTGCTGAAGGAGCCACAAATCATCACATGGCCGCTGGCATCGAAGGACCTGACGGCCCTCCGCTTGTCCTCTTGCTCGGCCAGGTCGTTGTAGATCACATCCTCGATCAGCGCGATGTCATGTTGCGCCACCATCTGCGCCAGCCGCTTGCGCTCAGCCACCGGCATGCACGACCCCATCGGGTTGGACAGCGTCGGCACCACCAGCACCGCCTTGACCGGCTGGGTTTCCAGCGCCAGCTGCAAGGCGGCCAGCACCATGCCATGGCGCGGAGGGGTGGGAATCTCCAAGGCGCGCAGATGCAGGCTTTGCAGAATCTCCAGAAAGCCGAAATAGGTCGGCGACTCCAAGTCCACCACATCACCGGCTTTGGTGACAGCCTTCAGACATAACGTGATCGCTTCCATGCAACTGCTGGTCATCACCAGGTCGTCGGGCTGCAGCTCGCAACCCAAGCCCAGCGCATAGCGCGCTACCGCACGGCGCACTTCGGCGCGCCCCGACCCCAGCGGGTAGGTGCAGAGCAGATCGCGGTGCCGCTGCACCACCCGGGTAAACGCCCGCCGCACGCGCTCTTGGTCAAACAAATCGGGCTCCGGGCAGGCTGCGCCGAAGGAGATCAGGCCGGGCAGCACCGATTGACGCAGCACCGCCTGGCCGAGCTCGTCCAGTTGCACCACGCGCGAGCGTGGCGCGGGCCGCGAGGCCTGTGGCTCGGGCAAGGCGGCCGGCCGGCTGGCCACAAAATAGCCCGAGCGCGGTTTGGCAGCGATCAGCCGGGCGTCCTCCAGCCAGCGCAGCGCTTGCACCGCGGTTGACGGCGAGACCGTCTCTTGCGCCGCCAACTCACGCACCGAAGGCAGGCGCTCGCCACGCTTCAAGGTGCCGGCCCGAATCGCCCGCGCCAAGCGCTCGGCGATTTGCAGATAGAGCGGGGTACCGTTTGAAGCCTCATCCATACCGCATTCTGTACCAGCCGGGCGCGGCCGGAGCAGTACAGATGGCCATCAAGCCAAGCCATACAGAATGCAAAACAGCGACGCTGTACGGTACAGATTGGGTCGCTTCTGTGGCTGGCGCTTGAATCTCAAGGGCCGCAAAGTTCAGGCCATGGACACCACCCTCACCCGAACCGATAACTCCGCGCTGCCGGGTTCACAGCGCCAGAGCCTGCTCGACTTGGGCGCAGCCGCCCCGGTGCAATCATTGCAATTGCGGCCCGGCCAGCAAGTGCGGCTGCAGGTCACTCAAGGCTGCCTGTGGCTGACGCAGGACGGCCGGCCCGAAGACATCATCTTGGCGCAAGGCCAGGATTGCACATTGCAATCGGCCGGCCACTACCGGCTCGGCGCCTTCGGGCAGGCCGATACCCAGCTGCACTTGTCGGGGTCATTTGTGGCGCTTTGAGCCTGGTTGCAAGCCCTTGTTTGTCATCTTCGGTGGAGACACACAGCAGCAAGACAGCGGGTCAGCAAGATGAAGGCGTCTTCTCGAGAAGACCGGCAGGACTGCCGCCAGTCCAATCCTTTCATCTCAACTCTGGCCAAATATGCAAAGCAAAACTACCTCATCCTTGCGTCGTCGCACGCTGCCCGCCCTTGTTTCCCTGTCCTTACTCGCCCTCGGCGGACCGAGCGCCGCTGCAGCGGCGCAGGCCACCGAACTCAGCGCAGCAGCTGAACCATTGACCAAACTGGGCTTGGTCGGTTTAGACCTGAACCTGCAAATCGAGAAAGTCCAGCCCGCCGGCGCCGCCGGCCTGCCCAACCAGGGTGTAATCGTCAAACGCTACTTGCCGCGCGGACATTGGACCTCGCAGGGCGCCGGTGGTTCGGGCCACCGGGTGGCCAGCGGCAGCTATCAGCTGAGCCGCCGTGGCAGCAATGTTCTGGAAGACCGCTCGTTTGAGGTGAGCGGCCAAATCCACTCCACCACCAGCTACACCTTCGAGACCGCTCAGACCGGCACTTGGGTGCAGACGCTGGGCAATGGCCAGCAAGTACTCAGCGGCCATTTCAGCAGCGCGCCCAGCCAGCCCAGCGCTGCGCAAATGCTGGCGCCGGCCACCAATACCGGCCTGCATGTGGCGCTGATCATCAAGTCGGCTATCGCCCCGCAGCTGCCACCTGGCGTCTACCCATCCGCAGGCCTGGTGCTGCAGACTTATGCGCAAGACGGCACTTTGACCTTCCAGGGCTTCGGGCCTGGCAACATCAACTCCAATGGCACTTACAGCTACAAGCGCCTGTCGGCTAACACGGCGGTGGAAGAAACCATCCAGACCAGCGATTCATTCAGCCTGCCTTACACCATGGTCTACACCTTTAAAACTCCCAACTCCGGCAGCTGGTACCAGAACTTTTACAACGGAATGATCCAGTTCTCGGGCACTTTCGATACATTCCCACGCTGAAGGCAAGCCACCCAAGCAAGAGGCCAAACTCAGCAGCCCGTCCATGATCGACTCCATCGAAACACAGAAAGCCTGGTTCTTGTTTTCTTTCAGCCTGGGCTGCTGGACGCTGCTGACCTTGTTGCTGAGCCGGCGCGGCGAGCGGCGCGGCCGGCTCACCATGGCCGCCTTCGTGGCGCTCTTGATGTTGCCGCCGCTGCACGCCTGGCTGAGCCTGGCGCGCGGCGGCGCGTCCTTGCCCTGGCTGGAAGCCTTGCGCTATCAATTGACTTGGGCCTGGGGCCCCTTGATGCTGATCAGCCTGCGCCAGGCCTTGCTGCTGGCGCCGGCTTCGGCGCGGCGCACCGCGCTGCACTTCTTGCCCCTGGCACTGAGCTTCACCGGCGCGTTGGGCGGCGCCGGCTGGCTGGGCGAGCCGGGCTTGGTGTGGCTCTTGCTCGTGCAGGTGCTGAGTTATTGCGGCTATTGCCTTTGGCTGCTACGCCGGCACAAAAGCAAGCTGCAGCATTTGCTGCACGACCATCGCAATAGCAGCTACTTTTGGCTGCTTTATCTGGCCCTGGGTCTGTTCGCGGCGACTTGCTTCGATCTGCTAATTTACGCCTTGATCGGGCTGGGCCGGCTGCCTCCCGAAGCGCTCATACAGGGCTCGGCCATGGTGTTGGCGCTGTATGTCAACTTGATCGCCTTGTTCGCGGTCTACCAGCCCGAGATCTTCATTCGGCAGACCGAAGGGCAGACCGAGGAGAGGCTGGCAAGGCCACCCAGCGAGCCGACCGAAACCAACACCGAACCCCAAGCCTCGCCCGATGCAGGCATGCCCGCCGTGCGCGCGGTGGAGCTGTCGGCAACTGTCGCGCGCGAACTCAGCGCGCAGTTGCAGCAGATCGTGCTGCTGCACAAGCCCCATCAAGACGAGGCGATGTCGCTGGCCAAGCTGGCCGCCTTGCTGGGCGTGAGCTCGCATCAATTGTCAGAGTTGCTCAACCTGCATCTGGGCAGCAGCTTTTATGACTATCTGAATGAGCTGCGCTACCAAGAAGCGCTGCAGATGCTGGGCAGCCAAGACCAGGTCACGCTGACCGTCGCCGACATCGCCTACCGCGCCGGCTTTAACAACCGCAACAGCTTCTACAAGGTCTTCAAAGACAAGACCGGCCTTGCTCCGGCGGAATACCGCAAGAGTCGGCGAAAGCAGGCTTGAGCTGCGCCGGCCTCGGTCACCAGACGCGTCCCACGATGGCAAGCGCAAACACAAGGCAGCCCAAGACCAGATTGATGCTCACAAACTGGCGAATGCGGTTGAGTGCAGCAGCGGCCAAGGGCCAGGCCTGCTCGGCCAGCGCCCGCTGTAAGCGCGGAAACAGCGCCCAGCGGATATGCGCGAACAGCGCCATCATCAGCAGGCCGAGCGCCGCCATCGCGTGCACGCTCCAATGGGCCCGCCCGCCCAGCAGCGCGAGCATCAGCAAGCCCGTCGTCAGCAGGACCACGATGGCGATCAAGACCAGTTGAAAGAAGCGCCCCAGCGTCGCGCCAAGCAGTTGCAAGCGCAACGGCGGCGCCTCCAGCACCTGGATGGCGGCCGGCCGCACGGCCCACACAATCGTCGCCATGCCGCCGACCCAGAGGGCAGCGGCAAGCAGGTGGAGGCAGAGCAGCAAGGCGTGGAGGATGTTCATCACGCCAGTGTCGCATTCAACCCAGAATAGCTTGGCGCCGCCGCCTTGCCAGACCGCCGAGCACACTCAAGCCCCCCAGCATCAAGGCCCAGCTCTCGGGCTCGGGGACGCTGGAAACCAGGGTCATCTGATAAGCATGTGTCTGCCCGTTATGAACCACGGTGCCGACGATGCTGCCGTTGTTGGCGATGGACATTGCCGATGCGCTGGTATTGGTGCTCAGGTCCCAGCCCGAACCGGCCGACAGCAGGCTTTGCAGCGAGTAGGTAGCGCCATCGGCGTACAAAAATGGCACTGAATACTGGCCGCCGGCGTTGCCGACCACCCAGCCCTGGTCATTGACGCCGCGCGCGGAACCCTGGCTGGTCGCCTCCGGCAAGCCGATCGCCACCATGCCGGTGGACGCCGACCAGATGAAGGGGTTGCCGGACCCTTGATTGATGCTGCTGGTGCCGACCACATAACCGCTATTGCTGACGGCAAAATTGATCGCAGCGTTGGCGCCGGCCAAGGCGCCCACCGTGCTCATCACACCTGTCACCGAGTCGTAGACCATGCCTACATTGACCGCCGCATTGTTCGGGTCAATGCCGATACCGACCACCAGACCGGCGTCGTTGATGCCGAATGCCGAGGTCATCAAGCTGCCGTTGGCCGCCGTCGCCGTGATCAGGGAGCTGCCGCCGGCGCTGAACAGGACCGCGCGCTGCACGCTGCCCGACCCTACCGTGCCGGCGATCACGCCCGCAGCGTTGACGCCGTTGGCCGAACCCGAGGTAAAGCCTTGCGGCATGGCCAGCGCGCTGACGGCGCCGTTGCTCCACATCACCGGCAAGGGCGCGCTGCCAAAGGAGGTGACCGCCGAGGTGCCGACGGCGAGGCCGGCGCTGTTGACGTCGTTGGCGGTGGCGTATTTGCGTCCGGCCAGATTGGGCAGGGCCACCATGCCGCCCTGCGAGGTCCAGCTGTAGGCAATCTGGGTCTGGCTGGCGAACGAACGCCCGACGACGATGCCACCATCGGGGGAGGCGCCAAAGGCCTGCGAGGCCGTGCCGCTGCCGATCACGCCGAGATCCACAATGGTGTAGCTGGGGGCGGCGGCTTGCGCGGCCGGCAACAGGGCCAGGGCGCTCAGGCCCAGGATAGTCAGACTGAGTGTTTTCATGCTTTCTCGCTCGCTCGGTATGGAGTCAATGAATTTGATGCTCGTGCCGGGTCGGAATTGCTCAAGGACACGGTACGCAGCCCACCTTAGCGGCGCGAGCAAGCGCCCGGCAGAGGGTTTTGGAGCGGTGCGCAGCAGATCGGAGATTGCGGACACTGCCTGACGATTGCGGGCACGACCCGGCAGTTTCAGCGGGCGGCTTTGCGCCCTTCGCTGGGCCGCTCACCAAAGCGGCGCAGATAAGCCTGGCTGAACTTGCCCGCGCTTTGAAAGCCCCAGCGCTGGGCCAGGTCGCGGACCAGGCCCGCATCGCCTTGACGCAGTTCGGCACGCGCCCGGTCCAACCTCACTTGGCGCAAGAAGGCGATCGGCGACTGCCCCATATGCTCGTTGAACTGGCGCAGCAGGCTGCTGACGCTGACACAGGCCGCCGCCGCGATATCGGCCAGCAGGATGTCGCTTTGTGCGTTGGCGTCGATGTAGTCCAAGGCGCGGCTCAAGCTGCGCGGCTGCAAGGTCGCCATGTGCGCGTCCCGCGGCGATCCTGCGGCGCGCTGTTGATGCAGCAGGGTCAGCGCGATCATCTCCATCCAGCGCTCGAACATCGCCCTCGTTCCTGCCGCCGACTCACCGCTTTGCAGCAGGCCGGCCGCCTGCCTGGCCATGAAGAGCAGGCCTTGCGCCAGCGTCGGCTTCAGCATGGTCGTGAACTCGGGAGCCCCAGACAGTTCACCCGGCGCCAGCTCGGCGCCCAGACGCAGCAGATTGTGGCGGGGCAAGGCGAATTCAACAAAATGGGAATTCGCTGCGAACTGTGCGCGCTCCACCTCGGCGGGGTTGATGATGATGCCTTCACCGGCCTGCGCAACAAACTCGCCATCGGCCAGCGTCAGACTGACCGATCCGGACAGCACCAGCCCCACCAAGTAATGTGAGCCGGCCGCCACTTTGGACTGCGAACGCATGTTCAAGACGAAGCTGTTCTGCGATTCGGCCAGAAATATCTGCTCGCTCGACGGCTCCAAGACAGCCATGGGTACCAAGGCGAGCTGCAGACTCGGTCTGCCGCCCGGCCCCCAGGACCCGATGTCGCGATGCGCAACCGGGGCGCGCTGGTTGAGCCCGTCGATATAGTTCTCGATGGCGTTGCGCGACTCAAAATCGACCGACTGCCCGGCTAAGCGGCGCGAAGACGGTTTAGATAGGGCGGAGTCAGGAGCATTCATGCTTGTAGGTCGGGACATAACTCGTGAGCTGCTCGCGCTCGAAGACGGCTCGCTCGGCCAAGTATGACCGAGCGCGGGCGACTCATGCGCCCGGCTTTACCCGCACAAACCCGCTCAATCAGTGGCTGCCGGCTAAATGGCCAACGGATCCACATCCACCGCCCAGCGCATCAGCCCCTTGTGCTCGCGCTTCAGCGCATGCAGCTCCGGGTTCCACAGCCACAGCAGGCGCTGCAAAGCGCTGCGGCTGGGCGCCTCGATCAGCATCTGCATGCGCTCGACGTTAGCGATGCGGGCCACGCTCATCGGGATGCAAGGGTAGATCAAGACCTCGGCGGCTTCAGGCAAGGCTTGCGCCCAGTTAGACGCGGCATCCAAAAATGCCTTGGCGACTTCGGCCGTGCGCGCCTCGGCGCGCAGCATCGCCAGATGCGCGAACGGTGGCAGGCCGGCCGACTCGCGCTCGGCCAGTTGGTTCTTGGCGAAGTCCTCGAAATCATGTTTGGCCAGGGCCTTGTACAAAGCATGTTCGGGATGCCAGGTCTGCACCCACATCTCGCTGCGCGCGGCCGACTCGGCGTCGCGCCCGGCGCGGCCGCCGGCCTGCATCAACAGCGCAAACAGACGCTCTGGCGCGCGGAAGTCGCTGCTGAACAGCGCGCCGTCGGGGTTGACGGCGGCGACCAAGGTAATGCGGCGGAAGTCATGGCCCTTGGTGATCATCTGGGTGCCGACGACGATGTCGACCTCGCCGGCATGGACGGCACTCATATGCGTCTCCAACTCGCCCTTCAGCTTGGTCGAGTCGGCGTCGATGCGCAGCACGCGCGCGCCGGGCAATTGCTCGCACAGTTGCTCCTCCAGCCGCTCGGTGCCACGGCCCAAGGGCGCAATGTCCTGGTTACCGCAGGTCGGGCAAGCGCTGGGTACGCGCTCGCTGAAGCCGCAATGGTGGCAGCGCAGGCTGCGGTCGCCCTTATGGAACACGCGCCAGGCGCTGCAATGCGGGCAGTCGCTCTTCCAATTGCATTCGCTGCAATGCAGCACCGGCGCATAGCCACGTCGGTTCAGAAAGATCAGGCTTTGCTCGCCGCGCTCCAGCCGCAGGCGCAGGGCGTCCAGCAGCGGCCGGGTCAGCGCCGTCGTAACGCCCTTGCTGAGCGGCATCAAGCGCATGTCAAACAAGCGCACGCGCGGCAGTGCGCCACCGCCGATGCGCTCGGGCAGGGCCAGGCGAATGTAGCGACCCTGATTGGCTTTCTGCCAGCTTTCCAGCGACGGCGTGGCCGAGCCAAGAATGACCGGGATCTTCTCCAGATGGGCACGGTAGACCGCCAGGTCACGCGCCGAATAGCGCGCGCCGTCCTGCTGCTTATAGGACGGGTCATGCTCCTCGTCGACGACGATGAGCCCAAGCCTAGGCATCGAAGCAAACACCGCCAGCCGCGTGCCCAAGACCAAGTCGGCGTGACCCTCATGGGCGGCCAACCAGTTGCGCAGGCGCTGCGCCGGCGTCAGGCCGCTGTGCAGCGAGACCAGCACGCGGCCGCCAAAGCGCTCGGCGAATCTGGCCTCCAGCTGCGGCGTCAGATTGATCTCGGGCACCAGCACCAACACCTGCAGGCCCTGCTTCAAGGCATGCTCGGCCGCGCGCAGATAGACCTCAGTCTTGCCGCTGCCGGTGACGCCGTAGAGCAAAACCGGCGGCGGCGCTTGATGACCGGCTGGTTCGGCCAGCAACGCGTCCAACTGGGCCAGCACCTGGCCTTGAGCCGAGCTCAGCAGCGGTTGAATGGCCTCGGCGGCGTCAAACCGCTGCTCGTCTACCCATTTGTGCATACGTTTCAAGCGCAGCTGCAACTGCTGGCTGTCGAGTTCGCGCAATTGCGGCGGCAGGACCGACAAAGCCAACTCACCGATGCCGCGCTGGTAATAGGCGGCGGCAAAGTCCACCAGCCGGCACCAGCTGGCACTCAAGGGTGTCAAACCGGCCAGCACGCCAATGACGGCCCGCAGTTTGGACGGGTCGGCATACTCATCAAGCTCGCGGGACTGTGCCGCGCTGGGCCAAACAATGCCGAGTAACTCGCGCCTACCCCAGGGCACGCGCAGCAAACTGCCGGGTGCGAGCTCTAGCTCGCTCAAATAATCCAGCGGGCCGCTGATGCCGCTGTGCTGCGGCGTTTCAACGGCCACCCGCAAGCGGTGCTGGCGAGCCTCAGTCATGCTGCGCCAGCCGGTTTGAATTTGATTGAGCTTTAGCGCTTAAGTGCATGATTTGAAAGGGCTTACAAACTCACGCACAAATTCTGTGGATAACTTTGTGGGAAAAGTTCTAAGAGTGGGTTTTTACTCGGGCTGCTGGCGTCAAGCCCCGCTGCCACAGCCGCTAAATGACGTGGCGGCAGGTTCATATAAATCAAGCACTTAGGCCGCAATCGGGAAAACACTTAGCTGCAGCGCAATATTAAAAAGCGGGTTCGCTCGCTCGCCCCAAACTGGGGATAAGTCCCCCACCCTAAGTGCTCACTTCACATTCAAGAAGCCATTTGGCTGCGTTCACTCGACTCAGTTCCCGGCGCGAATACGCCGCGAATGCGCATGCACCTCGTCCACCAGCACCGAAACTATTTCGGGCGGCGTGAATTGGCTGATGCCATGTCCCAAATTGAACACATGGCCGTCCCAAGTGCCGTCCGCGCGCCGCGGGTTGCCGAAGCTGTCCAGCACCGCGCGCACCTGCTCGCGCACCGCGTCGGGGGGTGCGAACAAGACGTTCGGGTCCAGATTGCCTTGCAGCGCGACCCGGCTACCGACTTGCGCGCGAGCCTTGGCAAGATTGGCGGTCCAGTCCAGGCCCACGGCGTCGGCGCCGGCATCGGCCAATTCATCCAGCCAGAGCGCACCGCCCTTGGTGAACAAAATGCGCGGGATGCGCTGGCCTTCATGTTCGGTTTTCACCTGCGCCAGCACGCGGCGCGAATAGTCGAGGCTGAAGCGCTGGAACATGCCGTCCGCCAGCACGCCGCCCCAAGAGTCAAACAGCATCACCGCCTGCGCGCCGGCTTCGATCTGTGCGTTCAGGTAAGCCGCTACCGCATCGGCATTGATGCTCAGGATGCGGTGCATCAGGTCAGGGCGCGCATACATCAGGCTCTTGACCTGACGGTAGTCGTCGGAGCCGCCGCCTTCGACCATATAACAGGCCAGCGTCCAAGGGCTGCCGGAGAAACCGATCAAGGGCACGCGGCCATTCAGCGCCTTGCGGATCGACGTGACTGCGTCGAACACATAACGCAGCTTCTCCATATCAGGCACCGCCAACTCGTTGACGGCGGCCTCGTCGCGCACGACTTTGGCAAACTTGGGGCCTTCGCCAAGTTGGAAAGAAAGCCCTAGGCCCATCGCGTCGGGCACGGTCAGGATGTCGCTGAACAGAATCGCCGCGTCGAGGTCGTAGCGCTCCAGCGGCTGCAGGGTCACTTCGGTGGCGTAGTCGCGGTTGGTGGCCAGGCCCATGAAGCTGCCGGCTTTGGCGCGGGTCGCGCGGTACTCGGGCAAATAGCGGCCGGCCTGACGCATCAGCCAGACGGGGGTGTGGGCTGTGGGCTGGCGCAGACAAGCGCGCAGAAAGGTGTCGTTCTGAAGAGGTGCATGCATAGTGCTTTGATTATCCAATGCGCGAGGCTCAGTTACTGACAGGACGGGAAAGACGCTGCGATACTCCGCCCGGTCTTGATTCTGATCACAGCAGCATCACCTTGTGGTGTTCCCATCACCGACCGGAGGATTTCAAATGATTTCGACCTTGCTGAAGCGCGGCGCCGTCGCCACCACCTTGCTGGCCGCTACCCTGACGCTGTCCGGCTGCGGCTACAACCAGTTCCAGACCCTGGACGAACAGGTCAATGCCGGCTGGTCCGAGGTGTTGAATCAGTACCAGCGCCGCGCCGACCTGATCCCCAATATCGTCAACACCGTCAAGGGCGAGGCCAACTTCGAGCAGGAGACCCTCACCAAGGTGGTCGAGGCGCGCGCCAAGGCGACCAGCATCCAGGTCACGCCCGAGCTGGCCAATGACCCCGAGGCAATGAAGAAGTTCCAGGCCGCGCAGGGCGAGGTCTCCAGCGCCCTCAGCCGCTTGATGATGATCACCGAGAACTACCCTAACTTGAAAGCCAATCAGGGCTTTCAAGACCTGCGCGTGCAGTTGGAAGGCACCGAAAACCGCATCACCGTGGCGCGCAACCGCTACATCAAGACGGTGGCCGAGTACAACGTGCACACCCGCCAGTTCCCCAACAACCTGACCGCGATGGTGATGGGCTACAAGGTCAAGCCCAGCTTCACGGTCGAGAACGAGGCCGCCGTCAAGGTGGCGCCGACCGTCAGCTTTGACAAAGCACCGGCCAAGTAAGGCCTCATCAAATGCTCGGCCGACTGCTGTCGTTGTTTTTAGGTTTGTGCTTGGCCTTGCCGGTCTGGGCGCAGGATGTGCTGCCGGTGCCGGCTTTGAGCGGGCGCGTGATCGATCAAACCGCCACCTTGACGCCGCCGCAGCTGGAAGCGCTGAGCGCCAAGCTGGCGGCCTTCGAGACCGAGGCCGGTTCGCAGCTGGCGATCCTGCTCGTGCCGACGGTGGCGCCGGAAGACATCACGTCCTACGCGCAGCGTGTCGGCGAGGCCTGGAAGCTCGGTCGCAAGGAGGTCGGCGACGGCATGCTCTTGGTGGTGGCCAAGAACGACCGCAAGGTCCGCATCGAGGTCGCCAAGGCACTGGAAGGCGCCGTGCCCGACCTGGCGGCACGGCAGATCATCCAGAACGCCATCACGCCGGCCTTCAAGAAAAATGACTACGCGGGTGGGCTGAATCTCGCCGTTGACCAGTTGGCGATGCGCATCCGCGGTGAAGACTTGCCGGCGCCCAAGAAGCAAGGTGGGCAGCGGCAAGGGCAGGCAAGCAATGGCTTCAGCTTCGAGGAGTTGGGGGCCTTGTTCTTCATCGGCGTGCCGGTCTTGGGCGGCATCTTGATCGGCATTTTTGGCCGCAAGCTGGGCAGTGTGCTGACCGGCGGCGCCGCCGGTGCGCTCGGCTGGTTTCTGATGTCCAGCTTGCTGGTGGCAGGTTTGGCCGGCATCGCTTCCATGATCCTGGTGGGCGTGATGGGCGTAGGCGCGGGCCGCGGTATGGGCCGGAGTGGTGGCGGATCAAGCGGCCCAGTGATCTGGGGCGGCGGCGGCGGCGGGTTTGGCGGCGGCGGTGGCGGAGGAGGCGGAGGTTTTTCTTCCGGCGGTGGCGGTGATTTTGGCGGCGGCGGCGCCTCGGGAGATTGGTAATGCCTCAGCAGCAACAAAAACCCTTTTTGAGCCGCCTGCTCAAACATCGCTGGACCGACCAGACCGACCTGGCTCGGGCCTTGCCGGCCACCGCAATTGCCGGGCTAGAAGCCGCTGTCAGAGCCAGCGAGGCCAGGCATAGCGGTGAGATTTGTGTTTGTGTAGAGGCCGGTCTGCCGATGTCCTACCTGAGCAAACGCCTGAGCGCCAGGCAGCGCGCGGTGACACTGTTCGGCAAGCTGCGCGTCTGGGACACCGAGGCCAATAACGGTGTGCTGATCTATCTGCTGCTGGCTGACCACGCGATCGAGATCATTGCCGACCGCGGGCTCAACGCCAAGGTCAGCGAGGCGCAGTGGGCGGCCATCGTCGAGACCTTGCGCAGCCATCTGCGTAGCAGCCAATTTGAGCAGGGCCTGCAAGCGGCGGTGGCCGCCGTCGACGGCTTGCTGCACCAGCAGTTCCCGCTCGCGCCTGGGCAGAGCAACCCGAATGAGCTGGCCGACGCGGTGGTTATTCTTTAGCCCTTAGTTTGATTGATCGGCCGATGCTTGCTGCCGAAATGCTCCAACAAGGGCTTGTGAGCCAGCGGGCCGAATTTCAGCTTGGGCTGTGGAACGGTCACATCGGGCAAGTGCTTCAACAGGTGCCGTATCAGCGCCAGTCGGCCGCGCCTCTGGTCATTGAAATCAACCAGCGCCCAGGGCGCATGGCGGCTGTGAGTGGCGTTCAACATCACATCGCGCGCCTCGCCGTATTGCTTGTACAGGCGCCGGGCCTCCAGATCGATGGCCGATAACTTCCAGCGCTTCAGCGGGTCGGCCAAGCGTTCGGCGAAGCGCAGCTCCTGCTGTTCCTGGTCGACGCACAGCCAGTACTTGAAGAGCAGCACGCCGTCGTTGGCCAGCATTTTCTCAAACACCGGTGCCTGCTTCAAAAACGCGGCGGTTTGCGTTGGCGTGCAAAAACCCATCACCGTCTCGACGCCGGCGCGGTTGTACCAGCTGCGGTCAAACAACGCGATCTCGCCGGCCGCCGGCAGATGCGGCACATAGCGCTGAAAGTACCACTCACCGCGCTCGCGGTCGCTGGGCTTGCCCAGGGCCACGGTGCGGCATTGGCGCGGGTTCAGCGTCTCGGAGATGGCCGAGATCACACCGCCCTTGCCGGCGGTATCGCGCCCCTCGACCAAGACCACCAGGCGCTGGCCCTTGTGCTGCAGCCAATGCGCCATCGCATTCAGCTCCAGGTGCAAAGGCGCCAGCTGCTCCAGGTAGTCGCTTTTACTGAGCTTGCCTTCAGGCGAAACTTTGCTTTTGCTGGCCATCTCTTGTCGCTCCTATAAGTGGCGACAGCTTAAACCCATAGCTCAGAGCAAGGTCAGCGTTTGCATGCCGGCCCAGCTTTCGCCCGCGGCCAGGCGCAACGGTGTCTCGATCGCGGCCGCCTCGACGCAGAGCATCTGCTGGTAGCCGTCGGCCGGCATATCGGCCAGCGCAGCGCATTTCTCGGCGCCCGGGTTCCAGACCACGGCGTCGTCGAAGCCCTGTTGGCGAATCTGCAGGCGGCGCTCGGTCGTGGCGAGGCGCTCCCTGAGGGTCAGGTCTTCACGCACGCGATGATAAATGCGGTCGAGATTGCCGGCGGGCAGCAGCAGGTCGACCCGCTGGACCTTCTCCATCTCGTCGGCCGAGTCCCAGTAGCGCAGCGCTGTCAGGCCTTGCAAGCTGGTCGAGTCGAGATCGCTGACGCGCAGGTAACTGTGCAGTGCGGTGGTGAATTCGAACGGCTCTTCGCCCTTGTTCTCGCAGGCCAGCTCGATCTGGATCTCGCGCCCGCTGATGCGCACGCTCAGCTCCAACTCGAAAGCATGCGGCCAGAACATCCGCGTCGCCGCGTCATCGGTCAAACGCAGCACGGCCAGAGCATCATCGGCGCCGCGCTCGGCCATCACCAAGGCCCAGGGCTTGGTGCGGGCGAAGCCATGCCGCTGCAGGGGCCCACGGGCCGCGAACTGCGGAAAGATCACCGGCACGCCGCCCCGGATCGCCTGGCCCGAGGCGAACTCGGACTTGGGCGACAGATACAGCTGCTCGTCGGCGCCGGCCGGCTGCCAGGACACCAGGTGGCCGCCATGCAGCAGCACGGTGGCGCGGGCACCGTCGGGTGAAACCAGTTCAACGGCATCCATGCCGTGAACGCGGGAGAGAGCAATGGGCTTGGACATGGCGTTCTTTTCTGAATCCTGTGTTCTATGAAAAACGCCCGCCTGACTTGCGTCGGCGGGCGTTCCAAAAAGCAATGTGCTTGGGCTGTGCCGCTTGGCTTAGCCGCCCTTGCGGAACTTGCGCAGCGCAGCGATCTGAGCGGCCATCGCAGCGAACTCGCCTTGCGCCTTGGCAAAGTCGATATCTGTTTTGGCGTTCTTCATCGCTTCTTCGGCCAATGCCTTGGCTTCGGTCGCCTTGGCTTCGTCCAGGTCCTTGCCGCGGATCGCGGTGTCGGCCAGCACGGTGACACGGCCGGGTTGCACTTCCAGCAGACCACCGGCGACGAAGACGAACTCTTCCTGACCGTTGTCGGCACGCTGGATGCGCACCGCGCCCGGCTTGATGCGGGTGATCAGCGGTGCGTGGTTGGGCAGAATGCCCAGCTCACCGCTTTCACCCGGCAGTGCAACAAATTTGGCTTCGCCGGAGAAGATCTGCTCTTCGGCGGAGACCACATCGACGTGGATGGTTGCCATGATTTTCAATCTTCCTTAGCGTTTGCGTTGAGTGGGGTGCTGAATGCAGGGAGAGCCTTGACTCTCCCCGGCTTCATCAGCCCAGCTTCTTCGCTTTTTCGAACGCTTCGTCAATCGTGCCGACCATGTAGAACGCTTGTTCTGGCAGGTGGTCGCATTCGCCGGCAACAATCATCTTGAAGCCGCGGATGGTTTCCTTCAGCGG
>JADMJQ010000241.1:6614-17397 GCA_018780415.1 Roseateles sp. | reverse complement strand
TCCGGCTCAGGCTTGCAGCCCGCGCTCGGCCGGGAGGCCTCACCCCTTCGCAGGCACAGTCAAGCCTCAGGCTTGCCTATGTCCGGCTCAGGCTTGCAGCCCGCGCTCGGCCGGGAGGCCTCACCCCTTCGCAGGCTCAGTCAAGCCTCAGGCTTGCCTGTGTCCAGCTCAGGCCTTTTTCAAGAACTCTGACTTCAGCATCAGGCTGACACCGTCGATCTTGCAGTCGACGTCATGGTCACCGTCGACCAGGCGTATGCCCTTGGCTTTGGCGCCCTTTTTGAGCGTGATGGACGAGCCCTTGACCTTCAGGTCTTTGACCAGGATGACCGAGTCGCCGTCGACCAGGATCTGGCCGTTGGCATCGCGCACGACCTTGGCGCCTTCCTCGGCGGGGCTCGCGTCTGCCGCGTCGCTCCACTCGTGGCCGCAGTCGGGGCAGATATTCATTGCACCGTCGCGGTAGGTGTTCTCAAGGGTGCAGACAGGGCAGGCGGCAGGGGTAGACATCAGGGTGACTCGTTGCGGAAGTGGGCATTTAATGTAAGCGAGGCGC
This sequence comes from Roseateles sp., assembly GCA_018780415.1. Classification (GTDB taxonomy): domain Bacteria; phylum Pseudomonadota; class Gammaproteobacteria; order Burkholderiales; family Burkholderiaceae_C; genus Paucibacter_A. Next base: position 16,841 of record JADMJQ010000241.1, on the reverse strand, counting down.
TTGTGTGCGCCGCAGCTTGGGCCATGGCTTCCAGCAAAAGACGCGCACAAGCGCCATACTCCGGCTGGCAAAATTTCTCACCCTAACTTGGAACATCACCATGACGATGAAAATGAGCAAGCCCTGGACCTTGGCCCTGCTGGCCACTTGCGCGGCGCTGCTTGGCGCGGCACCGGTGCATGCCGATGAAGCCTTGAAGGCCGCGATCGCCAGCCCGCACCGCACGCCGGCCTTTGTGGCCCGCGACGCCGCGCGCCACCCCTACGAGACGCTGACATTTTTCGGCATCAAGCCGACCCACACCGTGGTGGAGTTGTCACCGGGTGGTGGCTGGTATACCGAAATCCTGGCGCCCTATCTGCGTGACAAGGGCCAGCTGATCCTGGCCGGCGATGACCCCGACTCGCCAACCGCCTATTTCCAACGCAGCGCGGCGCGCATGAAGGAGAAGCTGGCCGCTTCGCCGGCCGTCTATGACCGCGCCGCGGTGTCAGTTTTTGCAGCCGGCGCAGGTAAGCTGGACTACGCCAAGCCCGGTTCGGCCGATCTGGTGCTGACCTTTCGCAATGTCCACAACTGGATAAGCAATGGCGAGGAAAAGACCCAGGCGGTCTTCAAGAGCGCCTTTACCGCGCTCAAACCCGGTGGCACGTTCGGTGTGGTCGAGCACCGCCTCCCGGCCGCAGCCAAGCAAGACGAAAAGGCCTCCAGCGGCTATGTGCATCAGGCCTATGTGATCCGCATGGCCGAGAGCGTCGGGTTCAAGCTGGCCGCCAGCTCCGAGGTCAATGCCAACCCCAAGGACACGGCCGATCATGAGGGTGGCGTGTGGTCGCTGCCGCCAAGCTTTGGGCTGAAGGACAAGGACCGTGCCCGCTTTGAGGCGATCGGCGAAAGCGATCGCATGACGCTGAAGTTCGTCAAGCCTTGAGCCTGCGCGGATGAGCACGCCCTTGGTCCCGCGTCGTGTCGCCTTCGTCGGCGCGGGGCGCTTGGGTCAGACGCTGGCGCGGGCCTGGAGTGCCAGCGGCGTCGGCGTGGTGGCGGTGGCCAGTCGCAGCGAGCAGGCCGCCACGCAGCTGGCCGGTCAACTGCCCGGCTGCCTGGCCTTGCCGGCCGCCGAGGCGGTGGCCGCGGCCGACCTGGTGTTCCTGACGGTGCCTGATGATGCGATCGCAACGGTCGCGGCGTTGCTGCCCTGGTCGGCCAGGCACTCGGTCGTGCATTGCAGTGGTGCCACCGAATTGACAGCACTCGCGCCGGCAGCGGCCGCCGGCGCCCAGATTGGCGGTTTTCATCCCTTGCAGATTTTCTCGGACCCGGCGCGGGCCGAGCGGCTGCTGGCCGGCAGCACGGTGGCGATCGAGGTCGCTGCCGAGGCGCAGGATTTGTCCGACGAGCTCCACGCGATGGCGCGGCGCTTGCAAATGAAGCCGCTGCAGCTGCCGCCCGGCAGCCGGGCTGCCTATCACGGTGCGGCAAGCTTCGCGGCCAGTTTTCTGCTGTCGATGCTGGACGAGGCCACCCAGGTTTGGGCGCAGATCGGCCTGCCGCCCGAGGCGGCTTTGCAAGCTCTGCTGCCCTTGGCGGCGGGCACCTTGGACGCGGCCGCCGCGCGCGGGCTGGCGGGCGCCTTGTCGGGCCCGATCTCGCGCGGCGATACGGGGGTCGTCGGCGCCCACCTGCATGCCTTCGATGCGCTTGGTGCTGCGCATGGCCAGTTCTACCGGGAGCTGGCGCGGCGCCAGCTGAGCCTGGCGCGCGCGAGTGCCCGTTTGGACGAGGCGACGCTGCAAGGCCTGGGCAGGCTTCTAGAATCGGCGCCATGAATCTCGACCAGGCGACGCTCTTCTTGGTGGTGACCGTGGTCGGTCTGCTGATGGCGTTCTGGGTCTGTTTCATGGCTTGGGGCCAGCCGCTGAGCCATGCGCTTTGGGCCTGGGCGCTGGCGCTGCTGGCCTATACCGCAAGCCATGTGAACTTCGGGCTGCAGGCCTTGTTGCCGGAGGCGGTGTTCCTGGTCGCCGGAAGTAGCTTTTATGCGGTTTCCCTGGTCTTGATGCTGCAGGCCGTGCGGCGTTTTCAGGGGGTGGTACAAATCGGGCGTTGGCATTTGGCGCCGTTGTGGCTGGTGCCCTTGCTGTGCACGCTGCTGGCCCACTACAGCACGCTGCGCGTGGTCAGCACGGCCTTGATTTTTGCAGCGCAGATCGGCCTGATCATCGCCGCCCTGCTGGACCGCAGCCAGCCCCAACACGGGCGCGGCCGCTACATCCTGGTCGGTGCCTTCGGCGCCATGTGCCTGGTCCTGCTGGCGCGCGCCGCTGCGGCGGCGACCGGTCTGATTGACACGCAAACCTGGAGCGCCAGCAGCCCAAGCTTGGCGCCGGTGTTCCTGATTTCTTTGTGCGCGGTGCTCAGCATCACGCTGGGCTTTGTCTATATGACGATGGAGCGAGCCGAGCAACGTAACTTCGAGTTGGCGATGAAGGATATGTTGACCGGCTTGGCCAATCGCCGTGCGATCAGCGATCAATTGCAGTCGACGGTGGCGCGGGCACAGCGCCAGGGCCAGTACCTGAGCGTGCTGATGCTGGACATCGATCATTTCAAACGGGTCAATGACAACTATGGTCACCAAGCCGGTGACGTGGTGTTGCGTGCGGTGGCGCTGGCCTTGCAGAGCCGCTTGCGGGCGCAGGATCAGATCGGGCGCTTTGGCGGCGAGGAGTTTTTGGCCATCCTGCCGGACACCAGCCTAGAAGGCGCGCTGGTCCTGGCCGAGGCCTTGCGTGCCGCGGTCGAGGCGACGCCGACGCAATGGGGCGCGCACCGCATTTCGACCACCATCAGCATCGGCGTGCGGGGCGGCGCCATCACCGGCGCCGATACCGCCGACAGCCTGGTGGCGGCGGCCGATGCGGCGCTGTACCGGGCCAAGCAGGGCGGGCGCAACCGGGTCGAGGCGAGCCCGCCGGCCGGCCCCGGCAGCAACGAGGCCTAACGCGCATGTTCACGGTTTACGGCCTGAATGGGCGCATCTTCACCGGCCAGTTGGAAGGCCTGCGCCAACTCGGCGCGGTGCAGTCGGTGGCGCGGGTGCGCGCGGTTGAGGCGCTGACGCGGCGCGGCGAGCAGGCGTCGTCCGCGGTGATACCCGGCGTGATCGTGGCCGGGCCGGCGCCGGACACCACCCTGGCCGCTTTAGGCGGCGCCGAGCCGCAACCGCGCGACGCCTTGGCGGCTTACGCGCAGGCGCAGGCACTGGCCGGCCGCCCTGGGCCCGAGCGGCATGTCTTGAGCATGGTCGAGCAGTTGATGAGTCTGGATCTGCACACGGTGCCGCTCGAGTCAACGCTGGCGCAGGGCTTGGCCATTTTGGGTCAGGCCCAGGTCGGCCAGGCGCCGGTGGTGAATCAGCAGGGGCGTTTGGTCGGCCTGCTCTTGCGGGCCGATTTATTGCCGGGCCCGAGTAACTTTGAGGATGCGCAGGCCTGGGCCGCATGGTTGGCGCGCCCGGTGGCCGAGCTGATGTGGAGCCCGGTGCCGGCGGCGCGGCCGGACACGCCGATCCGCGAAGTGGCTCAGGCCTTGTTGGACCTGCGCTTGCCGGGCTTGCCGGTGGTCGATGATCGCGGTGACATGCTGGGCTTTTTGTCCCGCACCGACATCCTGCGCGCCTTGACGCGCGAGGCCCCGCTGAGCCTGTGGAGTTAATGCCAATTCAAGGGATTGAGCCGGTAGTAGTCACTCAACAAGCCGTACAGCGCCGGATGCTGTTGCGCCAGATCCAGCGGGCGCTCGAAAAACAGCTCGCTGCTGACCGCGAAGAATTCGGCCGGGTCGGTGGCGCCGTAAGCGTCAATCAGCCCGGCTTCGCCCCGCGCCAGGCGTTCGCGCAAGGCGTCGAATTCGTTCTGCATCACCGTTGACCACAACCGGTAGGCCTGTTTGCTGGCCAATTGCGGGGCGCCATTCGCCAGCCCCTTGGCCTGGTCGAGCTGATGGGCAAATTCGTGGATGACGACGTTATGGCCATCGTCAGGGTCAGCCGCACCGTTCTGCACATCGGTCCAGGACAGCAAGACCTGGCCCTGCACCCAGCTCTCGCCGGCGAGTGCGCGGCGCTGCTCCATCTGCACACCGCCTTCCCTGTTGACCGGCCGGTCGACCACAAAGGCGCCTGGGTAGAGCAAGATTTGCTTGAGCTTGGGGTAGTAGCCGCGCCGCGCGCCCAAGAGCGGCAAACAGGCTTGGGCCGCGATGCTGACGCGCATCTCATCGGTGACCGTCAGCCCGCCGCAGCCAAGAATCGGTTTCTCGGCCAGGAAGACCTGAATGTCCTGTTTAAGGCGCATTTGCAGGTCGGCCGGCAGGCGCTGCACCAGGGGCACGCGCCGGCGCAGAATGCGCCGCCAGGCTTGCGGAAAAGGTTGTTCGCGCAGCTTTTGCCGGCGCCGGCGCTGCCACAGCGGGCCGCCTACGAACCAGGCAATCAAGCCCAGGCCAAAGGCGACGGTCAGCAGCAGTGGCAGGGTGGTGATGTCCATACGGCGGCAGATGGGCGCGTTTGCGTCGATTGCAAGGTCGCTTGGATGCCTTAGGCTTGGGGCCATGCAAAACCAGCCTATCCCCGCCCTCGCTCCCACCTTGCAGGCCTGGCAAGTCATTGTGGGAGGCATCTGCGGCCTGATTTTGACCATAGGCCTGGCGCGCTTCGCCTACACGCCGCTGCTGCCGCTGATGCAGGCGCAGGCGGGCTTGTCCGATGTGGCCGGCGGCTGGCTGGCGTCTATCAATTACCTGGGCTATATGAGCGGCGCCTTGCTGGCCGCCTGGATGGATGACGCCCGGCTGCGCCAGCGCTTCTACAGCGGCGGCTTGGTTCTGAGCCTGCTCATCACCGCGCTGATGGGCTTGAGCGAGAACTTCTGGGTCTGGGCAATATCGCGTTACCTGGGCGGCTTGTGCGGTGCGGCCGGCATGCTGCTGGGCTCGGGCCTGGTGTTGAACTGGTTGATGCGCCATGGCCGGCGGCCCGAGCTGGGCCTGCATTTCACCGGCTTGGGGCTGGGCATCGTGGTGTCGGCCCTGGGTGCCTTTGTGATGAGCGGCTGGTTGATGAGCTGGGCGCAGCAATGGCTGGGTTTTGCGGGCCTGGGTTTGCTGTTCTTGTGGCCGGCCTGGGTCTGGCGGCCGCCGGTGCCGCCCGCCCTGAATGGGGCTCATGCCGCCGCCAGCACGCCCGCCAGGCGCTGGATGGGCTTGATGATCTTGATGTACTTCTGTGCCGGCTGGGGCTTTGTGATCAGCGCCACTTTCACCGTCGCCATTGTCGAGCGCCAGCCGCAGCTGGCGGGCCAAGGCCCTTGGGCCTGGGCCCTGGTCGGCCTGGCCGCCACGCCGGCGGTGTTTTTGTGGGACAAGCTCGCGCGCCGCTGGGGCGAACTGACTGCCCTGTTGCTGGCCTTCGGCTTGCAGACGGTGTCGGTGCTGCTGCCGGCCTGGTCCAGCAGTTTGGCCGCCGCACTGGCGGGTGCGTTCCTGTACGGGGCCACCTTCATCGGCATCGTCAGCCTGACCTTGGCCCTGGTCGGCCGGCGTGCGCCCAGCAACCCCGGCAAGGCGATGGCGCGTTTGACGCTGAGTTATGGCTTGGCGCAGGTTTGCGCGCCGGCCTTGACCGGCGCCTTGGTGCAGGCGAGCGGCAGCTTCCGCACGGCGCTGTGGATCACGGCGGCGGTGCTGGTGCTGGGCATGGGCCTGTTGCTGAGCTTGTTGCTGACCCAAGAGCCGCCAAATCACAGCCCCTAGGCCGAAAAAGGCCAAAACCGGCAATTTTGCGCAGCGCCCAGGGTTTGCCTGGCGGTACTGTCGTTTTCACTGTGACGCACGAAAAACTTGTCAGGAACGAGTCCGTCGAACTGGCTAAGGTGAGCTGACTGCCCGGCATAAGCCGTTCGCCGGGCCCCGTCCCTACCCCGATTGGAGTTCACCATGCCCTATGTCCCCGCTTGCTTGGTCGATTTGGAAGCTCCTGGAGGTCACCACAACAGCGGTCGACCGATACCCGCGGCCGCCCCCTGGCAGGCGGCGGCCTTGTTGCTGTGCTTGCCCTTGGCGGCACAGGCGCAAGAGTTCAGCGGTTCGGGCTTTGCGTCGCTGGTGTTGGGCCGCACTTTTGGCGACTGCGTGGCCGGCAATCTGGCACCCAAATTCAATAGCGGCTGTACCCGCTATATCGCCGACTGGGGCCATGCCGGCGTCTACGACGACGACATCTCGGCCAGCCCGGAGTCGCGGCTGGGCCTGCAGGGCAGCGTCAAGTTCAATCCGCAGTGGAGTGCCACGGCGCAGGTGACCGCGCGCGCGCTGAAGAACCAGCATGTGAACCTGGAATGGCTTTACCTGAGCTACCAGATCGCGCCGGAATGGACGCTGCAAGTGGGGCGCAAGCGCCTGCCGCTCTATTACTACTCGGATTTTCAAGACGTGGGCTACGCCTACAACACGATCCGGCCCAGCCCCGATGTCTATGGCTGGGATGTCGTCAACTACAACGGTGCCAGCCTGAGCTACGCCACCGAAGTTGGCGCCTGGACGCTGCGCACCGAGGTCCTGGGCGGCAGCGAGAAGAGCAAGAAGAACCCTTACTCAAGCCTCTACAACGAGAGCGACAAGACGGTGGAATGGGGCGGCGTGGGCGGTGCGACCTTCGAGTTCTCGCGCGATTGGTTCAGCGGCCGGCTCAGCTATGTGCGCAGCAAGTTCAAGCAAACCGATCGCGACAGCGGCGTCGTGGAGGTGGACTCATCTGGCCCCAAGCAGAGTTTTCTGGGTCTGGCCTTGAACGCCGATTGGGGCGACTGGATTGCGCGCAGCGAGTTCGGCCGCGCCGATCGTGAGTCACTGAACTACAAGGCGAACTACTTCCTCGCGACCCTGGGTTACCGGATGGGCAAGTTCACCGTCACCGGCGGGGCCAGCGCCTACCGGGAATCGTCCTATGACGAGCAAGTCTATGCGCCGGTCAAGTTGCGCAGTGCATTGCTGGCCTTGCGCTACGAGGTGCACAAGGACGCGGCCCTGAAGCTGCAGTTCGACCATGTTCGCGACAGTTCCAGCGCGCCCGGTGCGGGCAGCGCGCGGGTCTTGAGCGCCTCCTACGACTTGGTCTTCTAAGCATCCATCGACAGCGTTTTTCTCAAATAGGAGATCCATATGAACAAGAAGTTCGATTCCAACGCCAAGCTCATGCTGGCGGCCGTGTTGTTGACGTTGAGCGGCTTGGCACAGGCGCAGCTGGCCGTGATCGTCAACCCCAAGAGTTCGCTCAGCACCTTGACGCCCGAGCAGGCGGCGGGTTTGTTCTTGGGCAAATCCAGCACCGTGCCCGGCGGTGGCCCGGCCTCATTGGCGGACTTGCCCGATTCGAGCGCGGTGCGCGAGCAGTTCTACAGCAAGGCGGCGGGCAAGACCTCGGCGCAAGTCAAGGCCGCTTGGTCGCGGCTGACCTTCTCCGGCAAGGCCACCCCACCGAAGGAGTTGGCGACCGCCGCTGACGTCAAGAAGTACGTCGCCGCCAATGTGGATGCGATCGGCTATATCGAAAAATCGGCGGTCGATGCGACGGTCAAGGTGGTCTTGGTGGTGGAGTGACGCGGCCCGGCGCAGCGGGTTGGCGCGGCCGGTCAGCCGGCCATGGCCTCGCTCCAGCGCCGCTGCATCTCCTGCGGCGACACCTCGTGCTGGCGGGTGGCAAGCTGCCAGCGGTGACCGAAGGGGTCGACCAGCATGCCGCAACGATCGCCGAAAAACTCGTCCTTGGCGGCGCGCAGAATTGTGGCGCCCAGTGCTTCGGCCTTGGCCATGGTGGCGTCCACATCGGCCACATACAGATGGATGGCGACCGGCGAGCCGCCGACGCTGACCGGGCTCAGTGCGCCAAAGTCGGGGTACTCATCGGCCAGCATAAATTCGCTGTCACCGATGGCCAACTCGGCATGGCCGATCTTGCCGCTGGGCTCGCTCAGGCGGAACAGCTCGCGTGCGCCGAAGGCCGCGGCGTAGAAGGCAATCGCGCGGGCCGCGTCGGCAACCACCAGATAGGGCTTCAGGCAGCCGGCAGGGACTTGTGTCGTGGCAGTCATATGCGCTCCTTGTTAAACTATGTGAATTAATTACGTTACGTTGCGTAACGATATTTGAATAATTCCATAGATGCCCAAAACAGTCAAGTCAAATGAAGCCGAGGGCAAGGCCGACGCCATGGCCCAGGCGCGCCCGCGCGGGCGGCCGCGCAGCATGACCGCGCATGCGGCGATCCTGCAGGCGGCGCGCGAGCTGATGGCCCTATTTGGCCCGGCCGGTGTGACCATGGAGGCGGTGGCGGCACGCGCCGGCGTCGGCAAGCCGACCGTCTATCGCTGGTGGCCGGATCGGCATGCGGTGGCCATGGCGGCGCTGATGGATGCCCAGCCGCAAGCGCCGGCCGACAAGAGCGCGCCGGCGCAAAGTTTGGCGGCCTCGCTGACGCAGCAAATGCTGACCATCGTGGCGACTTTCTCGTCCGCCAACGGCCGCAATCTGGCCAGCCTGGTGGCCGCGTCGGACCCGCACACCGAGCTGTCCAAGGCCTTTCGCAACCATTTCGTTCTGGCCAGGCGCGAGGAGGGTCGGGTCTTGCTGCAGGCGGCCCTGCAGCGCGGTGAGCTGCGCGCCGACTTGGGCCTAGACGTCACGCTGGACCTGCTCTACGGCCCGCTGTTCTTTCGCTTGCTGCTGGGCCATGCGCCGCTGGACGCGACCTTCGTCGAGCAATTGCTGGCCCAGTTGTTGCCGAGCCTGCGCTGACGCTCGCCAGGCGCCCGGCCAGCGATCAGTCCTCGGACCGGGCGCTGCTGTCCCGCTCGTCCTTGGCGCGTGACTTGCGCTTGGCGGTTTTGTCCTGGCGCTTTTCTTCGACCGCCACGGCCGCGGCGGCCCATTGCTTGAACTCGGCGGGCGTCTCCAGCGTGATTCGGCCCAGTATCGATTGGCGGAATTCGTAGATCAGCACTTCGGCGGCTTTTTGCAGATTGACCCGCCCGCCGCTGAGCATGGCGCCGCGCTTGCGGCCGATGGCGGTCAGCAGCGCCTCGTCACTCAGGTCCGCCACGCCCTCCAACTTGTAGCGTTCTTCGACCTGGCCGGCGTAATGCTGGCGCAGCCGCGCCAGCAGTTCCAGCGCCACCTCTTCTTCTTCGTAGGCATTGCGGCCGATTGCACCGCTGGCGGCGAGGTTGTAGCCGCTTTCCTCGATCGAGATGCGTGGCCACAGCATGCCCGGCGTGTCGAATAGATAGAAGTCGTTTTCCAGCACGATCTTTTGCTCGATCTTGGTGATGCCGGGCTCGTCGCCGGTCTTGGCGATGCGCTTGGTTGTGATGGTATTGATCAAGGTCGACTTGCCCACATTGGGGATGCCGCAAATCAACACCCGCACCGGCTTGACCATGCCACCCCGCAGCGGCGCCAACTCGCGACAGGCCTTGATCAAGGCCTGGGCGGGCGCCTTGACCGACGCATCCAGCCGATCGCGCGGGTGTCGGGCAGGGCGTTGTAATGGGCCAGCCACAGCGCGGTGCGCTCAGGGTCGGCCAAGTCTTGCTTGTTCAGCAGCTTGAGCGTGGGCTTGCCTTCGGTCAGCTTGGCCAGCAAGGGGTTGGCGCTGGAGCCGGGCAGGCGTGCGTCCAGCAATTCGATCACCACGTCGAGGCCGGCTTTCATGCGATCGTTGATCGCATTGCGGGTCGAATTCATATGCCCGGGGAACCAGTGGATGGCCATTTTTATTGTTTCTTTCTTGTGCAAGTGGCGTTCTCAGGGCCTGATTGTCGCGTGTAGTGCCGGACACCCTTGCTTACCTTTGCTTGCACCGCTGGCGCGGCAGCGATGCAAGATCTGATTGGGTAATAGAAAAATGAGGCGAGCCAGGAGGCTTAGCACTCAGTCCTGGCACTCCACGGAGGCCGGGACATTCCAGTCGATTGAGGTCCACCATGCGTTTCGAAGGCATTTTGACGGTCTGGCATATTGATCGAGGCTATGGCTCGGTCACGCCCGATCAAGGCGGCCAAGAGTTGTTCATCCATGTCTCGGCCTTCCCGGCCGAGGGGCCGCAGCCGGTTGTGGGTGAGCGAATCAGCTTCGAAATTGTTACCGGACGCAACAATCAAAAACAAGCGA
>JADMJQ010000241.1:0-6604 GCA_018780415.1 Roseateles sp. | reverse complement strand
AGCGACCCGGGTGCAGCGGCTGAAATCCAGCCCGGTTCTGGCCGCGGCCATGGCACCGGGGCGCGTGCAGGGCCGCCGCCCGGCGCCCAAAGCGCAGCGCCCGGTGTTGGCCTATGTCTTGTTTGGCGTGGCGGTGGCCGCGGGGCTGGCGAGCTGGCTCATGTTCAACCCGGCCGACGGTCAGCGCATGGCCCGGGTGGCGAGCAACAACGCTGGCGATTCTTTTCAATCGGTATGCTTGCCCCAGGGCAGCGAGGCCGCCTTGCGGTCAGCGCCCTTGCGGGTGCGCAGCACCGCATCAAAGGCCTGATTGGCGCCGTTGATGACGCTGGTCAGCAGCCCCACCACATCTTCCTGGCTGAGCGCGTCGGTATCGCGCCTGAACTGCTTGATGGCCATGGCCAGCATGTCGCGCGACACCGTCGGGTGTGTGACCACCACCGCCTGCATCGCATTGAACAAATCGGGGAAGCGCGCGCAGAGTGCCTTGATGCGGCGCAGCGACTGGGCCGGCGAGCTGCGCCCGCCTGGGCCCATCCAGACCAGCTCCTCTTCGGCCGCGACCAGGCTCAACTCCAGGCAGCGGATCCGAGTCAGCAAGTACTCGGTATCGCGCGCCTCAACAGCTTGGAGCTCGGCTTCGTCATCGCTCTCGGCCTCGAAGTAGCGCGCTTGCACCATGGCCGCCAGGGCGGCCTCCAGTTCGGGCAAGGTCAGTCGTTGGGCGTCGTCCATAGTGGGCTCGGTCTCGCAACATGGTTGCTGTATTTCGACCGCCGCACGCCGGACTTGAGCCGCTGGCTTATTCCTCGTTATTGAACACCAGCTTGACTTCGTGCGACTGCTTCTCGCCGCTGGCCTCAAAGCGCCAGTCCATCAGCGCGCGCGTGACGGCCTTGTCGAAGACCTTGCGTGGCTGTGCCTCGACGATGTCGACGCCGGTGACGGCGCCTTCGGCGTCGATCGACATCTTGGCCTTGACGACGCCGCTGGAGACCGAGGCCTTGGCCGCTTCGGCCGGAAACTCAGGCGGCACTTTCTTCATGATCTTGGGGGCGGCGGCTTGGGCGCCGAAGGCCAGGGCCAGGCCGGTGCAGAAGATGGCAGCGGCGCGTGTCAGGGAGGTGGTGGTGATCTTCATGGGTTTGTTTTCAGTAAAAAATTGAGGGGGAGAAAAGGGGTGGTGCGGTGTTTGGAGCTCAGGCAGCCGCTTCGGCCGCGCGGAAAAAGCCGACCGCGTCGAGCAGGCGGGAGGAGCTGGTTTTGAGCGCGTCGGTGGAGCGGCCCAGATCGTCGACCAGGGTGGTGTTTTGCTGGGTGGCGCGGTCCAGCTCATTCATGGCGTTATTGACCACGCCGACGCCGGCCGCTTGTTCTTGCGCCGAATGCGAGATTTCCTCGATCAGCTGGCCCATATTGTTGACCTCGTCGACGACGCTGCGGATGGTGATGCCGGCGTTGTTGACCAGGGCGGTGCCGTTCTCGACCTTGACCGAGGACTCATGGATCAGCACTTTGATTTCCTTGGCCGCCGCCGCCGAGCGCGAAGCCAGCGCGCGCACCTCGGAGGCCACCACCGCGAAGCCGCGGCCATGTTCACCGGCGCGGGCCGCTTCCACAGCCGCATTCAGCGCCAGGATATTGGTCTGGAAAGCGATGCCGTCGATGACGCCGATGATGTCGCCGATCTTCTTCGAGCTGGCGCTGATGTCTTCCATCGTCGCGACCACCTTGGAGACCACCGCGCCGCCGGCCGTGGCCGATTGGCGGGCCTTGGTGGCGATACCGGCGGCACGGCGGGTCAGGTCGCTGGCGCCGTTCAAATTGGCGGCAATTTGTTCCACCGAGGCGGCGGTGTTTTGCAGATTGGCGGCGGAGCGGGCGGTGCGGTCCGACAAATTGACATTGCTGTCGGCGATATCGGAGGAGTTCTGCACCACGTCGCCGGCGGCCTCGCTGACGCTGTTGACCACGCCGGACAAGGCCTCTTGCATCGCCTGCATGGCGCGCAACATCTGGGCCAGCTCATCGTGGCCTTCGGCATGGATGACTTGGGTCAAGTCACCGGCGGCGATGGCCTCGGCCGCGGCCTGTGCTTGCTGCGCCGGCAGCACGATGGAGCGGGCAATCACAAAGCCGCCGCCGATGCCGATCACCGCCGCCACGGCCACCAGCACACCGGTCAGCAAGACCGAAGAGCGGGCCAGCTCGCCGCCGCTGACGGCCAGATCACGGGCGGTGTCGAACTGCAGATCAACCAGGCCCTTGAGGCCGTCTTGATAGCTTTGCTGCGCCGGCCTCACATCGGTGATCAGGCTCTCACGCGCTTCGTCGGGGCTGCCGTCTTTCTGGATGCCTTGGAACTTGGCCACGGCTGCGAAGAACTTGGTCTGCGCGGCGCGCACCTGATCGATCAAGGCCTTCTCTTTGGCGCCGTCCAGCGTCGCCTCCAAGGCGTTCAGCTCTTTTTCGCTCTCTTGCAAAGCGCCGGCGATGGCGGCTTTTTGCTTTTTGATCTGGCGCGCTTCGTCGAGCAGCAACAAGTCGCGGGCGGCCCGCGCGATCACATTGACCTGACTCTCGAGGCCATTGGCCGAGGCGATCTTGACCAGGCTGGTATTGGCCGTGTGGTCCAGATCTTTGGCCAGGCGATTGGCCGTGCCGGCGCCGTAGCTGCCGATGGCAACCAGCAGCAAGATCAGCAAGCCGTAGCTGACCGCCAGGCGCTGGCTGATGCGTAATTTGGACAGTAGATTCATCTGGGAGGACCCTCGTCAATGATTGCTTTTATGGGCGCTGGCACGCTCGACTCGGCGCTTGCTTGCGCCGACGCCGACATGCGCCTGCTGCCGTTTCGGTCGCGCATCAAAAAAACTTGAGGGTGTTTTGACGCGGGCCGAAACATGCCGTGATCTTTGCCGCACAAAGGGCCGGTTGATCAGGTTTTCAGTGCCCGGCGGTGCCACCAAAAACAGCGCGTCGCAAGTGTCGGCGCGTTTCTCGGCTTTGCCCCGTAAGGCATTTGCACTGTGCGTGACAAAGTAGCCAGTTTGAAGCGCAAAAGCCCCCTGAACGGGGGCTTTGCAAGGGCCGCGCCAGGGCCTCAGTCGACGCGTTGGGTCTTCAGCTGCAAGACATCGAGCGGGCGCAGATCGGCGGCCTGATTGCCCCAGGCATTGCGCACAAAGCTGGCCAGCGCGGCCTGCTCGGCGTCGCTCAAAACGCCGGCAAACGGCGGCATGCCGTAGGGCCGCGGATTGCCCGCGGTGGCGGGTGCAAAGCCGCCGCGCTGGATGATGCGCAAGAGATTGGCAGGGTTTTGCATCAAGACAGTGCGGTTGCCAACCAGCGCCGGGTAGGCGACCGTCTTGCCATCGCCGCGCCCTTGTCCCTCGGCGCCATGGCAGCTGGCGCAATGGTCGCTGTACAGCGTTCGGCCGAGTTCGCGCAAGCCCGGTTCGGGCCGCTGTCGTGTGGCAGCAGGTACGGCATATTGCGGCAGGCTTTGCAGATAGGCCGCCATCGCCGCCAAATCGGCATCGTTCAGATGCTGGGTGCTGCCCAGAATCACCTCGCTCATCGGACCCAGGGCCGTGGCCTCGGGGTTGCTGCCGGTCTTCAGCCATTGGCGCAGCGCTTGCGGGCTCCAGGCGGCTACGCTGGCTTCGGCCGGGTCATGCAGCGACGGCGCATACCAGGCCAAGGCCTCCAGCATGCCGCCGGAAAATTCCTCACCCGCCAACACGGCGCCGAGGCCGTTGCGCGTGCCGTGGCAGGCACTGCAATGGCCCAGGCCTTGGCTCAGGTAGGCGCCGCGGTTCCATTCGGCACTGCGCCCGGGCTCGTCCTGGTAGACGGCGGGGCGAAAGTACAGCGCCCGCCACAGCGCCATCGCGGCTTGAGTGTTGTAGGGCCAGCGCAGCGCATGCGCTTGCCTGGGCTGGTTGACGGCCGGCAGGCTTTGCAAATAGGCAAACAGCGCGTCGGCATCATCCCGGGTCAGCAAGGCGTAGTTGGTGTAGGGGAAGGCGGGGGTCAGCAGGCGCCCGTCTTTGCTGCGGCCGTTGTGCAGGGCGGCCCAGAAATCGGACTCACTCCACTGGCCCAGCCCGGTCGCCGCGTCGGGCGTCAAATTGGGCGCGAAGACATCGCCAAACGGCGTCGTGATCGCCCGCCCCCCGGCATAGGGCGCGCCGCCGCGCTGGGTGTGGCAGCCCATGCAATTGCCGGCGCGGGACAAATACTCGCCGCGTGCCAGCAAGGCGGGTGTGGCCAGCGCCGCGGGCTTGGGCGGGGGCGCTTCGTCGAGATGGTTGAGCCCATACAGCGCGCCGCCCGCCAGCAACAATATGCCGAGCAGGGCCGCCACCAGGACGCGGGCCCTCATTGCAGGCCTCCGCAGTCGAGCGGCAGCTTTGCCGGCAGGCTAGTCGCCGGCTTGGCGCCGGGGGGCAGGTCTTGCCCGGCCAGCCAATGCGAGATGGCGTTGATTTCCTCGGCCTTCAGGGCCTTGGCGATCTGCGCCATGCAGTCGGGCGCCACCGCCCGGCGCTGGCCGCTGCGCCAGGCGCCTAACTGCCCATTCAGATAGTCACGCGGCAGGCCCAAAAGGCCGGGGATAAAGGGTTGCACACCGGTCAGCGCTTGGCCATGGCATTGCACGCAGGCCGGAATCTTGCGATCCGCATCGCCATTGAAGATCAGCTGCCTGCCCTTGGCCAGGGCGGCCGCATCCAGGCCGGGCGTTTGGGCCGGCGGGTAGGGCAGGGTCAGGCCGGCGAAATAGCCGGCCAGCTCGAACAGGTAGGCATCGCTCAAGGGGTCGATCAAATCACTCATCAGGCCGTAGTGGCGCCGCCCGTCGCGGAAGTTCAGCAACTGCTTGTACAAATAGCCCTGCGGCTTGCCGGCCAGACGCGGGTAATAGCCGTCTGCCGCCGCCCGGCCTTCGCGGCCGTGGCAAAGCACACAGGCCTGCGCGCGCTGGGCGATCGAGTCCTCGAATTTGGCCGGCTCCGCCCGGACCGCTGGCGCCAGCAAGCAGGCCACCAAGCTCACAACAACAATTTTTGCAATCATGCTTGGCTGCGCGCCCCAAAAATGGCCGAACCCACGCGCACCAGCGTGGCACCCTCGGCAACCGCCGCCTCCAGATCGGCGCTCATGCCCATAGACAAGCTGTCCATCTGCAGGCCGTGCTGCTGATTCAGCTGCGCCAGCAAGGCGGCCAGGGCGCGGTGCGGCCGCCGCTGAGCTTCGAAGTCAGCAGCCGGCTCAGGGATGGCCATCAAGCCCCGCAAACGCAGGCGAGGAAGACCACTAACGGCCAAAGCCAGTGGTGCGACCTCGCTCGGCAGCAGGCCGCTCTTGCTGGCTTCGCCGCTGATATTCACTTGCAAGCAGATATTCAGCGGCGGCAGCTCGGCCGGGCGCTGCTCGGCCAGGCGCTGCGCCGTCTTGAGGCGGTCAACGCTATGCACCCAGTCGAAGTTCTCGGCCACCGGGCGGGTCTTATTGCTTTGCAGCGGGCCGATCAAATGCCATTCAAGTTGGCTGCGCAGCGCGCTCAGCTCGGCGATCTTGTCCAGGCCCTCTTGCACATAGTTCTCGCCGAAGCGGCACTCACCGGCCGCAAAAGCCGCTTGCACGGCGCTGGCCGGAAATGTCTTGCTGACCACCAGCAGCGTGACGCTTTGCACGGGCCGGCCGGCCTGGGCGCAGGCCCGCGTGATGCGGTCGTGCTGTTCTTGTATGTTCTTTGCGATCGTCGCCATAATGGCCCTCAGCTCATCTGCCCCGTACCTATGGACATCACTCAACTACTGGCATTCTCGGTCAAGAACAAGGCCTCCGACCTGCACCTGTCGGCCGGCTTGCCGCCGATGATCCGGGTCAATGGCGATGTGCGGCGTATCAATGTCGAGGCGCTCGAGCACAAAGATGTGCACGATATGGTCTACGACATCATGAACGACTCGCAGCGCAAGGTCTACGAGGAGTCGCTGGAGGTCGACTTTTCCTTCGAGATTCAGGGTCTGGCGCGCTTTCGCGTCAATGCCTTCAATCACAACCGCGGTGCCGGCGCGGTGTTCCGCACCATCCCAAGCAAGATCCTGTCGCTGGAGCAGCTCAACGCCCCGAAGATTTTTGCCGAGCTCGCACTGCGCCCACGCGGTCTGGTCTTGGTGACCGGGCCGACCGGTTCGGGCAAGTCGACCACCTTGGCCGGCATGGTCAACCACCTGAACGAAAACGAGTACGGCCACATCCTCACCATCGAGGACCCGATCGAGTTCGTGCACGAATCCAAGAAGTGCCTGATCAACCAGCGCGAGGTCGGGCCGCACACCATGAGCTTCGCCAATGCCTTGAAGTCGGCGCTGCGCGAAGACCCGGACGCGGTGCTGGTCGGTGAAATGCGTGATCTGGAGACGATACGGCTGGCGCTGACCGCCGCCGAAACCGGCCATTTGGTCTTCGGCACCCTGCACACCAGTTCGGCCGCCAAGACGGTGGACCGTATCGTCGACGTTTTCCCTGCGGCCGAAAAAGAGATGGTGCGGGCGATGGTGTCGGAGTCGCTGGTCGGTGTGATCTCGCAAAG
>JADMJQ010000072.1:0-2190 GCA_018780415.1 Roseateles sp. | reverse complement strand
TCAGGTCGGAGGTCGCGAAGCGGCCTCCGTCCAGAGGCACCAGCGGACGCAGGTCCGGTGGCAACACGGGCAGCACTTCCAACACCATCCAGCTTGGCTTGATGCCCGAACGCTTGAAGGCTTCCATCACCTTGAGGCGCTTGGAGTTCTTCTTCACCTTCAGCTCGGAGCCGGTCATGTCGTTGCGCAGTCTATCGATCTCGACGTCGAGATCCATGTCCTCCAGCAACTTCTTGACACCCTCGGCGCCCATCAGCGCGACGAATTCGTCACCGAATTCGATCAGCTTGGCGTCATAGTCATCCTCGGTCATGATCGTGAATTTCTTCAACGGTGTCATGCCCGGGTCAACGACCACATACGCTTCAAAGTACAAGACGCGCTCGATATCGCGCAGCGTCATGTCCAGCACCAGGCCCAAGCGCGAAGGCAGGGACTTCAAGAACCAGATGTGTGCGCAAGGTGCAGCCAGGTCGATATGACCCATGCGGTCACGGCGAACCTTGGTCTGGGTGACTTCAACGCCGCACTTCTCGCAGATCACGCCGCGGTGCTTCAGGCGCTTGTACTTGCCGCAAAGGCATTCGTAGTCCTTGATGGGCCCGAAGATCTTGGCGCAGAACAGGCCGTCACGCTCGGGCTTGAAGGTGCGGTAGTTGATGGTCTCAGGCTTCTTCACCTCACCAAATGACCACGAGCGAATCTTCTCGGGCGATGCAAGCCCGATCTTGATGGCGTCGAAGTGTTCATCCGGGGTGAACTGCTTGAACAGGTCCAGTAAGCCTTTCATGGCTTTCTCCTAATTTGTGGTTGGAAGCGAATCTAGAAAACAAATGGGGGACAGAGCGCCTGCCGCAGCGGCGCCCTGTCGCACCAAGTCCTTAGTTGCGTTCCAACTCAATATCGATACCGAGCGACCGGATTTCCTTGACCAACACATTGAAGGACTCCGGCATGCCGGCTTCAATCGTGTGCTCACCCTTGACGATGCTCTCGTAGACCTTGGTCCGGCCGTTCACGTCGTCGGACTTGACCGTCAGCATTTCCTGCAAGATGTAGGAGGCGCCATAAGCTTCCAGCGCCCACACTTCCATCTCACCGAAACGCTGGCCACCGAACTGGGCCTTACCACCCAGCGGCTGCTGGGTGACCAAGCTGTACGGGCCGGTCGAACGGGCATGCATCTTGTCGTCGACCAAATGGTGGAGCTTCAGCACATGCATATAGCCCACGGTGGTCGGACGCTCGAACGGCTCACCGCTGCGGCCATCCGACAGGAAGGCCTGCGTGCGTGTGGCGGTCAAGCCCTTCTTGGCGGCGATGTCGTCCGGGTATGCCAACTTCAGCATGGCGCGGATTTCTTCTTCCTTGGCACCGTCAAACACCGGCGTCGCGAACGGCACGCCGTTGGTCAGGTTATGCGCCATCTCAACGATTTCGGTGTCGTTCAGATCGTCCAGGTGCTCCTTCTTGCCGGACTGGTTGTACAGCTCGTCGAAGAACTTGCGCAGCTCGGCCACGCGGGCCTCTTGCTGCAGCATGTCGCCGATGCGCTGACCAATGCCCTTGCCGGCCCAACCCAGATGCACTTCCAGGACCTGACCCACGTTCATCCGCGAAGGCACGCCCAGCGGGTTCAGCACGATGTCAACGGTAGTGCCGTCGGCCATATAGGGCATGTCTTCGATCGGAGCGATCTTGGACACCACGCCCTTGTTGCCGTGACGACCGGCCATCTTGTCACCTGGCTGCAAGCGACGCTTGACGGCCAGATAGACCTTGACCATCTTCAGCACGCCAGCCGGCAGCTCGTCGCCCTGCGTCAACTTCTTGCGCTTTTCTTCAAAGCCCAGGTCGAAGCTGTGACGGGTCTGCTCGAGCGAGTTCTTGATCGACTCCAGTTGGTTGGCGATCTCGTCCTCGGCAGGACGGATATCGAACCAGTGGAACTTCTCGACGCTCTGCAGATAGGCCTTGTCGATGACGGTGCCCTTGGCGATCTTCTGCGGGCCGCCATTGACCACGCGACCGGTCAGCAGCTTCTCAATACGGTCAAACGAGTCGGCCTCGACGATACGCAGTTGGTCGTTCAAGTCCAGGCGGAAGCGCTTCAGCTCATCGTCGATGATCTGCTGTGCGCGCTTGTCGCGCTGGATGCCTTCACGGGTGAAGACCTGCACGTCGATGACG
>JADMJQ010000273.1:7753-17546 GCA_018780415.1 Roseateles sp. | reverse complement strand
TGGCGTCGATGCTCTTGAAGGTGCCGCTGCCGGTGCCGCTGAGGGTGCCCCAGTACAGCAGATCAAAGCTCTGGCCGGCTTGCGCCACAAAGCCGTTCCACGAGGTCAGCACCAGCTTGCCGCCCATTTTGAAATCGCCGCCGATCACCAGCTTGTCGAAGCTGTCGTTCGCCAGCGCTGCACCGGTCGCGCAGCTCAGCGTGGTGCAGGCGTTGATGCCGCCGATCTCGGCCGTGTAGGTGTTGCTGCTGGAGAAGGTGACCGTGCCCTGGATATAGCCATAGCCGGGGGAGTTGCCGATGCTCAAACCGCCCTCGAAGAACATATTGCCGTCGCCGTTGACGTCGGAGCCGTTGCGCTGCTTGACCTCGGCCGCGAAGGTCGCCACCGAGCCTTCGGTGACGCGCAGCTCGGCGCCGTTTTGCACCTCCAGCGTGCCGTAGAAGGTGGTGTTGCTGAGGCCCGAGAGAATGATCTGGCTGCCCGCGCCGGCATGGATATCGGCCCGCAGCGCCGAGGTGCCGCCGCTCAGGAAAATCTGGCCGTTGTTGGTCAGCGTGCCCGAGCGCAGCGTACCGAAGCCGTTGATGCTGGCGCTGGCCTCGTTGACCATCACCTTGCTGTTGTTGTCCAGCGTGCCGCCGGCCAGTTGGATCTGACCGGCATTGCTGGCCAGGCCCTGGCTGATCAGTAATTTGGCGCCGCTGGCTACGGCCAGGATGCCGCCGTTCGGGCTGACGATGCGGCCGGCCAAGGTCAAGGTGCCGCCCTGCGCTTCGATCACGGCGATGGGGTCGATATTGGAGATGTCGTTATTGATCTTGCCCAGGCCCTGGATCAGGCCATGGTTGCCGATCTGGCCGCCGGCCAGGCTGGCGCTGTTGCCGCCCAGCAAGATCTGACCCCGGTTGGTGAAGCTGTTGTCGATCTGCGTGCGGCCGCTGTCGACGACCAGGCTGCCTTGGTTGAAGAAAATCGTGCCGATGCGGCCGCTGCCGCTGATCACGCCCTGGCTGGTGTTGACCAGCACGCCGCTGCCGACGACGGCCCCGCCGTTCAGATTGATTTGGCCGTTGTTGGTCAGATAGGTGTCGCTGAGTTCGAGTGCAAGTTGCCGCCCGGCCAGCAGGTTCCAGCTGCCGCTGTTGTTGTTGTCGCCGGTGTTGGCAAGCTCCAGATCACCGCCGCTCTGGGTCAGCAAGCCGGTGTTGATGAAGCCGCCCGTGCCGTCGATGCGGCCGAAACCGTTCAGCTCGGTGGTGTTGAACAGCTGACCTGCGCCGCTCAAGGTACCGCCGGCCAGTTGCAGGCTGCCGACGTTGCTGAGCTGGGTGGTGGCGGTCAGTGTGCTGCCCATGCCCACGCTGACCTGGCCGGACAAATTGGCGCTGCCGACCTGCAGCTGGCCGCCGGCCAGGTTCAGCGTGCTGCCGCTGCTTTGTGTCAGCAGACCGTCCACGCGCAGGCTCATGGCGCTGGTCAAGGTGGTGTTGCGGGCCAGCAGGCTGGCGTCGGCAAAACTGGCGTCGCCGCTGAAGTGCAAGAGGCCGCCGGTCCAGACAAAGCTGCCTGCATTGCTGGAGTCGGCGCTATGGCCCAGCTTCAGCGTGCCGCCGGTCTGGGCGACGGTGCCGCCGGCCTCGATGATGAGATAGCCGGCGCTCAAGGTCCCGCCGTTCAGCGTGTAGCTGCCCGCCTTGCCTGCCCGAAGATGGCCCGCCACCTGGTGGCTGGTGTCGCCCGATTGGGTGAAGCTGTTGCTGCCGCCGCCAACGCCGATATCGACCCAGCTGCTGCTGAGGCTGGCCGCACCGTCGTTGCTGTTGAGGATGTAGCTACCCGTGCCCCGGCTGTCGTTCTGATAGCCCAGCACCAGCCCGCCCACAGTGGCGCTGCCGCCGCTCTGGGTGAAGCTGCCGGTGCCGAACACGCCTATCGTCATCTGATCACGGACGCTGAAGCTGCCGCCCTTGAGCGTCACCGTGCCGCTGGTACTGGGATCGTTGTAGCCTGCGCGGAATTGGCCCAGCACCGTCGTCGCGCCGCCGGTTTGGTTGAAGGCCCCGGTGCTGCCTGTCTGCCAACCGATGTCCACATCACCGACCACGGCGGCGGTGCCGACGTTGAGCGCGCCGCTACTCAGGTTGTAAACACCCGAGCCCGTGCCCAGGTAGCCCCCGACAAAAAGCCGGCCGGTCGTGTTCGACCCACCGGACTGGTTGTAGGTGGAGATCTGCGCCTGGGTGCTGCCGATGGTCTCGATCGTGGCGATCATCGCGCTGCTGGCGACACTCTGGTTGATGGTGGAGCCGTAGTCCAGGTTCAGCAAATTCAGGCCTGCGCCCGTCATCACCGAGGCGAAGCTCGCCGTCCTGCTGCTTGCGCCCGAGCTGCCGACCACGGCATCGTCGCCATTGACCGGCACCACGCCGCCAGCCCATGAGCTGGTGGAGCTCCACAAGGCGCCGCTGGCGCCGGTGAAGGTTGTAGTTGCGGCCTGGGCCGAGCCGACGGCGCAGGCCGCCAGGGCCAGGCCAATGGCCACATGCAACGGCAGGCGACGGAAGTTTGCTGAGGCGGAGCGGTTCATGGTGATGTGTCCTGTTGGGCTGTGAAGGTCGGCAACGGGCTTGTACTTTTCGCTGCCCTCTTGGCTAAGACGCAGTCCGGCCGCCAGAGCGACAGTCTGTGCGCGTCTATTTCGGCCTCCCCCCTGAATCAGGGGTGTCACGCTTGCCCCGCATAATCGCCGGCAAAGTCACCCACCTATGAGCAGCAGCCCACCTTCCGTCACCGAACTCCTGGCCAGTGCTGGCCAAGGCGACGGCGACGCCGTCAATGCGCTGTTCGAGCGGCTTTACCCCGAGATCAAGCGGGCCGCCCGGGCCAGGTTGGCGCAGGCCAGCGGCGTGCTGGGCCTCAACACCACCGCCCTGGTGCATGAGAGCTTTCTGCGCATGGCCGACAACGAAGGCCTGCAGGGCAACTCGCGCGGCCAGTTTTTTGCCTATGTGGGGCGGGTGCTGCGCTCGGTCGTCGTCGACCATATTCGCGCGGCCTCGGCCGACAAGCGCGGCGGCGACGCGGGCGTCTTGCTGACGCTGTCGGCAGCCGCCGAGGTGGTGGCGCCGATCAGCTCTGGCGTCGAGCTGATCGCGATCGACCGGGCCTTGCTGCAAATGCAGCAGCTCGACGCCGGGCTGTATCAGTTGCTGGAGATGATTGGCTTTGCCGGCACGCCCATCGTCGAGGTGGCAGCGCTGCGCGGCGTGGCGCGGCGCACCGTCGAGCGCGACCTGATCAAGGCTCGCGCCTTGATGACCGAGCTGTTAGGCGACAAGGCCTCGACCATTTATTGATGGACGCCCAGCATTGGCAGCGGCTGTCCGGCCTGCTCGATGAAGCGCTGGATCTGCCCGGCGAGGCGCGTGCGCCATGGCTGGCCGAGCTGGCGGCGGCCGACGCGCCTTTGGCCGCACAGCTGGCGCGCATGTTGTCCGCCGAGTCTCAAGCAGAAACGACCGCTACCTTTGACGCCCTCTTGCAGCAGGCCTTGCAGCATCAAGAAGCCCCGCGCGATGAAAGTCCCGATCTGGCCGGCCGGCGCATGGGTGCCTGGGCGCTGCTGCGCAAGGTCGGCGAGGGCGGCATGGGCCAGGTCTGGCTGGCGCGGCGCGCCGACGGTCTGTACGAGCAAGAGGTGGTGGTCAAGCTGCTGCGTGGCGATTTGCAGCAGGCCTCGCTGTCGGAACGCTTTGCGCGTGAACGGGCGGTGCTGGCGCGGCTCAAGCACCCCGGCATCGCCAAATTGCTGGACGCCGGCATCGCCGAGGGTCTGCCCTTTCTGGTGCTGGAGTATGTGCAGGGCCGCACGCTGACCGAGCATGTGCGCGCCGCCTGCCCGACGGTGGCCGAGCGGGTGGCGCTGCTGATCCGCGTGGCGCAGGCGGTGGCGCACGCGCATGCGCAACTGGTCGTGCACCGCGACCTGAAGCCGTCGAATGTGATGGTCAGCTTTGAGGGCAACCCCAAGGTCCTGGACTTCGGTATCGCCGGTCTGCTGGACGACGAAGCGCCGGGCGAGCTGACGCGCATCAGTGGGCGCGGCCTGACCCTGGGCTATGCCGCACCCGAGCAACTTGGCGGTGCGCCCATCGGTGTGGCGGCCGATGTGTTCACGCTCGGCGTGCTGCTGTTCGAGTTGCTCAGCGGACGGCTGCCGTTCGCGGCCGAGGGCAAGTCGCGCGCCGCCGCCGAGCATGCGCTGCTGCACGAGGAGGCCCCGCGCCTGAGCCAATTGCCGGCCACTGACCCATCCGGCAGGCCCGCCGACTTCGCCCGCGTGCGCGGGGACTTGGAGGCCATCGTCGCCAAGGCCTTGCGAAAAGATCCGGCCCTGCGCTATGCCAGCGTCGGCCCCCTGGTCGACGATCTGCGCCTGTGGCTGGCGCACCGACCGGTCACCGCGCGCCGTGAGGACTGGCGCCACCGCAGCAGTTTGTGGCTGCGCCGCAATGCGCTGCCGGCTGGCCTGGGCGCCACGCTGGCCCTGGCGGTCTTGGCCGGCTTGGGCGTCAGTCTGACCCAATGGCAGCGCGCCGACGCCGCTGCTCGACAGTCCGACCAAGTGACGCTTTATCTGACCGACCTGCTCGGCAGCGCAAGCCCCGACAAGCATGGTGGCGAATCGCCCAACGTTTTGCAGCTGCTGGAGAAGAGCCGCCAGGAACTGGCCGAGAAGTTCAAGGACGAACCCGCCACCAAGGCTCGCCTGCTGGAGGTATTGGCCAAGACTTACGAGGGCCTGAGCCGCTATGACCTGGCAGGCCCCTTGGCCGAGCAGTGGATCGCGCTGACCGCGCAGACCTATGGGGAGGACGACCCGCGCACCATCAATGCGCGGCTCAAGCTGACGCAGATCTATACGCCGACCGGCCCCTGGGACAGCGTGATTGCCCAGTTGGAGCCGCTGCGGCCGCGCATCGCCAAGCTCTACGGGCCGCGCTCGGAGGCCATGCGCGAATTGCTGGCCGTGCTGGCTGACAGCCAAATGAAGACCGGCAGGCTGCAAGCCGCCGCGCAGACCTTGGACGAACTAGGCGAGCTGACCGAGCGCCTCTATCCGCCCGGCAGCTTTGAGCGCGCCTTCCACCATAACTTCGTCTCGATACTGTATTCGGGCCAAGGCCGCTTCAGTGCTGCGCTGGCCGAGCTGCGCCAAACCGAGGCCGCGCAGGCCAGTGCTTCCACAGAGAACCTGCGCCACGCGCTGACGCTGCGCCGCAACACCTGGGCGATGCAGATTCGGCTGGGTGACTACGAGCGCATTGAAGAACGCAATCTGGCCTTGGCGGCCGCGATGGACCACCTGCACGGCGTCGGCAGCGCGATGCGGGCGCATCTATACCCTGAAATGGCCCGTTATCACCACGACCGGGGCGAGTACGCGCAGGCCTTGGTGGCGCGGCAGGCTTTTTTGGCCGCCAACAATGGCACGCCCAAGCCAGCGCTGGCGGCCGCGCGCGCCGCAGAGTTGCTGGCCCGCGCGCTGGCCCACGCGGCGCCACCCGCCGAGCTGGCCGCCGAGGCGCAAACCTTGCTGGCGGCGGTGGACGCCGATGGCCCTCAGCTCGGTGCCTTGCGGCGCGCCGACGCCTGGTTGTCACTGGCGCGCACTGGCCTGCTGCTGGACGATCAGGCGCTGGCAGCCGCCGCGATCCAGCGGCTGCGCGGCGATCCCGAGCTGCATCTTCAGCAAGACCAGTGGTTGAACAGCCGCGTCGCTCAGGCCGAGGGCGAGCTGCTGCGCGCGCGCGGCGACTGGCTAGGCAGCGCCAGGCTGCTGGCGCAGCGTGTCGCCTTGCTGGAGACCAGCCCGGACAAGGCCGTGCCGACGATCTGGCAGGCCAGGCTCGACCTGGCCGCCAGCCTGGTGCTGATGCACGACCCGGGCGCAGCCGCCGCGCTGGCGCTGGCCGCTAAGGCCCGCCCACCCCAAATGCCGCCCCATCATCCGCTGGACGCTGTGCAGCGCTACCTTCAAGCATTCAATCAGGGCGAAGACACACGCAAGGCAAGGTTTGCGGTGGAGCAGGCCTATGGGCGCGAATCAGCCCACTTGCCGGCCGGGCTGGGCGGCGCTTTCTAGTCGACCGCCCTCAGCGTAAACCCCCTATCCGTGCATCCTTGGGGTAACTGATCAGATACTCGGCCGTGATGCGCTGCGATTGGCCGGCCGCCAGCGGCAGCTGCCAAGCCACCACACCGGGCTGCTGCTTCCAGGACTCATCGCTGGGCTTGAGGCTGAAGAC
Source organism: Roseateles sp. (assembly GCA_018780415.1). GTDB lineage: Bacteria > Pseudomonadota > Gammaproteobacteria > Burkholderiales > Burkholderiaceae_C > Paucibacter_A. The sequence continues at coordinate 11,235 of JADMJQ010000273.1, read as the reverse complement.
GGTCTGTACGCGGATGTCCTCATGCCTGGCCACCGGCGCGGCCTCCAGCACTTGCAGCTGCACGGCCGTCTTGTGCAGGTTCTCCAGCACAAAGGCGCGGACTAAGCGCTGTTCGGCACGCCCGCCAATGAAGCCGGCGTTGGCGCCGCCACGCTGCTCGGGTTCGACCTTGACCCGCAGCATCTCGTCACGGCCGAAGAACAGCTCCAGCCGCGCCTCGCTGCCCAGATTCAGCTGGCTGTTGCCGACGAAATCGCCGTCGCGGAAGAGTTGCAGGCCGCCATTGGGCCAGGAGCCGGCGGGCCTGGCCAGCTCGGCCATCAGATAGGCCTGCGCCTCTTGCTGCGGCTGCACGCGGCGCAGCACCTTGGCATCCACCAGCTCGCTGCCGAGTGAGTAGGCAACGCGCTGGCCGTCACTGGCCACATGGGCCAGGCCAGGCACCGCAAACTCGGCCGCGAACTCACCTTGGAAAACACTGAGATCAAAGCGCGCCGAGTCGTTCTCGGCGCTGGCGTCATAAGCCCTGGGCGCCGGCGCTGCCGCCGCCATCGCGCGCGGTGCCTGCAGCAGCTGCACTTCCTGCTGTGCCTGGACAGGCGGCAAGATGTCCAGCGTCCAAGGCCGGGGCGGCGAAATGCCGGTGTTCTGGCGCGGCTGCACCGTTGACAGGTGCAGCTTCACGCCGCTCCAGTCTTCGCCGCTGTTTTGGGCCACTTGCGCTTGGCGCTCCAGGCGCAGCTGCCCCTTGGCGGTGTCGAGATGGGCGCGGTAGATCGGCGTCCAGCCCGCTTGATTCAGGCGGTAGCTGAGCCGCAGCTCACCGGCTTGGGGCGCCGCCAGGCGGACCGAAATCTGGCGCACCTGTGGGTTGGCCTTGATCAAACGATCGCGCTCGGCCAAGAGCGGGGTCAGGTCTTGCTCAAGCACCTGCTTCTTGCGCAGCAGCTGGTGCTGGCGCTGCATCGCGTCGAGGCCGCTGCGGCGCAAGGACTCGGCGGTGCCGGCGATGGCGGCGTTGGCGGTCTGCGGGCCGCTGCCGAGGTTTTTCAAGAAGCCCAGCACCAGCTCCTGGGCGTCGATCTCGGCCTTGAGGCCGGCTTGGGCGTCTTCGAGCTCACGGATGCGGGCATCCAGCGGGCTGGCCGCGCATTCGGGCGCACGCTCGCGCGCCAGGGTCTGCACGCTGACATCGCCAATCTGCATGCCGGCGTCGCCGTCCAATTGCAGCGAGTCGAGATCAAAGCGCGTCGTCAGGCAGCTGAGCTTGAGGACTTGCGCGCCCGCTGCGACCTTGGCCACGCGCTCGACGGTGGCGCCGCCCGGGTAAACCAGCACCCGGCTGATCTGGCTGCCCTGGGCCGCCGCGAACGCCGGCAGTATGCAGAGCAGGGCGAGAAGACGATGGTTGTGCATGCTGGTCGCTCCAAGTGGTTCGGGCGTGAACATAGCATGAGCTTGCGCTGGGCCGCCCCAAGCAAGCTTGCCCCCGCTTGGCGGGGCAGGCCGCAGGCCGAGGGGTGCAATATCAAGCGCCGCGCTGGGCCGCCCCGAGCAAGCTCACCCCCGCTGTAGGCGGCAGGCCGCAGGCCGAGGGGTGCAATATCAAGCGCCGACCCTGGCACACTGGCGCCATGAGTGAAATTCCACAAGCCAATTCCGCCCGCAAAGCCCTGGTGCTGTTTTCCGGCGGCCAGGATTCGACCGCCTGCCTTGCCTGGGCGCTGGAACGTTACGCCGCCGTGGAAACCATCGGTTTCGACTATGGCCAGCGCCACCGCATCGAACTGGAATGCAGGCAAACCGTACGGGCCGAGCTGATCGCGCGCTTCCCGGCCTGGGCGCCCAAGCTGGGCGACGATCATTTGCTGGACCTGAGCCTGCTGTCGCAGATTTCCAGTACCGCCCTGACAGAACACCGCGCGATCGAGATGCAGGCCAACGGCCTGCCCAATACCTTTGTGCCTGGGCGTAACCTGTTATTCCTGAGCTTCGCCGCCACCCTGGCCTACCGGCGCGGCGCCTCGGTGCTGGTGGGCGGCATGTGCGAGACCGATTTTTCGGGCTACCCGGACTGCCGCGACAACACGCTCAAAGCCTTGCAAGTGGCGCTGAGCCTGGGACTGGACGCGCCGATGACGATCGAGACGCCGCTGATGTTCATCACCAAGGCGCAGACCTGGGCCTTGAGCGAGCGCCTGGGCGGCACGGTCTTGAATGAGCTGATCATCGAACACACCCACACCTGCTATCTCGGCGATCGTACGCAGCGCCACGCTTGGGGCTACGGCTGCGGCAGTTGCCCGGCCTGCGAGCTGCGCGCGCGCGGTTTTGATGAATACAAACAAACATCAGCGCGATGAGCAACTGGAACCTGGCCCTGTGGACGGTGTTGGCTCTGCTGCTTTTTTGGGGCATCGGCGCCTACAACCGGCTGATGCGCCTACGCAATGCGATTTCGGCCGCTTTTGTTCAGCTCGATGAACATTTGACGGCGCGCGCCCAACTGTGCAGCAAGCTGCTGACGCTGTTGCAGCCGCTGCTCAGCAACGAAAAGGCCACCTTTGACGCCCTGGAATTGGCGCAGGCCGAGGTGCGGGCGGCGGCGCATGCCGCGCGGCCAAGGCCTTATGTGGCCGAGCCGGTCGGCACCTTGGGCGTGACCAGCGCCGTGCATGCGGCCGCGCTGACCCGGCTGATGTCGATGCTGGAACACCACGCCGAGCTGCGCGAACAGGCGGATCTGTACGCCTTGGTCGACGAGCTGAAGATGATCGAGCGCCAGCGCTCGTTTGCGCGCCAGGTCTTCAATCAGGCGGTCGGCCAGTTCAATGAAGCGATCACCCAGTTCCCGACCCGCATCTTGGCCAGCTTGTATGGCTTTCGCGAAGCGCGGTCCCTATAGATCAATTGCAGACAATCGCGCCCGAGCTCACCAGCTCATGAAACAGCGCCATCAGCGCGCGGCCACTCATGTGATAAGGGTCGAGGCGGCCGGTCTCGGAATACTTCAGCACCAGGCCTGGATTGAGGCGCTGCAGATTGACCTGCCCCATGGACCAGCCGGCGAACTCGCGTTCACCGACTTCCTCGTAACTGAGCAAAATGACGGCATGGTGGCGGGCGTCACTGAGGATCTGCTTGTAGCGCGCGTTGATGGCGTCGCGCCCACCTTCCAGCACCTGCATGAAGATGCCGTCGGTGTAGCAGAGCAGGCCGGTGATGCCTTCGGCCGGGTTGTGGGCACGTGACTGTTTCAGAATCAGGCTGAGTTCCTGATCACTCATAGCGACATTGGCGCGGCTGGCATACATCAAGCGAACGAGCATGGGAATGTCTCCTTGAGAGAAAAGAGGTTTGGGCGAGCTTTTCAGGGCTTGATCAGTGACAGGAACTCGCGCCGCAGATTGGGGTCCTTCAAGAAGGCGCCGCGCATCACGCTGTTGGTCATCTTGGACTCGTCGTCCTTGACGCCGCGCCAG
>JADMJQ010000273.1:0-7743 GCA_018780415.1 Roseateles sp. | reverse complement strand
GATGAAGTCATTGACCACGCTGGCTAAACGCAGCGGATCGGAATCTGCCCGGCTTTGCACGTAGACTTCGAAGCCGCCGGCATTCCCCAATCCGCGGATTGCCGGTGGATTGAAAGCAATGGCCAGGCCATCCGGCTGCACCCGCTCCTGCAACTCATTGGCCAGCATGGTGACGGCCTCTTCCTGAATCTGCGGCCGGCTCATGATCCAGTCGCAGATGCGCGCGTATTTGGACAGCCCGATCAGATTCGAATGCTCATTCGGCAGCAGGCCTATCCAGACCTTGCCCATGATGGGGCAGAGGTGGTGGGAGCAAGCGCTGCGCACGGTGATGGGGCCGACGATCATCAACTCATTCAGCCGGGTCACATTCGGGAACTCGGTCACCGCCGGCATCGGCTGGTAGCGCCCCTTGAAGATCTCCTGCATGAACATCTTGGCCACGCGCTTGGCGGTGTCTTGCGTGTTGTGATCGCTGTCGGTATCGATCACCAAGGCACGCAACACGCCCTGCATCTGCGCCTGCACCTCGGCCTGCAACTGCTCCAGCTCGCCGGGCTCGATATAGGCCGCGATATTGTCATTGGCATGGTGGCGGCAGCCGGCGCCGACCAAGCGCATGCGCACCCGCTCGGATGCGGGCAAGGCCGCCAGTTGATTGGCGTCTAAGCTAATTTTGGTGGACGAATCGCCGCTCATGAATCACTCTCGCTATGGCTGGAGCGGGCATTGTGAACGGATTGCAAAGCCCGTGCAGTGCCAGGTCTTGCCTCCAGCCTTGGCTTGGGCGCTGGCGTGGCGCTGGCCTACACTGACCGCGTGACTGAAAAGAAAATATCCCCCCCGCCTCTTTCTCCGCCGCTGCAACGCCTGATGCTGCAGGTGGCCGACGCCGTGCAGGCGGTGCGCTCGGGGCGCTCGCTGACCGAAGTCTTGGCCGCCTGCCCGGCCGAATTGCGGCCCGGCACCCAGGCCTTGAGCTTTTATGTCCTGCGTCTGCTCGGCAGCGCCGAGGCCGCCCGCGCCCTGCTGGCCCCCAAAACCCCGCCGCCCAAGGTCGACAGCCTGCTGGTCAGTGCCTTGGCATTGTTGTGGCCCTGCGCGCCGGGCGCGCAGCCGCTGTACACCGATCACACCGTGGTGGACCAGGTCGTCAGCGCGGCGCGCAAGCGAGCGCCGGCCAGCGCCGGTTTCGTCAATGCGGTGCTGCGGCGCTTCTTGCGCGAGCGCGCCGCCATCGTGCTAGCCGCGCAAGCCTCGGAGCCGGCCGCGTTCAATCACCCGCAATGGTGGATAGACCTGGTGCGCGCCGACTGGCCCGACCATTGGCAGGCGATTCTGCAGGCCAATAACCAGCATCCGCCGATGACGCTGCGCGTCAACGCCCGGCGCGCCGATGTCTTGGCCAACACCGAGGCCTATCTGGCCAGGCTGGCCGCCGCCGGCATTGCCGCTGCGGCCGTCGGCCCGCTGGCGCCCCAGGCCTTGCGACTGGCGCGGGCTGCGCCGGTGGGTTTGTTACCGGGTTTTGCCGACGGCGATGTGTCGGTGCAGGATGCCGCGGCTCAGTTGGCGGCGCCCTTGGTGGTCAGCGCTGTCGCGGGCCTGCCCGCGCTGCCGCCCGGCGCGCGCGTGCTCGACGCCTGCTCGGCGCCCGGCGGCAAGACCGCTCATCTGCTCGAATTGGCCGAACTGGATGTGCTGGCCCTGGACAGCGACGCCGGCCGGCTGACGCGCGTGCAAGACAATTTGAACCGCCTCGGCGTGCAGGCGCAGACGCTGGCCGCCGACGCCCGCCAAACCCGCGGCGACGGCGCCTGGTGGGACGGCCGCCCGTTCGACGCGATTTTGCTGGACGCGCCTTGCAGCGCCTCCGGTATCGTGCGCCGTCACCCGGATGTGCGCTGGCTGCGGCGCGCCAGCGATATCGGGCAGTTGGCCACCATTCAGGCCGAGTTGCTGGACGCGCTTTGGCCAACGCTGAAGCCGGGCGGGCGGCTGGTTTATGTCACTTGTTCGATCTTCAAGGCCGAGGGCGTGCACCAACTGTATGCATTTTTGCAACGCCACAGCGACGCTAAACAGCTTGAAATTGCCGGGCTTACCGGGCATCTGCTTCCGCTCACTCACAATGGCGGCACAGCGGGTGAAACGCCATCGGTCTTGGACGGATTCTTTTACGCGCTGTTGATTAAAGACCTCTGACCCCATGTGGTGCCGCCCTCGAATGCCGCCGGCGCTCAACAGCAAAGATTCGATCCGACCTTGACCTCGCCCGCCCTTCCTGCCGCCACGACAAGCCGCCCCATCCAAGCAGGCCGGCTTTCAAGCGCGCTGGCGCTTGGTCGCTGGCACTTGCTCGCCGTGCTGGTGTTGGCGGCCGTGCTGGGCTTGTTCGCCGACAGCGCCCGGGCCGACGGGATTGAGCTCAGCCAACTGAGCACCCAGCGCACCGAAGACGGTCTGGAGCTGAGTTTCAGCACCCGTTTTGAGCTGACGCGTGCGGCCGAGGACGCGGTGATGAAGGGCGTGCCGATCTACTTTGTGGCCGAGGCCAATGTCTTGCGCAATCGCTGGTACTGGCGCGATGCCCGGGTGGCCCGCGCCAGCCGCACCTGGCGGCTTGCCTGGCAGCCGCTGACGCGGCAGTTCAAGGTCAGCACCGGCGGTCTCAATCAAAGTTACTCCTCGCTGTCCGATGCCTTGCTGTCCTTGCGCGGTGCCTCGGGCTGGCGCATTGCCGAAAACCGCGAGCTGGAGGATGAGGGCCGCTTTTATCTTGAGTTCAGCTACCGGCTGGACACCAGCCAGCTGCCCAAACCCATGCAAATCGGTTTGGGCTCACCGCAGGGCTGGGGCTTGAACATCGAGCGCAGCTTCAGCCTGGGCGCCGATTTCAACAGCAGCCTCGTGGTGCCATGACAAGCGACCGCGAGGGCGTCGCTTGAGTCGAAAGGCGCGCTGGGCCTGGGTCATCTCGACGGTGATCGTGACCGGCGTGTGCGGGGTTCTGGCCTTTCTGCTGTCGATCGGTGTCAGCTCCCGGCCGGGCTTTTTCGAGCGCCATTATGTTTGGCTGTTCTGGCTCAATGCGGCGGTAGCCGGCCTGCTGATGCTGGTCATCGGCGTGGCCGCGGTGCGCCTGGTGCTGCGGGTGCGCAGCGGCAAATTTGGCAGCCGCTTGCTGCTCAAGCTGGCCGGCATCTTTGCGCTGGTGGGCGTGGTGCCGGGGGTGATGATTTACGGCGTGTCCTATCAGTTCGTCAATCGCAGCATCGAAAGCTGGTTTGATGTGCGGCTCGCCAGCGCGCTGGAGGCCGGCCTGAATCTGGGCCGTGCCACCCTGGACGGCCTGGTCAGCGACCTGTCGGTCAAGACCTTGAACGGCGCCGGGCGGCTGTCCGAGAGTGGCGGCATGCCGCAACCGCTGGCGCTGGAGCGCCTGCGCGTGCAGCTCGGTGCCCGGACGGTGGACCTGGTGGGCAGCCACGGGCAGATCTTGATGTCCTCCGGCGGCGACACCAGCTCGCTGACGGCCACCCGGCCCTCGGAGGCGATGCTGCGACAAGCCCGCGCCCTCAATGTCGCCAGTCAGCTGGAAGGCTTGGAGGACGAAGCGCTGGCGCTGCAAGGGCAGGCCCGCATCCGTGCCTTGGCCTTGCTGCCCAACGCCGACCTGCGGCTGGGCTTCGGCGCCGGCAGCGGCATGTTCGGCGAGCGTTTCTTGATGGTGGTGCAACAGGTGCCGGCCTCGGTGGTCTCCAATGCCTTGGCGGTGCAGGCGGCCAGCAGCGAGTACCAGCAGCGCGCCTTGGAGCGCGATGGCTTGCGGCGCATGTATATCGGCACGCTGACCCTGGTGCTGATTCTGGCGGTGTTCGCGGCGCTGCTGTTGGCCGTCACCTTGGGCAATCAGTTAGCCCGGCCGCTGCTGCTGCTGGCCGACGGCGTGCGCCAGGTGGCGCAGGGCGACCTGAGTCGCAAACCCATGTTGGCCTCGCGCGACGAGTTGGGCGGCTTGACGCGCTCGTTTGCCGAGATGACCGAGCAGCTTTCCGATGCCCGCGCCATGGTGGGCCGCAGCGTGGCCGAGCTGGAAAGTGCGCGCACCCATCTGCAAACCATTCTGGACAACCTCACCGCCGGCGTGATCGTGTTTGACGCACAGGCTCGCATCGAAACCGTCAACCCCGGGGCGGTGCGGATTCTGCAGCTGCCGACCGAGGACCTGCGCGGCACCAAGCTGGACGAGCTGCCGCAGCTGCAGCCCTTTGTCGACGAAATCATGCAACGCTTTGAGCAAAGCGGCCCGGCCAAGCCGACCGGCACGGAGACGCTGAACAGCCTGGAAACCGAGCATTGGCAAGATGCCTTCGAGCTGCAACTGGAAGCCGGCAAGGACGTGCTAACGCTGCTCGTCCGCGGTGCCAAGCTGCCGGAAAATGCGCGGCTGATGGTGTTTGATGACATCTCCGAGGTCGTTTCCGCACAGCGCTCGGCCGCCTGGAGCGAGGTGGCGCGGCGTCTTGCCCACGAAATCAAGAACCCGCTGACGCCGATCCAGTTGTCGGCCGAGCGCTTGCAGCACAAGCTCGAAGCCAAGCTCGAAGGCGCCGATCAGGCGATGCTGGTGCGCTCGGTCGCGACCATCGTCAACCAAGTTCAATCGATGAAGCAGTTGGTCAACGAGTTCCGCGACTACGCGCGGCTGCCGTCGGCACAACTGAAGGTTCTGGACCTCAACGCCCTGGTCAGCGAGGTGCTGACTCTGTATGCCGAGGCACAAGAAGCCGGCCGATTGCAAGCCGACTTGGCACCCGCCGCCTGCCCGATGAAGGGCGACGCGAGCCAGTTGCGCCAGGTCATTCACAACCTGGTGCAAAACGGTTTGGACGCCGTGCAAGATCGGCCCGACGGGCGCGTCATGGTGCGCACCGCACAAGTTTTCACAGAAAGCGGAGAAGCGCGCGTGTTGCGGCTTTACATCACCGACAATGGGCCTGGATTCGCCGAGAAAGTGCTCAAAAGGGCTTTCGAGCCCTACGTCACCACCAAGGCCAAGGGAACAGGCTTGGGCTTGGCGGTGGTGAAGAAGATTGCCGATGAACATGGCGCGCGCATCCGCCTGAGTAATCTTCATGCGGCGGGAGATGAAACCCAGCCCATCTTGGGTGCGCAAGTTTCGTTATCATTTTCAAAATTTTCAACTGCAGCGGTTGACGCCGGCGCTGCAGACAAGCCGGCGTGAACTAGGACTCCATGGCAACAATTCTTGTAGTTGACGACGAATTGGGCATTCGCGCCCTGTTGTCAGAAATCCTCAGCGATGAGGGTCACACGATAGAGATGGCTGAAAACGCCGCGCAGGCGCGCGCCGTGCGTGAGCGCATGCGGCCGGATCTGGTGTTGCTCGACATCTGGATGCCCGATGTGGACGGCATCACCTTGTTGAAGGAATGGGGCGGCGCCGGTTTGCTGACCATGCCGGTCATCATGATGAGCGGCCACGGCACGATTGACACGGCGGTCGAGGCCACCAAGTTCGGCGCCATCGCCTTCCTGGAGAAGCCGATCACGCTGCAAAAGCTGCTGCGCGCGGTGGAACAGTCCTTGGTCAAAGTAGCGCCGCGTCCGGCGCCGCCGGCGGGCGTCTCGACCTATCTGCGCAGTGAAATGCCGGCTCAATATGTGAGCCCAAGTATCGGCATGCTGCCGCAGTCGGCGCAGCCGGTGCTGGGGCTGGCCTCGGAACAGAGCTTCGAGCTGGACCGCCCCTTGCGTGAGGCGCGTGACGCCTTCGAGAAGAGCTACTTTGAATTTCACCTGTCAAAAGAGAATGGTTCGATGACGCGCGTGGCCGAGAAAACCGGGCTTGAGCGCACGCATCTGTATCGCAAGCTCAAGCAATTGGGTGTCGATCTCAGCCGGAATAAGCGCGGCAGCGGAATTTGATGCTATAGTCGCGGTCTTCGCTGATTTGAAGCAGATACGTGCTGCGAAAAAGTGATGAAAAGAATAAGGCCTGGTAGCTCAGTCGGTAGAGCAGCGGATTGAAAATCCGCGTGTCGGTGGTTCGATTCCGCCCCAGGCCACCATTGCATCATCCCGGAAGATCCCAAGAAAGCTAAAAGCCCTTGCACATCAAGGACTTAGCCTCAAAAAGGCGGCTCAAGCGGTACCGGTAAATCCCATAGCGTCTCGTCGTTGCGTGTACCCAGCGTGTGCCTCAAACTGCTTTTCAAACGCAGTCAGGTTTGGGGTACACCATGGGTCAACTCAATGAATTGAAGATCAAGGCCGCGAAGCCTCGCGACAAGGAATACTTGCTCGCCGACGGTGAGGGGCTCTACCTCCGGATACGGTCGTCCTCCACATCCGCCAAGGTGTGGGTCTATCGCTACAAGGGCGCGGGCAAGGAGGCGAAGCTCACCCTCGGCCCCTATCCAGCTCTCCCGCTCGCTGCCGCCCGCAAGAAAGCACGTGCTGAAGCCGAAAAGCGAGCCTCGGGCGTGGACCCCAGGCTGGCACGTCGTGAAGAAGCGGAACGCAGCCGCGTAGCGCGCCTCAACACCTTTGAGCTGACGGCACGCGCCTGGGTCGCCCAGGCTCACAAGGACCGCCTATGGTCGGCAGGTTATGCGGCGAAGGTGCTGCGCCATCTGGAGCTGCACACCTTCCCGTGGATTGGCGCGCATGCCATGGAAGCGGTCGCCCCGACCGAGCTTGTGCGCTGCCTGCACCGCATCAAGGATCGCGGCCACCTGGAGACCGCGCAGCGGGTGCGAGAAGCCGTCGTGCACGTCTACCAATACGCGGTTGATGTGGGTCTGCTCGATCCGGCTCGGAACTTTGTGAACAGCCGCACCGGCGGTCTCCCTGCTCCTCGAACTCGTCACTACGCTGCTATCACCGATCCAGACGAGTTGGCCCAATTGCTGCGCGATATCGCAGCCTACAAGGGCAACGTCATCACCCGTGCCGCCTTGAGTCTGGCACCGATGCTTTTCCAGCGTCCCGGACAACTGCGCTTCGCGCATTGGGAGGACATCGACCTCGAAGGAAAGCTGTGGCGTTGTCCGCCCGAAAAAATGAAGCTGCGGGAGTGGCAGAAGCGCGACTCCCGGACGCCCGCCCATTTGGTGCCCTTGCCCACGCAGGCGCTCGATATCTTGCGCGACCTCCAACCGCTGACCGGCCCCACCGGGCCGGTGTTCCGCAGCATGTCGAAGCGGTCAGAGGCGACACGCTACATGAGCGACAACACGATCAACGCGGCCTTACGCACGCTCGGGTACGACACGCAGGAGCAGATCACCGGGCACGGGTTCCGGGCCACCGCGCGGACGCTGATCCGCGAACTGCTGGGATGGGACCGTGAGGTCATCGAGCGGCACCTTGCCCACGTGTCCGATGAAGAGCTGGGTGGCAGCTATGACCGTGCAACCCATCTCGGCCAACGCCGCAAGATGGTTCAAGCGTGGGCGGACCTGCTGGACGATCTGACAGAAGGAAAGGCCGTCGAGCCTGCGCTTCATGTTCAATTTCAAGAGCCAAAGCGGGCGCGGTAGCGGCCCGAACCACGCATGGGTACCGGCCGCGCTTGTTGCCGCTGGATTTGATCAATAAACCATCGCTCACCCAGCACTAACGCCGATGCATATTGGCGATCATGGAAACAGAGACCTGGATCAGCCGACGTCTCGCCGGTGCTTCTCCTTCGGGGACGCACCGCGAGCGCGTGAG
>JADMJQ010000320.1 GCA_018780415.1 Roseateles sp. | reverse complement strand
GAAGCTGATGTGAAAGCCGTCGATATAGGTCTTGCGGCCGGCGGCGATATTGGCGACGAAGGCCTGCGGCGTGATGCCGGCTTTTTCGGCCGCGATCATGATCGGCGCGCCATGCGCGTCATCGGCGCAGACGAAATTCACCTGCTGGCCCCGCATGCGCTGGAAGCGCACCCAGATATCGGCCTGGGTCCATTCCATGATGTGGCCAATATGGCAGTTGCCATTGGCGTAGGGCAGGGCGGTGGTGACGAAGAGCTTACGGGTCATGGTGTCTTTGCGCTCCCGACGGCAGTGCCGGGCAGGCCGACATTTTAGGGCCTGCGCAAGCAGGGTCTTTGCATCACCACGCTAAAACACCGGGCCAAGCCTTTGTAGCCGGCTGGCCAAGTCTGCCCGAGACTGGCGTTCAGGTGGCCGCGGGAGGTGCTTCCGGGGTCACGGCCGGTTCGCCGGCAGCGCCGCCTTCAGGGCTGTCACCGCCTTCGACAGGCTGGCCGTCGCCGTCCACCTTGCCGCCGATCTTGCGCTGGCGCTTTTCTTCGACCTTGCGCTTCTTGGCCAATTCACGTTGGCGTTTTTCGTATGAGTAGTTGGGTGTGGCCAATGCCGTGCTCCTGCAAGAGTCCGCGAGGCGCGGATTTGCCTTCACTGTAACCGCTGTGGGCACTTGTGCCCTCGCCGGACCTCGCTGGTCAACGCCTTTTGCTTGACCGCGAGTTAGCGGCGAATGCTCTATTTGAGTTGAGGCTTGGCCCTTAAGTCTATGATTTTTAAGGTCTTCAAAGGCTATCCACCTTTGCTGTGGATAACTTTGTGGACAAGGCTCCTGGGGCGGCGCTAAGCCCTTGAAATGCGGCGCTTGGGCTTAGCCTGCCTCATTTCGAAGCACTGCGCCGAGTCGTATATAAATCAATGACTTAGCGCGGGGTGCTGGCGGCACAGTGCCTGCTTACAAAATTCAGGCCCTGGCACTTGACCGCGGCTCAAAATGGGGATAAGTCAAGGCTGCAGTGGCAGATGTCACGAAAAATGGTGACAAACCGCGCGCAATAGCCGCCGTTTTTTTCCACAAGTGCTGTGGATATCCATGTGGGCCGGGCTGGCAAAGCGCGCCTAAGTGCTTGATTGCCTTGGTGCTTTGTTGGCTTGCTCAAATTTGTTGCAGCTGCTTTGCCGGCCCTGGGGCCAATGCCTAGGGGAGGTTTTGCGCGCCGCGGCTAAAATCGCGCCCTTTGCACAACAGCAGCACTCGATGTCTCAGGCACAGCAAGGTACACAGCAAGGTCGGACGGCGTCAAAGATCGCCGATGTATTCGAGTTGAAGAGCGCCTCCTTGAGCCTGCTCTCCTTGGTGCTGAAGTCGGCGGATTTGCCGGCATTGGCGGCGGCTCTGCACGAACGCCTGGGCGATACGCCGGATGTGTTCAACCACGAGCCCTTGCTGATCGATTTGACGCAGCTCGCCCGTGTTGACGAGGTTGCTGCTGCCCACGGCGTCGGCGCCGAGCCCGCGCAAATGCGCCTGGACGAGGAGGGCGGGGCCGAGGCGGCGCTTGACCTCGCCGCTTTGCTGCCAATGTTGCGACGGTACAACATGCAGCCGGTGGCGGTGCTGGGCGCCAATGCGACTGAGTTGGCGCAAGCGCTGTCCTTGGGTTTGGCCGAATCGCCCCCGCTAGACCAGCCCCAGGGCAGTCGCCCGGCGATGGCGGCTGCGGTGCAGATCCAAGAAGTCATCAAAGAGGTGCAGGTTGAGGTGATACGCGAGGTGCAGGTGCCCACCGAGGCGGCCAAGACCATGATCATCGACAAGCCCTTGCGCTCCGGCCAGCAGGTCTATGCCAAGGGCGGCGACCTCATCGTCACGGCGGTGGTCAACCACGGTGCCGAAGTCATCGCCGATGGCAGCATCCACGTCTATGCACCGCTGCGCGGCAAGGCGATTGCTGGCGCCAAGGGCAACACCCAGGCGCGCATCTTTGCCACCTGCATGGAGCCCGAGCTGCTGTCGATTGCCGGCACCTACCGCACCACCGACAACCCGCTGCCCGACTCGGTGCGCGGCAAGCCGGCACAGATCCGCCTGGATGGCGAGCGCCTGGTGTTCGAGCCGATTTCCTGAACCTCTCTCTTTGCACAGACCCACTGAAAGGACCGCCTCACATGGCCAAGATCATCGTCGTGACTTCCGGCAAAGGCGGCGTCGGCAAGACGACCACCAGCGCCTCCTTCGCATCGGGCCTGGCCCTGCGCGGCCACAAGACGGCCGTCATCGACTTCGACGTCGGCCTGCGCAACCTCGACCTGATCAT
>JADMJQ010000114.1 GCA_018780415.1 Roseateles sp. | reverse complement strand
GTGGTCTCCGCGATCGCTCTGGTGCACCAGCGCTTCTCGACCAATACCTTCCCCGAATGGCCGCTGGCCCACCCTTACCGCATGGTCGCCCACAACGGCGAGATCAACACGGTCAAGGGCAACTTCAACTGGATGCGCGCCCGCGAAGGCGTGATGAAGTCGCCGGTCTTGGGTGACGATCTGGACAAGCTCTACCCGATCAGCTTCGAGCACCAGTCTGACACAGCGACTTTTGATAACGCGATCGAGCTGCTGACGATGGCCGGCTATCCGCTGGCGCACGCCGCCATGATGATGATCCCGGAAGCCTGGGAGCAGCACGAGATGATGGACCCGCGCCGCCGCGCGTTCTATGAGTACCACGCCGCGATGATGGAGCCCTGGGACGGCCCGGCCGCCATGGTCTTCACCGATGGCCGCCAGGTCTGCGCCGCGCTCGATCGCAATGGCCTGCGCCCGGCGCGCTACTGCATCACCGACGACGATCTGGTCATCCTCGCGTCGGAGAGCGGCGTGCTGCCGGTTCCCGAAAACAAGATCGTCAAGAAGTGGCGTCTGCAGCCCGGCAAGATGTTCCTGATCGACCTGGAGCAGGGCCGCATCATTGACGATGAAGAGCTGAAGAACCAGTACGCTAACGCCCGGCCTTATCGGCAGTGGATTGACAACGTGCGTGTCAAGCTGGACGACATCGCCGTCGCCGACATCTCGCCCGCTGCCTTCGCGTCCTCGCTGTTGGACCGCCAGCAAGCCTTCGGTTTCACCCAAGAGGACATCAAGTTCCTGATGGCGCCTATGGCCGCCAATGGCGAAGAAGCGCTGGGCTCGATGGGCAATGACTCGCCGCTGGCCGTGCTGTCCAGCAAAGACAAGCCGCTGTTCAACTACTTCAAGCAGCTGTTCGCTCAGGTCACCAATCCGCCCATCGACCCGATCCGCGAGGCGATCGTGATGTCGCTGAACAGCTTCATCGGCCCCAAGCCGAATCTGCTGGACATCAATGCGGTCAATCCGCCGATGCGCCTGGAAGTGTCGCAGCCGGTCTTGGACTTCAAGGACATGGCCCGTCTGCGCCAGATCGAAGCCCACACGCACGGCAAGTTCAAGTCCTATGAGCTGGACATCAGCTACCCGCTGGCCTGGGGCCATGAGGGCGTCGAGGCGCAGCTGGCCTCGCTGTGCGCCGAAGCCGTGGACGCGATCAAGAGCGGCCACAACATCCTCATCATCACCGACCGCGCCTTGAGCGAAAGCCGGGTGGCGATCCCCTCCTTGCTGGCCCTGTCCGCCATCCACCATCATCTGGTGCGCGAAGGCCGCCGCACGACGGCTGGCTTGGTGGTCGAGACCGGCAGCGCCCGCGAGGTTCATCACTTTGCCGTGCTGGCCGGCTTCGGCGCCGAGGCAGTTCACCCCTATCTGGCACTGGAAACGCTGAGCCAAATTGCCGCCGGACTGCCGGGCGATCTGTCCGCCGACAAGGCCATCTACAACTACATCAAGGGCATCGGCAAGGGCCTGTCCAAGATCATGTCCAAGATGGGCATCTCGACCTATATGTCCTACTGCGGCGCGCAGATCTTCGAGGCGATCGGCCTGAAGAGCGACTTCGTCGAGAAGTACTTCCGCGGCACGGCCACGCAGGTCGGCGGCATCGGCGTGTTCGAAGTGGCCGAAGAGGCGATTCGCCTGCACCGCGCTGCTTTCGGTGACGACCCGGTGCTAGACAGCATGCTGGACGCCGGCGGCGAGTACGCCTGGCGCGCCCGTGGCGAAGAGCATATGTGGACGCCCGACGCCATCGCCAAGCTGCAGCACAGCGCGCGCAGTGGCAAGTTCGACACCTACAAGGAATACGCCCAGATCATCAACGACCAAAGCAAGCGTCATATGACCTTGCGCGGCCTGTTCGAGTTCAAGTTCGATCCGAGCAAGGCGATCCCGCTGGACGAGGTCGAGTCGGCGAAGGAAATCGTCAAACGCTTCGCCACCGGCGCGATGTCCTTGGGCTCGATCAGCACCGAGGCGCATGCGACGCTGGCCGTGGCGATGAATCGCATCGGGGGCAAGAGCAATACCGGCGAAGGTGGCGAGGATCCTGCGCGTTATCGCAATGAGCTGAAGGGCATAAAGATCGTCGCCGGAACCAAGGTGTCGGATGTGATCGGCAACAAGGTCATCGCGGTCGACTATGAGTTGAAGGAAGGCGACTCGCTGCGCTCCAAGATCAAGCAGGTCGCCTCCGGCCGCTTCGGTGTGACGACCGAATATCTGGTCAGCGCCGACCAGATCCAGATCAAGATGGCGCAGGGCGCCAAGCCCGGCGAGGGC
>JADMJQ010000099.1:16276-18100 GCA_018780415.1 Roseateles sp. | reverse complement strand
GCGCGCCTTGCTGGTCTATCTGGCCGGTCTGACCTGTAGCGAGGAAACATTTGCCATCAAGGCCGGCGCGCAGCGGCTGGCCTCGGAGCTGGGCCTGGCCCTGCTGACGCCCGACACCAGCCCACGCGGCGCCGGCATTGCGGGAGAGACCGACAGCTGGGATTTCGGTGTCGGCGCCGGCTTCTATCTCGACGCCAGCCAATCACCTTGGGCGACGCATTGGCGCATGGAGAGCTATCTGTTGCACGAGTTGCTGCCGGGCGTGCAACAGCAATTCAAGCTAACGCCTCAGCTCAGCGGAATATTTGGGCATTCGATGGGTGGCCATGGCGCGCTGACGCTGGCACTGCGTCATCCCGGCACATTCCGCTCGGTGTCGGCGTTCGCTCCCATCTGCGCGCCGCTGCAATGTCCTTGGGGTCAGAAGGCATTTACCGGCTATCTGGGTCCAGATCACCACGAGCACGCGGCCCATGATGCCAGCGCCTTGATGCTGGCACAGACCCGCCCGCCGTTCCCAGCCGGGATTCTGATCGACCAAGGGTTGGCCGACCCCTTCCTGGCAACGCAGCTGCTGCCCGAAGCCTTCGAGGCCGCCTGCCTGGTCGCAGGGCAAGACCTGACCCTGCGTCGGCATGCCGGCTACGACCACGGCTATTACTTCATCGCCAGCTGTGTGGATGACCATTTGCGCCACCATGCTGCGCAGTTGCTGGCCTGAGGTCGCCGTTGCAATTGCTCACAATTGCCCGGTCAACAGCCCGGCCCTAACACTCGTTGTGCATGGGCCAGGTGACTGAAGCAGCCGAGTCGAAACAAGACAAACGCTGAGGCAGCGCCGGATGGCGAAACCTTGATTGGAGTTCTGAGATGACTAAGTTTTCTGTGGCTGTTGCTGTCGGCGCTTTGATTGCTGTTTTTGCCGCTCAAGCGAGCCCGGCGCAAGACAAGCCCGTGGCTGCCGTGACTGCCGCGCCTGCTGCCGTGGCGGCTGCGACCACCGCGGGCGCAACCGCCAGCAAGGCCTCTCCGGCCAAGCCTGAAGTCAAAGCTAGCACCGTCAAGGCAGAAGCTGCCGCCGTCGCACCGGCGACGACTGCGCAGCCCGCCGCTGCCGCGGTCACCACCGCAAAGGGCGCCGAAGCGCCGAAGAAGTAATGGTTTAGGCCTACGGGCCGGCAATAAAAAAAGGGGGTGATGACTAGCATCACCCCCTTTTTCCGTTCAGGCCGCGATCAAGCCTGTTTTTGCTTGCGGCGCAAGGCCAGGGCGCCCAGGCCCAGGGCCATCAGTGCATAAGTTGTTGGCTCGGGAACAGCGGCGGTGATGCTCAAAGTGTCGACGCCAATGTAGTTGGAGTTGTCGCCAGCTGGGCCGCCATCAGGTACGAAATAACGGAACGCGATCGCGCCATTGGTGGCGCCGGCCAGGCCGCTGATCACCACGCTTTGCTGCGTCCATTCTTCCGGATAGCCGCCGACATTCAAATCAGGGTTGACGCTCAGCAGCAGGGTTGTGAACGAACCGACGCTGGCAGAGCTATTGCCCACATCGGTGCCACCGGTGGCGCTGAAGCGCAGCTCAAGCCGGTCAGGCCAGTTCGAGGCATCGGCCGTGCGTGTGTAGAAGCTGACGGTGTCGCCATTGGAATAGCTCATCGTCGGCAGGATCAACCAATTGCTGATGTCACCGACGCCGGCCGTGTTGTTGAAGTTTGCGCCGATATAGGAATTTGCAGCGCCGCTATGAGCGTCGAACACGATTGGATTGCCCTGGAACCAGTCGGTGGAGCCGGTTGGCGAGCTGTTGTTGGTGACCGTCCAG
>JADMJQ010000099.1:5397-16266 GCA_018780415.1 Roseateles sp. | reverse complement strand
TCAACGAGGCGGCCGATGCGCTGCCGGCGAAGGCCATGGC
The DNA here is from genome assembly GCA_018780415.1 of Roseateles sp. Taxonomy (GTDB): domain Bacteria; phylum Pseudomonadota; class Gammaproteobacteria; order Burkholderiales; family Burkholderiaceae_C; genus Paucibacter_A. The sequence goes on along the minus strand of JADMJQ010000099.1, from coordinate 16,226 downwards.
CAAAACGAGTGCTGGCACGCTGGCCTTGGCAAAGAAAGAAACTGAAGTCATTGCATTGCTCCTGAAACAGATTCGCGAAGGAATCGGGTTTGGCTTGCGCCGTGAATGAACAAATGGCTTGGGCGGTTCAGTCAGAGCGGACGCTTGCTTTAGCGTCGCGATCTGCTTGCCGCACAACTGCTTTGTACCGGCCGCTGCTATGTGACGAATCCGTGAAACCCCGCGTACCCCCCTGTTTGCGGGCCCCCGGACATACCCGAGGGTCAAGTCTTGCCGGGCCCGTGCCGGACTCGGTCAAAACCCGTAGCAAGGCGAGTTCTCGCCAGTCAACGACAATGCGCGGCTATGGCAGTCCTATCTATTTCCAACGCCCACCTCGCTTACGGCCATGTTGCCCTGCTCGATGGTGCTTCTTTCTCGCTCGAAATGGGTGAGCGTGTCGGCCTGATTGGCCGCAACGGCACCGGCAAATCGTCGCTGCTGAAAATCCTCGCCCAGATGGAGAAGCTCGACGACGGCCTGCTGCAATTGCAGCAAGGCCTGACCAGCGTCTATGTGCCGCAAGAGCCCATCATGGACCCCGAGGCGACGATTTTCGAAGCCGTCAGCGAGGGCGTGGCCGAGGCCAAGGCGCTGCGCGCGCGCTACGAGATCCATGACCCCGAGGACGACCTCGAATGGGTGGCCGAGCGGATCGAGCATATCGGCGCCTGGAATTGGGAACAGCGCGTCGAGGAGTCGCTGCAGCGGCTGGGTCTGGACGGCTCACGCCTGGTCGGCTCGCTCTCCGGCGGCTTGAAGAAGCGCGTGGCGCTGGGCCGCGCCCTGGTGGCCCAGCCCGATGTCTTGCTGCTTGATGAGCCGACCAACCATCTGGATCTGGATGCGATCACTTGGCTGGAGGAGCTCTTAAACAACTTCAAGGGCTCACTGCTGCTGATCACCCATGACCGTACGTTCTTGGACAACGTCGCCAACCGCATCGTTGAGCTGGACCGCGGCCAGCTGCGCAACTACCCCGGCAATTTCGCCGCCTTCACCGCCGCCAAGCTCTATGAGCTGGAGAACGAGGCGCTCTACAACGCCCGCTTCGACAAGATCCTGGCGCAAGAAGAGGTCTGGATCCGCAAGGGCGTTGAGGCCCGCCGCACCCGCAGTGTCGCGCGGATTCAGCGACTTGAGACGATGCGCGTGGCGCATGCTTCGCGCCGCGATGTGCAGGGCAAGGTCAAGCTGGACATCGACACCGGCGGCGCCAGCGGCAAGATCGTGGCCGAGCTGGAAGACGTCTGCAAGAGCTACGGTGATCGCATGATCGTGCGCGACTTCACCGCCACTATTCTGCGCGGCGACAAGGTCGGCCTGGTCGGTGCCAATGGCGCCGGCAAGACCACGCTGCTGAAGATGATCCTGGGCCAGCTGGCGCCGGACAGCGGCACGGTGCAGATGGGCTCCAAGATCAATGTGGCATATTTTGACCAGATGCGCGATGTGCTGGACCTGGAGGCCACGTTGGCCGACACCATCAGCCCCGGTTCGGAGTGGATCGAGATCGGCAACCAGCGCAAGCATGTAAAGAGTTATTTGGGCGACTTCTTGTTCTCGCCGGCGCGTGCCAATTCGCCGGTCAAGAGCTTGTCCGGCGGCGAGCGCAACCGCCTGCTGCTGGCGCGGCTGTTTGCGCGGCCCGCCAATGTGCTGGTGCTGGATGAGCCGACCAATGACCTCGACATCGAGACCTTGGAGCTGCTGGAAGAGCTGCTGGCCGACTATGACGGCACGGTGTTTCTGGTCAGCCATGACCGGCGCTTTTTGGACAACGTCGTCACCTCAACCATCGTCAACGAGGGCGACGGCCGCTGGCGCGAGTACGAAGGTGGCGTGCAGGACTGGCTGGTGCAAAGCAAGCGGGCGGCGGCCATCAACGAGCAAAAGGCCAAGCAGGTGCCCGCGCCGGTTGCTGCTCCGACGCCGGTAGCAGTGGCTGCGCCCGTCGTGGCCAACAAGAAGAAGCTCAGCTACAAGGAGCAACGCGAGCTCGACGAGCTGCCCGCCAAGGTCGCGGCGCTGGAGGCCGAGCAGGTGCAGATCAATGCGCTGCTGAATGGCTCGGAGTTGTATGCGCAGGGCGCGGCGCGGATCGCTGAAGTGACCGAACGCGGCACCCAGATCGATGCCGAGTTGCTGGTGCTGATGGAGCGCTGGGAAGCCCTGGAGGCCAAGTGACGCAAGCAAACGCGGCGCCGCAGTTGCTGCAGGCCGAATGGCTGGCGCTGCAGGCCAACCACGAGCAGTACGAGCGCGCCGCTTTAGGCGTCAAGCTGCTGGCGGTGGCCTTGTGCGCTGTGGCTTTCGGCGCGCGATGGCTGTGGGTCTTGATGCTGGTCTTGTGGCTGCAAGAGGCGATATTCAAGACCTTTCAGGCGCGCTTGGGTGCGCGTTTGCTGCGGATCGAGGCGCTGCTGCGTGAGGCGGACGCCAGGCCCGCTCAAGCGATGCAATTGCACAGCGATTGGCTGACCGCCAGGCCACGCGGCACGGCGCTTTTGGGTGAATACGCCCGTAGCGCCTTGCGTCCGACGGTGGCTTTTCCCTACCCCTTGCTGGTCTTGCTGACGCTGTTCTTTTAGAGCTGCACCGCCACCGTGCCCAGGCCGGCAAAGCTAGCCGTGACGCGGTCACCGGCTTGCAGCCCCGGCTGCACCAGCCATGCGCCGGTCGTCACCACCGAGCCGGCCGGCAGACTGTCGCCATGCCGGGTGACATGCTTGAGCCAAGCGGCCAAACCCCAAGCCGGGTCGCCCAAGCTGTGGCCGCCGACCCCGCGCAGCACCGGGCCCTCGTTGACGCGCAGTTCGCAGGCCTGCGCCCACCAATCGCGCGCCTTGAAGGGCTGCCAGTCGCCCAAGGCCAGGGCGCCATGCGAGAGCATGTCGACCTGGCGCAGCAGGGCCGGCGCAGCGCCCGCTTCGAGCCAGCGCGAGGTCACCAGCTCGATCGACACGGTCATCGCATCCACCAAGTCGCGCGCGCCCTCAACGCTCAGGCCCAGCGCCAGCGCGGGGGTGACTTCGCAGCCCAGGCGCAAAGCGATTTCGGCCTCGGCACAGGGCGCATGCAGCTGCAGGTCGCTGAAGTCGGCGGGGCTCTGGCGCACGCCAGCCGGGGGTAGCGGCGCATGGGTCAGCGTGGTCTGGCGCGAGGCGCCGCCGCTCTTCCAAAACTGCGGCTGGCCGGGCTCGAAGCATCCCAGTGCTTGCGCCATCGATTGCTGAACGGCATAGGCGGCCTCCGCATCGTGCGGGCCGGCGGCCCAGTCAGCCGCGGCAATGCGCTGCTTGTGTCGCCACGCCGAGGCCAAAGCCTGGCTCAAATCTGGTTGAGACATGGGTTCAAATCTTCTTTAATTTGGCGGCCGGGATCAGGGCTGGATTGCCGCGCAGCTGCGCCACCAACTCGCCATGGCTGACCACCACCACCTGTACCGTCTCGGTCTTGCCCAGATACTGAACCTTGTCGCCGACCTTCAAGCTGGCAATCACTGGCAACACGATCTTTGGCGCGGCCCGCTCGCTCGGCTGCGCAGTCTTCATCGCGGCGCTCAGGCGAGCATGGAGGGCGGGGCGCTCTCTGGCCAAGGCGTCCAGTGCCTGCATCAAGGTCGCTTTCAGCTCCGCAGCGGTAAAGGGCTTGCGCAACAGAAAATTGGAGCCGGCTTCGACCGCGTCGGCTTCGTGCTGAGGGCTGACCTCGAAACTCAGCAGCGCCAGCCGGCAATCGGCGTTCACCGTTTTCAAGCGTTCGTGCAGCTCAATGCCGCTGATCTTGCCCCTGGGGAACCAGTCGGTGATCAGAAAATCAGGCTTGAAGTCCAAGCCAATGCTCAAGGCGGACTCGGGGTCGCTGGCGCAGCGGATGGTGTCGGCGGGCAGCCCGAAGCCTTCCAGCAACTGGCGCGCAAAAGTCTGAACGCCGGCAAGGCCATCTACAACGAGGAATCTGAGTTCGGCGGGCATGAGCGAGACGGGGGTCAAATAGCAAAGCAGCCGATGGTAACGGCTTGTCAGGTCGCCAGTTTTACGGGGGGATCTTGGTCAGGCGGGCGTCGCTGCTCGCAGCGTCTGCAGCCGGCGCCAAAAGCTCGCGTCCTGTGAGGTGGCAAAGTTGATACGCATCAGGGTGCTGCTTTGGCGGCTGGCGCTGAACAGCATGCCGGGCGCCGTCAGCCAGCCCTCGTCCATCATCATCTGCGCCAGGCGCTCGGTGTCCATGCCCACATCGACCCAGCCGAACAGGCCTTGCGGCGGCGCTTTGAAGCGGCAACCGGCCGCTTCGGCCAGCTTGATGCTGCGTTGGCGGGCCGCGTCCAGCAGGGTCAGCACCCGCTCGGCATGGCGGCGCAGCGAGCCCTGCTCCAGGCAATGGGCGACGGCGCGCTCCAGCACCGGGCTGGTGGTCAGGCTGCTCAGCAGCTTCAAGTCCGTCAGCTTCTCGACCCAAGCCGGGCTGGCCGCCAGATAGCCGACGCGCCAGGCCGGCGTCAGGATCTTGGAGAAGCCCGATACATAAATCGTGCGCCGCAGGCCGTCCAAAGCCGACAGGCGCGGCGCATGGTTGGGTGCCAGAAAGGCGTAGGTGTCGTCTTCGACGATCTGGAAGTCGGCCCGCTCGGCCAGGCTCAGCAGTTGGTGGGCCTTGGTCAAGGTCAGGCTGTTGCCGGTGGGGTTGTGCAGCACCGGCACGGTCACATACAGGCGCGGGCGGTGCTGCAAGGCGAGGCGCTCCATCACGGCCAGGTCCGGCCCGTCAGCGCCGCGCGGCACCGGCAGCAAGCGCATGCCGGCGTGGGTCAGCCGTGCAAACTCGATCGCCCAGCCGGGGTCGTCCACCAAGACCGCGTCGCCGGGTTGCAGCAGGGTGCGGGTGATCAGGTCTAGCGCATGGGTGGCGCCGACCGTGCTGACGATCTGCTCGGCCGGGCAGGCGATGCCCAGATCAGCCAGACGCTGCGCCAACGCCTGGCGTAGCCTGGCGTCACCGGCCGGCTCACCGTAGTGCAGGGACAGCTGCTCGCTGCCACTGCCGGCCTTCAAGACCTGGCGCATCGCGCCCTGCAACAGGGCCATGTCCAGCCACTCGGCCGGCAGCGTGCCCAGGCCCGGTGCGCGCTTGGCGTCGGCCTGGAACATGCCGCGAATCAGCGCGCTGGCGTCGACCGGCGTCGGCACCGGCGGCGTCTTGGCTTGGCGCGGACTTGCGCCGGCTTGCGGCTCGCGCACAAAAAAGCCGCGTTGCTTGCGCGCCTCCAACAGGCCGCCGGCCAGCAGTTGGTCATAGGCCGCCACCACCGTATAGGGGCTGACGCCATGGTGGCGCGCGCATTCGCGCACCGACGGCAGGCGGGCGCCGGGCAAGAGTAGGCGCTGCTTGATGCGCTCGGCGAAGCGCTGCGCCAGTTGCTGGGCCAGCGGTTGGCTGGCGTGGCGCGACAGCGGCGCGGCAGCCTGTCTATCTGTGTTGGTCATTTTGCCGGTACAGATCGGTAGTTTGATTGAAAAAGTGTACTGCAACTGTATTGGTTACGGATCGCATACTGCGGCTCTTGTTTGTTAATTGTCGGAGGCCCGCCCATGATGACCCTGCCCACTTTGCTCGCTGTAATGGCCTTTGCCATGGTCACCTCGATCACGCCCGGCCCCAACAATATGATGCTGCTGGCCTCGGGCGTGAACCATGGTTTCAGGGCGACGTTGCCGCACATCGCCGGCATCAGCGGAGGGCTGCTGGTCTTGTTGCTGGCGGCCGGCTTGGGCCTGGGGGCGCTGCTGCAGCAATGGCCGGCGCTTTATCTGGTGTTGAAGACCGTCGGCGCCGTCTATATGGTTTGGCTGGCTTGGCAGCTTTGGCATGCCGGCGCACCGCAGGTCGCCGAGCACCAGACGCGGCCGGCCGGCTTGATGGGTTTTTGGGGCGCGGCGGCCTTTCAGTGGGTCAACCCCAAGGCCTGGATGATCGCGATCGGCGCGGTCGCTGGATTCGCGGCGCCGGACGGCGGTTTCGCTGCGGTTTTGGCCCTGGGCCTTGTTTGTGCGCTGGTGAATGTGCCCTGTATCAGCTTGTGGGCGCTGGCCGGCGCGAAGCTGAGCCGGGCCCTGGCCGAACCGGCGCGCCGGCGCAGATTCAATGCCTTGATGTCCTTGTCCTTGCTGGCCAGTATTTGGCCGATGTTGGGGGCTTGAGCGATGAAAGTATTGGGAATTCTGGGTGGCATGAGCTGGGCCTCGACGGCGCATCTCTACAAGCTGCTGAACAGGGACGTGGCCACCAGACTGGGTGGCCTGCACAGCGCCGACCTGCTCTTGCGTAGCGTTGACTTTGCCTCGGATCGAGGCGCTGCAGCGCGCTGGCGACTGGGCAGCCGCTGCGCAGCTGCTGGGCCAGGCGGGCCGCGGCTTGAAAGCGGCCGGTGCCCAGGGGCTGCTGATCGCCACCAACACCATGCACAAGGTGGCCGACGAGGTGGAGCGCTTGAGCGGCCTGCCGCTGATCCATATCGTCGACGCGACCGCCGCCGCCTTGCGGGCGGCCGGCGTCAAGCGCGCCGGTCTGTTGGCTACCCGCTACACGATGGAGCAAGATTTCTACCGCGGCCGTATGCAGGAAAAGCATGGCATCGAGCTGATCACGCCCGCTCAGGCGGACCGCGACGAGGTCCACCGGGTCATTTTTGAAGAACTCTGCCGCGGCCAGATCTTGCCGGCTTCGCGCGCCCGCTTTCAAGCCATTGCCGGGGATTTGGGCGCGGCCGGCGCCGCCGGCGTGATCCTCGGCTGCACCGAAATCTGCTTGCTGCTGGACCCCAGCGGCGCCAGTCCAACGCCCTTGTTTGACGGCACTGCCTTGCATGCGCGCGCGGCGGTCGATTGGATGTTGGGTGGTACAACATCGGCTTAGCCGGTACTTTTACCAAGCCGCAAACATTGAGCGAGACGATATGAATTCAGTTTGGACCCAGGCGCGCCGCGCCGCGCGCATGAACCCCTCGATCATTCGAGAAATCCTCAAGGTCACCGAGAAGCCCGGCATTTTGTCCATGGCCGGTGGCCTGCCGTCGGCGGACACCTTTCCGGTCGCCGAGCTGAAGGCGGCTTGTGAGCGCGTGCTGACCGAAAACCCCAAAGAGGCGCTTCAATACGCCGCCAGCGAAGGCTTTGCGCCGCTGCGCGAGTGGGTGGCGCAGCGGGTGCAGAGTTTGGGCATGCAGGTCTCGCCCGACCAGGTGCTGATCACCAGCGGTTCACAGCAGGGCCTGGACTTGGTCGGCAAGATCTTGTGCGACGCCGGTGCGCCGGTGGCCGTCGAGACCCCCACCTACTTGGGCGCGCTGCAGGCCTTCACGCCCTATGAGCCCATCTTCACCAGCCTGGACAGCGACGAGCAGGGCGTCGACCCGGCGGCCATCGCCCGCTTGCCGCACGATGCACCGGGCACGCGTTTTGCCTATCTGCTGCCCAACTATCAGAACCCGACCGGCCGCGTGATGAGCTTGGAGCGGCGCCAAGCGGCAGTGGCTGCGGCCAAGGCTGCCGGCGTACCTATCGTTGAAGACAACCCCTACGGCGACCTCTGGTTCGATGAGCCGCCGCTGCCTTCCTTGGCCTCGCTGTGGCCCGAGGGAACTATCTACCTGGGCTCCTTCAGCAAGGTCTTGACGCCGGGCTTCCGGCTGGGCTTCATGATCGCGCCGCCGGAGCTGTACCCGAAGCTTTTGCAGGCCAAGCAGGCGGCCGACCTGCACACGCCGGGCTTCAACCAACGCGTGGTCTACGAGGTGGTGCGCAATGGCTTTCTGGATGAGCATGTGCCCAAGATCCGCGCTCGTTACAAGGCTAACCGCGATGCGATGGCCGCGGGGCTCAAGCAACATCTGCCGCCGGGCTGCGAGTGGCAAACACCGCAGGGCGGCATGTTCTTCTGGATCCGCCTGCCTGAAGGCTTGAACGCGATGGAGCTCTTGCCGCTGGCGGTGGACGCCGGCATCGCCTTTGTGCCCGGCGCGGCCTTCTATGCCCACGCACCCGACCCGCGCGCGATGCGCCTGTCCTTCGTCACCTTGACGCCGCCGCAGATCGATGAGGGGGTGGCCATCTTGGGCCGGGTCTTGCGCGCGGCCCTGGACGGTGGCACAGAAACCACCCCATGAGTTTGCAGACGAGGCGATTCGCCCAGGTTGATGTGTTCACGGCCATGCCCTTGCTGGGCAACCCCTTGGCCGTGGTGATCGATGCCGAGGGCTTGAGCGACGCGGCGATGGCCAGCTTTGCGCGTTGGACCAATTTGTCGGAAACGACATTTTTGTTGCCGCCGACCGACCCCGCCGCCGACTACCGGGTGCGCATTTTTACCCCCGGCGGCGAGCTGCCTTTTGCCGGCCACCCGACGCTGGGGTCCGCGCATTGCTGGCTGGGCGCGGGCGGCACGCCCAAACGCAAGGGCGAGTTGGTGCAGCAATGCGGCATCGGCCTGGTGCGCATCAAGCGTGTGGTGGAGCGCAGCGGCAAGGAGCGGCTGGCCTTTGCGGCGCCGCCGCTGCGCCGTGGCGGGCCGGTCTCGGCCGAGCTGCATGAGCAGGTGTTGCGCTCGCTGCGCCTGGCCGCCGACGAGGTGCTGGATGTGGTGTGGGTGGACAACGGCCCGCCCTGGATTGCCGCCCGGCTGAAAAGCGCCGAGGCGGTGCTGGCGTTGACGCCGGACTTCGCCGCCATGGCCGGCATCGAGCTGGGCGTCATCGGGGCGTATCCGAGCGGCGCCAAGCAGCAGTTTGAGGTGCGCGCTTTCGTGCCCGGCATGGGCGTGCCCGAAGATCCGGTCACCGGCAGCCTCAATGCAGGGCTGGCGCTCTGGATGATGGAGTCCGGTTTGTGCGGCGACAGCTATGTCGCGGCGCAGGGAAAAATGCTCGGGCGGGCCGGGCGCATCCATGTCAAGCGCGAGGGCGCGGACGTCTGGATAGGCGGCGACGTGACGCCGATGATAAGCGGAGAGGTGCGGCTGTGAGTCTGAAAGTTTTAGGCAAAGCCAGCTCCATCAATGTCCGCAAGGTGCTGTGGACCTGCGCCGAGTTGGGGCTCGATTACGAGCGTGAAGACTGGGGCTCCGGCTTTGCTGCAACCGACGCGCCCGAGTTCCTGGCCTTGAACCCGAACGCGATGGTGCCGGTCTTGATCGACGGCGATTTTGTGCTGTGGGAGTCGAACAGCATTTGTCGCTACCTGGCGGCCCGCGAGCAGCGTCATGATTTGCTGCCGGCGGCGCCGCGTGAGCGCGCCGTCGTCGAGCAATGGATGGATTGGCAGGCCGGTGAGTTCAACAATGCCTGGCGTTACGCCTTCATGAGCCTGGTGCGGCAAAGTCCTGCGCATCAGGACGCCAAGCTGTTGGCGGCCGGTGTGGCGGGCTGGCATCGGCATGTCGAAATCTTGGCGCGCCGGTTGGAGCAGACCGGGGCCTATGTGGCCGGCGCCGAGTTCAGCTTGGCCGATGTGGTCTTGGGCCTGTCGGCGCAGCGGTGGTTGATGGCGCCTTTGGAGCCGCATGGGCGCCCGGAGCTGCCTGCCATAGCGGCCTATTGCGAACGCTTGGCCGCACGGCCGGGCTTCATCCAGCATGGCCGCAACGGCATGCCGTGAGCATCCCAATTCGCCCGGCCGGAACTTAGGCGCTCAAATCACTCGTTACGGAAGCTGTCGTGGCAGGACTTGCAGGTCTTGCCGGTATTGCCCACGGCCGCCTTGAGGGCGTCCAGGTTGTTTGACTTGGCGGCGGCCACGAGCTTGATGGTCTCGGCCTGCATGGCTTTTGCGCCTTCATCAAACTTGGCGCGCTCGGTCCAGACCTTGGCCTTGGGCGTGCCCTTTTCGGTGCCGCTGGTGCCCTCTGGAAATGCCGAGAAGGGCAGCGCGGCCATCATCGCCACGATCTCTGCATTGGCGGTGGCTGCCGCCGCGTCAAACGGCACCTTGCCCTGCGCCATCGCGCTGATGCGGCCGAAATGATTGCCCATCACCGTGAAGGCGGCCTTGCGGTATTTGACGGCATCCTCGGGCTTGGCAAATTGCGCACTGGCGGGCAGGGCGGCGCAAAGGCTGGTCGCAAATGTGACGGCGATCATCAGAAACTTTCTCTTCATGCTGGCATCCTCGGAGTTGGCGTTGGCTGGGTGATGTGGCCTGAGGGCGCTGCCCCTGGCCTGCTGCAGTGTAGACAGCAACGGCAGAACTTGCAGCCTGCCTTGCATGCGTTACTCTTTGGGCCGTCGCAAGGGGATGCAGATGCGAAAGAAAGACTTTTTGACGTCGGTGCGGATCTGGGACCTGCCGACGCGCCTGTTCCATTGGGCCCTGGTGGCCTGTGTGCTGGGCTCGGTGATCAGCGCCAAGGTCGGTGGCAATGCCATGGTCTGGCATATGCGCCTGGGCTATGCGGTGCTGGCGCTGGTGGCGTTCCGAATTTTGTGGGGCTTGGTCGGCGGCCGCTGGTCGCGCTTCAGCAGCTTCGTCTATTCACCCGCCGCGCTGCTGCGTTATTTGCGCGGGCAGGCCAGGGCCGACGATCATTTCGAGGTTGGGCACAACCCGCTGGGCGCCTATTCGGTGCTGGCCATGCTGGCCTGGCTGCTGGCGCAGGTCGGGTCCGGCCTGATTGCCGACGATGAAATCGCCAACACCGGGCCCTTGATCCGCTTTGTGTCGAGTGAGCTCAGCCTGGCATGGACCTCGTATCACAAGAGCTACGGTCAGTGGGGTTTGTTTGTTCTGGTGGGTCTGCAT
>JADMJQ010000099.1:0-5387 GCA_018780415.1 Roseateles sp. | reverse complement strand
ATGTGGCGGCGATCGCGTTCTACCGCCTGCGTCATCGCAATGACTTGATCGGCCCGATGTTCAGCGGCGACAAGCAGTTGCCCGCTGCAGTGCCGGCGGCGCGGGACAGCGTGGCGACGCGGCTGTTTGCCCTCACCTTGCTGGGGGCGTGTATCGCGGCGGTGTATTTGCTGGTCAATCTGGGCGCGCTCTGACGCCGCGCCGCCTGAGTACACTGGCAGCGCCCATGAACAGCTCCGTCATTACGCTCATCACGCCCGCCAGTCCCGACGACTGGGCGGCAACGCGCCAGATCCTGCGCGACTATGCCGAAAGCCTGCAGGTTGATTTGTGCTTTCAGGACTTTGAGACCGAACTGCAGTCGCTACCTGGCCAGTACCAAGCGCCCGCAGGCGGAATCTTGCTGGCGCTGGTCGATGGCCAGGTGGCGGGCTGTGGAGGCTTTCGTCCCCTGCTCGATGTCGACTACGCCAACGCTTGTGAGATGAAGCGCCTGTTCGTGCGGCCGGCCTTCCGACGCTTTGGCCTGGGTCGCTTGCTGACGCAGGGTTTGATCGACGCCGCCACGCAGGCCGGCTACTCGGCCATGTTGCTCGACACCTTGGATGATATGGAGGCGGCACGCGGCCTGTACGAGAGCCTGGGCTTCGAGGCGGTGCCGCCTTACTACTACAACCCGATCCCGGGCGCGCATTATTTGAAGGTCGATTTGGACTGATTGAGCGCGCCGTCGAGTTTCATCCGGTTACGGCTTTAGCATCTCGCTTTGCTCCGCCAGACCCCAGCCCACGATGAACCCCGCAGATCCAACGCTCTACCAAATTGAGGCCGCCGGCAAGGCAGTTGCCGCGCTCGGCGAATCGCCGCTCTGGAGTGCTGCCGAGCAATGCCTCTACTACGTCGACATCGCCAAGCGCCAGGTGCTGCGGCTTGACCCCGCCGGCGCCGAGCTGCGCCACTGGCAGTTGGACAGTCAGCCCGGCTGTATCGCCTTGATCGAAGACGGAGGCTTGGCCATCGCGCAGCGCAACGGCTTGTGGCGACTGGATACGCAGACCGGTGCCCATACGCAGCTGGCGGCGGCGCCGTTTGACAGTGCGCTGCAGCGCTTCAATGACGGCAAGCCGGACGCGCAGGGGCGGCTCTGGGTCGGCACCATCGACGACGCGCGCGCGCCACACGCCGGGCTGTATCGTTATGCCGACGGGCGCTTCGAGGCCATGGCCGACGGCATCGTGACCTCCAATGGCCTGGCCTGGAGCCTCGATCAGCGCCGGATGTATTGGTCCGATACCAAGGCGCACGAGATCTATGTGATGGAATTCGACGCCGCCGGCGGCGCAATCGGCGAGCGCCAACTGTTCGCCAAATTCCCTCCGCGCGCAGCTGGGCAGGACTTGGATCAATACGGCGGCCGCCCCGACGGCGCGGCGGTCGATGTCGAGGGCTGCTATTGGGTGGCGATGTACGAGGGCCAGCGCCTGCTGCGGCTGTCGCCCCAAGGCGAGGTCTTGCGCGAGTTGCGTCTGCCGGTGCGCTGCCCGACCATGCCCACTTTTGGCGGCGCCGATCTGCGCACGCTCTACATCACCACGGCCAGCGAAGGCCGGCCGGCCGACGAGCTGGCGGCCCAGCCCTGGGCCGGTTGCGTACTGCAAGTGCGCGTCGAGGTGGCCGGCTTGCCGGCCAATCTACTCAAAATCTGATCAAGACTGACTTGCTCGTGCTTTAAGCCACAAGGCATGGCTGCGCCGGCCTTGTGTAGGGTATTTGCTATAGCTCTTGTCGGAGACCTACGGGTTTCCACATATAATCATTGGGTTTTGCCGACATTCATCAGACGTTTATGACCAAGCCAGAGCGAGCGGAAAGATCCAAAGTCTCTCCGATCAGCACTGATTGGGATGACGAAAAAGATGCATGGGGTGATGTCAAAGAGGATGAGGCCGAGGAGCTGCCTTTCAAGACCCTGACGCGAGAACAAGCGCAGGCCTTGCAGGCAAGGCACCCGCCGATTTCGATCTGGCGAGTGGTAGGGATTCAAGCCTTGGTGGGTGCGCTTATTGCGTTGCTTGCCTTCTTGTTGACCGGGCAGAGCAAAACAGCGTGGTCGGCTCTTTGGGGTGCGGCCGCGGTGGTTCTTCCCAATGCCTTGATGGCGTGGGGGATGACCGGGCTCTTCAGAGGAATGCCAGCGGCTGCGGTGCTGGGATTCATGTTCTGGGAGTTGATCAAGATCATGGCGGCGGTTGCCATTTTGGCGGTGGCGGCGGTCTGGGTGAGCGATCTGAGTTGGCTGGCAATGCTGGCGGGCCTGGTTGCTTGTCTGAAAGTAAATTGGTTGGCCCTGCTCTGGCAGGGTCGGACGAGTCAAGTTAAGTAAATACGCAGGACGGAAACTAACGATGGCAGCCGAAGAACATGGCCTAGCGCAAGGGCCCAATGCTGGGGAATACATCCAGCATCACCTGCAGCATATGCAGATGAATTTCAAGGGTGAACTGGTCAAGCAGACCAATATCGTTGACTTCAGCTTGTTCAATCTGGACTCGCTGATCTATTCGGTCATCCTGGGTGTGGTGGGTTGCTTCTTCTTGTGGCGCGCCGCGCGCAAGGCGACGTCCGGCGTGCCGGGCCGCTTCCAGGCCGCGGTCGAGATCCTGTCCGAAATGGTCGAGAACCAGGCCAAGGGCGTGATCCACAACGCCGCCAGCCGCAAGGTCATCGGCCCTCTGGCATTGACGGTGTTCGTCTGGATCTTCCTGATGAACTTCATGGACATGCTGCCGGTCGATCTGTTGCCTACGCTGTGGGCGCAAGCATTTGGTTTCATGGGTCACGATCCGCATCACGCCTATATGCGTGTGGTGCCGACGGCCGACTTGTCGACCACCTTGGGCCTGTCAACCAGCGTGCTGATCATGTGCTTCTTCTACAGCATCAAGATCAAGGGCATCGGCGGCTGGACGCATGAACTGCTGGCCGCGCCGTTTGGCGACAAGTGGTTCCTGTATCCGATCAATTTCTTGATGCAGCTGATCGAGTTCGCTGCCAAGACCGTCTCGCACGGCATGCGGTTGTTCGGCAATATGTTCGCGGGTGAGCTGGTGTTCATGCTGATCGCGCTGATGGGTGGCGTCTGGGCCTGGGAGTTGAACCCGTTGTCGGGTGGCTTCTGGCTGGGTCTGGGCCATTTGGTGGCTGGTACGGTGTGGACCTTGTTCCACATCTTGATCATCACCTTGCAGGCCTTCATCTTCATGATGCTGACCTTGATCTACACGGGCCAGGCGCACGATCAACATTGATCGTCTGCTGGACATCGGATAGTTCTATTTTTTTGTAGTTTTTCCCTTTCTTTTACTTACCTTTCCTTCTGGAGCAAATCATGGAAAACATTCTCGGTCTCGTCGCGCTGGCTTGCGGTCTCATCGTTGGTCTGGGCGCATTGGGCGCTTCTATCGGTATCGCCTTGATGGGTGGCAAGTTCCTGGAAGCTTCGGCTCGCCAGCCTGAGCTGATGAACGAACTGCAAACCAAGATGTTCATCTTGGCTGGTCTGATCGACGCCGCGTTCCTGATCGGTGTGGCTATCGCTCTGCTGTTCGCATTCGCCAAGCCTTTCGCCATCTAATTAATTGATGCGCCAACCGTTCACGGTTGAAAGGATAGCTCTGTGAATATCAACGCAACACTGTTCCTGCAAGCGATCGTTTTTGCGATCCTTGTATGGTTCACCATGCGCTTCATCTGGCCTCCAATGATGAAGGCCCTGGATGAGCGCGCCGCAAAAATCGCCGAAGGCCTGGCTGCGGCCGACAAGGCCAAGAGCGAGTTGGCCAACGCCAACAAAAAGGTCGACGAGCAATTGGCGCTGACCCGTGGCGAAACCACCAAGCTGCTGGCTGACGCTGAAAAGCGTGCCGCTGCAATCGTGGCGGCTGCGGCTGGTGTGGCTGAAGAGAAGGCCGCCAAGATCGTGGCCGACGCTCACGCCGAAGCCGAAGCCCAGTCCACGCGTGCCCGTGAGGCCTTGCGCGAGCAAGTTGCCGCGCTGGCCGTCAAGGGTGCCGAGCAAATTCTGCAGCGCGAGGTCAACGCCTCCGTGCACGCCGAATTGCTGGGTCGCCTGAAGACGGAGCTGTAAACATGGCCGAGCTCGCAACCATTGCACGACCTTACGCCGAAGCGCTCTACCAAGTAGCGCGCAAGCATGACGTCAAGGCTTGGGGCTTGCAGCTCGATGCCTTGGCCCAAGTGGCTGGGGCGCCCGAGCTGCTGTCGTTTGCTGACCATCCCAAGGCCACGGCCGAGCAGGTTTATGCCGTCACGGCTCAGACCGCCAAGCTCGATCTGGCCGAAGGCGTGCAGAACTTTCTGCGCACGGTCATCGCCAACGGTCGCTTGAGCGCTCTGCCGGCCGTGGTCCAGCAGTTCCATCTCTTGGCCAATGCCGCAGCCGGCGTCGCGGACGCAGTGATCTACAGCGCCTTTCCCCTTGACGCGGCCCAGTTGGCCGACGTGATGGTGTCGCTGGAGAAGCGCTTCGCTCGCAAGCTCGACGCCAAGGTCGTCTTGGAGCCGTCACTGATTGGCGGCATCCGGGTGGTGGTTGGCGATGAGGTGCTGGACACCTCGGTCAAGTACCGTCTGGAACGCATGAAAGTAGCGCTTACGGCCTGACAAGGGCCTTGAGTGCAATTTCACCCTTCATTCATCCCTGTGCCGTCCGCTCTGTAAGCAGAGCGGGGGCCAGCTGGGAGCCATAGCAATGAATCTGAATCCTGCTGAAATTTCCGAACTGATCAAGAGCCGCATCGAGGGCCTTGGCACTTCGACGGACGTCCGTAACCAGGGCACCGTGGTGTCCGTGTCCGACGGCATTTGCCGCATCCACGGTCTGTCCGACGTGATGCAAGGCTAGATGCTGGAGTTCCCGGCCGGCGCCGACGGTCAGCCGACCTACGGTCTGGCGCTGAACTTGGAGCGCGACTCGGTCGGCTCCGTGATTTTGGGCCAGTACGAGCACATCTCCGAAGGCGACACCGTCAAGTGCACGGGCCGTATTCTGGAAGTGCCGGTTGGCCCCGAGTTGATTGGTCGCGTGGTCAATGCCTTGGGTCACCCAATCGACGGCAAGGGCCCGATCAACGCCAAGATGACGGACGTGATCGAGAAGGTCGCTCCAGGCGTGATCGCCCGTAAGTCGGTTGACCAGCCAATGCAAACCGGCCTGAAGTCGATTGACTCGATGGTGCCGGTTGGCCGTGGTCAGCGCGAGCTGATCATTGGTGACCGCCAGACTGGTAAGACGGCTGTCGCGATCGACGCCATCATCAACCAGAAGGGTCAGAACATGACCTGCATCTACGTTGCGATCGGCCAGA
>JADMJQ010000308.1 GCA_018780415.1 Roseateles sp. | reverse complement strand
TTCAGATTCACCACATAGGCGTTGTGGTGCTTGCCGTGGTGAAACTCCAGCGTTTCGGCGCTGTAGTGAGGCGCCAGGGCGTCCTTGGCATAGGGCAGTGCGGGCAGGGTATGTTCCATATCAATTCCTCGGTGAAAAACAGGCGGGGTGGTGAAGGACTTCGGGCGCGATTCTAGGTCTTTGCGCCGGCCAAGGCTGCACAAAGACCTAGAAGCCTTCAGACTTTGGGTATCACTGCGAGCACCTGCATTTGCGCCTCGCCATCGGCCATGACGGCGCGCACCCGCGCGCCCTCCCCTAACTGCTGCACCGAGCAGAGCGCACGGCCTTGCCCGTCATCCAGCCAGGCATAGCCGCGCGCCAGCACCTGCTTGGGGTCCAGCGCGGCCAAGCGCGCCTGCAGACCGTTCAAACGCTGATCTTGCGTGCGCAGCCAGACGGGCGTCGCGCGTCGGACGCGCTGCTCCAGATGGGCCAGACGCTGCATCTGCATCGCCTGCATCTTGGGCAAGGCCTGGCTCCAGCGCTGGCTCAACAAGGCCAAATGACGGCGTTGCCGTGCCAGCATCTCGGTCGGCCTGGCCAAGCGCAATGCCACGCGGTCCAAGCGCTGCGCCGCCAGGTCCAGGCGCTGCTGCACGCGCCGCGTCAAGGCCGCAGACAGGCCAGCCAAGGCATCCAGATTGGCCTGCCGGGACGGGGCGGCCAGCTCGGCGGCGGCCGTCGGCGTCGGCGCCCGCAAATCGGCCGCCAGGTCGGCCAAGGTGATGTCGGTCTCATGGCCGACACCGCAGATCAAGGGCAGGTTTGAGGCCGCCACCGCGCGCACCACGCGCTCATCATTGAAGGCCCAGAGATCCTCCAAGGAGCCGCCGCCGCGTACCAGCAACAGCGCATCAACCTCGGCGCGTTCATTGGCGAGCCGCAAGGCCGCCACCAAGGCCGCGGGCGCTTGCTCACCCTGCACCACGCTGGGGTAAACAATCACTTCCACATGCGGTGCCCGCCGCGCCAGCGCCGTCAGCACATCATGCAAAGCCGCGCCGGCCGTTGAGGTGATCACGCCCAAGCGCCTTGGGAACGCCGGCAGGGTCCGCTTGGCGTCGGCGTCAAACAGGCCCAGCGCCTCAAGCTTGGCCTTCAAGCGCAGAAACTGCTCATAGAGCGCACCGGCCCCGGCCCGGCGCATGCCTTCGACGACGAACTGCAACTCACCGCGCGGCTCGTACAAGGTCAGCCGCCCACGCATCTCGACCAAGGCGCCGTCGGCCGGCGCAAAGTCCAACAAGCTCGCGGCGCGCCGGAACATCGCGCAGCGCAACATCGCGGTCTGGCCGCTGGCGTCCTTGAGGTTGAAGTAGCAATGCCCGCTGGCCGCACGCGTGAAACCCGATAACTCACCGGCAACCACGCAGACCGCAAAACGGCTGTTGAGACTGTCAGCCACGGCCGCCAACAGCGCCGCCACGCCCCATACCGGGCGCGCAGGCGCGCCCTGCAAACTGTCAAAACGGTCAATCATGGCGGCTACTTTGACGCCGCTCATGGCCCACTGCTGGGCAGAACTCCACAGACCGGGCATTCATGGCCCGGACGGCTAACTTGACCGTCACGGGGCCGACATATGCACATAAGCGCTTGTTTTTCAAGATCTTTTTCCTGCCCAAGAATGAGGCAACGTATGTTTAGACCATGGTTTCCGGGCCTCTCAAGCGACTTGAAGCCGCTTGCCCACAAAGTTATCCACAGCAAAAGTGGATTGTTACAAAAATGCCTGACCGGCCCCAACGGGCTCACAGTTTAGCCACGGTCGCGCCGTCAAACGGCGAACTACCGGCGCTGAACCAGGGCCGGTTCGAGCCATAATCGCCGCCACGCTGGCAGACCGGCGCCGACGCGGCGCGGCCCCTGCTTCTTCTTCAGCTTTCTTTGACAGGGGTCGCCGTTGTTTTCGATCATTCAAGCCGCCGGTTGGCCCATTTGGCCCTTGCTGATTTGCTCGGTCATCGCGCTCGCCTTGATCATTGAACGTTTTGCGAGCCTGCGCAGCAGTCGCGTGGCGCCCACCCGCTTGCTCGACGAAGTGTTGGGCATCTCGAGCCAGGGTCTGCCCACGCCCGATGTCGTCAACCGCTTGGCCGAGCACTCGCTGCTGGGCCAGGTGCTGGCAGCGGGCCTGCGCGCCGTCACGAATGCGCCGCGCATGCCGGCGGCCAAGCTGCAGCAGGTGTTCGAACTGGCCGGGCGACGCGCGATCCACCAACTGGAGCGTTACTTGAACACGCTGGGCACCATCGCCACGGCCGCGCCGCTGCTGGGCCTGCTGGGCACCGTGGTCGGCATGATCGAGATTTTCGGCAGCCAGGGCGGCGGCCCGGGTGGCAACCCGGCGCAAATGGCGCATGGCATTTCGATCGCGCTGTACAACACCGCCTTTGGGCTGATGGTGGCGATTCCCGCGCTGATGTTTTATCGCTATTTCCGCGGCCGGGTGGAGGAGTATGTGCTGGAGCTGGAGCAGTCCAGTGACCGCATGCTGAGCCATCTGCAGCGCTTTACCGGCTGAAGCGACAGCGATGAAATTCAGACAGCGCCGCACCGAGGACCCGGAGATCAATCTGATCCCCTTCATCGACGTTTTGTTGGTGATTCTGATCTTCTTGATGCTCTCCACCACCTATTCCAAGTTCACCGAACTGCAGATCACCCTGCCGGTGGCCGACGCCGAAAAACTCAAAGACAGGCCGCGCGAAATCATCGTCGCCGTGGCAGCCGACGGGCGCTATGTGGTCAATTCGCAGCCGGTCGAGGGGCGCGCGGTCGAGTTGCTAAGCGCCGCGATGACGCAGGCCGCCGAGGGCCGCGCCGACAGCGTGGTGATTGTCTCGGCCGATGCCGCCGCCGCTCATCAGGCGGTCATCAATGTGATGGATGCGGCGCGTCGCGCCGGCCTGTCGCACCTGACCTTTGCCGCCCAAGCGAACGCGCAGTGAGCCTGCGGTGAGCGCCTGGGGCCAGCGCCTGCAGCAGCAGTGGTACCGCGTCGACGGCGGCGGCGCCCTCGCCGCCTCGCTGCGCCCGCTGGCCTGGGTCTACGGCCTGCTGTTGCGCCTGCGCGCCCTGCTCTATCGCTGGGGCTGGCTGCGCACCGAGGCGCTGCCCGTGCCCGTCATCGTGGTCGGCAATTGGATCGTCGGCGGCGCTGGCAAGACGCCCACCATCTTGGCCTTGCTGGAGCAGCTGCAGGCAGCGGGTCTTCGCGCCGTCTTGATCTCGCGCGGCTACGGCCGCACTGACGACCGGCCGCGCCTGGTCAGTCGGGATTGCACGGCAGGCCAGGTCGGTGACGAGCCGCTTTTGATCCATCTGCGCAGCGGCGCGCCGGTGGCTGTCGGGCGCGACCGGGTGGCCGCGGCCAGGCTCTTGCTGCAGGCCCACCCTGAGCTGCAGCTCTTGCTCAGCGATGACGGCCTGCAGCATCTGCGCCTGCCGCGTGATCTGGCGGTGCTGGTGTTCGACGAGCGCGGCGTGGGCAATGGCCGGTTGATGCCCGCCGGGCCCCTGCGCCAACCGGCCAGCAGCCGCT
The DNA here is from genome assembly GCA_018780415.1 of Roseateles sp. Classification (GTDB taxonomy): domain Bacteria; phylum Pseudomonadota; class Gammaproteobacteria; order Burkholderiales; family Burkholderiaceae_C; genus Paucibacter_A. Next base: position 14,634 of record JADMJQ010000308.1, on the reverse strand, counting down.
TGGCTAGCAATGAGCTGGTGCTTTACAACGCCGCCCGCCCCAGCACCGCGCTGCCGGGCTTCATCAGCGAGCGCAGCCTGGCCGGCGCAGTCAGCCTGGGCGGTTGGTGGCGCGGCGAGCCGGCCCGGCTGGAGACGCTGCGGGCCTTGGCGGGCCGCGAGGTGCTGGCGACCGCCGGCATGGCCCATCCGCAGCGGTTTTTCGACATGCTGGTGGCAGCCGGCTTGCACATACGGCCGCTGCCCTTGGCCGATCATTTCGACTTCACCGAGCTGCCCTGGCTGGGCAAGGCCGAGGCAGACGTCGAGGATGTGCTGCTGACCGAGAAAGACGCCGTCAAGCTGCAGCCGCAGCGCTGCCAGGACAAGCGGATCTGGGTGGTGGCGCTAGACTTCAAGCCCGAACAAGCTTTTCAGCAGGCCGTGCAAGATCGCCTTGAGCATCTGCTGCGTCCTGCCAACCTGACTCAAAAAAATGGATAACCGATTGCTGGAAATGCTGGTCTGCCCACTGTGCAAGGGGCCGCTGGAGCTCAAGCGCCTGGACGCGATGCAGGAGTTGATTTGCTATGCAGACCGGCTGGCCTTCCCGGTGCGTGACGGCATTCCGCTGATGCTGGAGAACGAAGCGCGCGCCATCAATCCTGAGACTGAAACCCGTACCACCAGGCCCGACGTGCCATGAGCTTCAGCGTGATCGTGCCGGCGCGGCTGGCCTCCAGCCGCCTGCCCAACAAGCCGCTGGCCGATATCGAAGGCCTGCCGATGATTGTGCGGGTGGCGCAGCGCGCCGCGCTGTCCAAGGCCGCCCGGGTCGTCGTCGCGACCGACTCGGCCGCCGTCATCGATGCCTGCCGAGCCCATGACGTGCAGGCCGTGCTGACCCGCGCCGACCATTTATCCGGCAGCGACCGCTTGGCCGAGGCCTGCGAGCTGCTGGGTCTGGACGGTCAGGACATGGTGCTCAATGTGCAGGGCGACGAGCCGCTGATTGAGCCGGCCATGATCGATGCCTGCGCCGAGTTGTTGCGGGCGCGGCCGCAATGCGTGATGAGCACGGTCGCCCATGCGCTGCATGACGCGGCCGATTTCGCCAACCCGAATGTGGTCAAGGTGGTGCTGGACGCACAAGGTCTGGCGCTGTATTTTTCGCGCGCGCCAATTCCGTGGTGGCGCGATGGATCCACGCCCGGTCAGCCGGCGGTGCTGGCCGGCGCTGTGCTGCGCCATGTCGGCCTGTACGCCTATCACGCCGGTTTTTTGCGGCGCTTTCCGACGCTGACGGTCAGCCCCTTGGAGCAGATCGAGTCGCTGGAGCAGCTGCGTGTGCTCTGGCATGGCGAGCGCATCGCGGTCTATGTCAGCGCCGTGCAGCCGGGGCCGGGTGTCGACACACCGGAAGATCTGGAGCGCGTGCGGGCGCTGGTACGCGAGACCTTGCGGGCCAGCCAATAGCGCCCGGTTACATAGAGGAACAAGCGGCGGGCGCGTCAGCTTTGCGTAGGCTCTAGCATGCTATCCTCGCCGCCTACTGGCCCCAATGGAAATGGCCCCCCGAGCCCGCTCGGCGACTGCATCGAATCATATTAGGAGACCCATGCGACTGATTCTTCTGGGCGCCCCCGGCGCAGGCAAAGGCACTCAAGCGGCCTTTATTTGTCAAAAATTCGGCATCCCGCAGATCTCGACCGGCGACATGCTGCGCGCTGCGGTCAAAGCCGGCACCGAAATGGGCCTGGCCGCCAAGAAGGTGATGGACGCCGGCGGTTTGGTCGGCGATGACATCATCATCGGCCTGGTCAAGGAACGCATCGCTCAGCCCGATTGCGCCAATGGCTTTTTGTTCGACGGTTTCCCGCGCACGATCCCGCAGGCCGACGCGATGAAGTCCGCCGGCGTCAAGCTGGATCTGGTGCTGGAAATCGATGTGCCCGACAGCGCCATCATCGAGCGCATGAGCGGCCGCCGGGTGCATCCGGCTTCGGGTCGCAGCTACCACGTCAAGTTCAACCCACCCAAGGTGGAGGGTTTGGACGACGTCACCGGCGAGCCGCTGGTGCAGCGCGACGACGACAAGGAAGAAACCGTCACCAAGCGCCTGGAGGTTTATCAGGCACAGACGCGGCCTTTGGTGGCGTACTACTCGCAGTGGGCCGCTGAATCGGCAAAAACGGGCGACGCTAGCGCCCCAAAATATCGCTGCATCGCCGGCATCGGCTCGGTCGACGAGATCACTCAGCGCGCCCTGGCAGCGCTGGCCTGATCCGGCCCAACGAAACAACAAAGCCGCTTGATCGCGGCTTTATTTTTGACTCACAATTGACGTTAACGTCAACGTCAACTTAAGGACAAATCAATGGACATCGCAGGCAAGGTATTCATCGTCACCGGCGGCGCATCGGGCTTGGGCGAAGGCACGGCACGGATGCTGACCGGCCATGGCGCCAAGGTCGTCATCGCCGATTTGCAGGTCGAGCGCGGCGAAGCGCTGGCGGCGGAACTGGGCGGCGCCTTTGTGCGCGCCGACGTCAGCCAAGAGGCCGACGGCCAGGCCGTAGTGGCCAAGGCGCTGGAGTTGGGCGCACTGTTCGGCCTGGTCAATTGCGCCGGCATTGCGCCGGCCGCCAAGACCGTCGGCAAGGACGGCGCCCACTCGCTGACCACATTCAGCAAGGTCGTGACGGTCAATTTGATCGGCTCCTTCAATATGATCCGGCTCGCCGCCGAGGCCATGAGCAAGAACAGCCCCGAGCCCACCGGCGAGCGCGGCGTGCTGATCTCGACCGCCTCGGTGGCCGCCTATGACGGCCAGATCGGTCAGGCCGCCTATGCGGCGTCCAAGGGCGGCATCGTCGGCATGACCCTGCCGATTGCCCGTGACCTGGCCCGCAACGGCATCCGCAATATGACCATCGCGCCAGGCATCTTTGGCACACCGATGCTGTTTGGCATGCCGCAAGAAGTGCAAGACGCGTTGGCGGCCAATGTGCCCTTCCCTTCGCGTCTGGGCACACCGGCCGACTATGCCAAGCTGGTGCACCAGATCGTCACCAACGAGATGCTCAATGGTGAGGTGATTCGCCTGGACGGCGCGATAAGGTTGGCGCCAAAATAACTGCTTTGTGTGCCAGACCGCCCGAGCGCCTGAGCACTTGCAAGTGCTCAGGCCTTCGCCAGCCGTAGCAGAGCGCGCAGGCGCTCTTCTATGCGCGGGCTCAGTATCCGCGAGTAGCTGTGGCACCAACTGACTAGAAAGGCGGTCGGGAAGCAAAAAAAGGGCCGGTTCGAATTGAACCGGCCCTTTTTGCATTTAAGCGACTACCGCGTTGGCATCAGCGCTTGGCGCCGCGTGCCTGCACGATCCACAAGCGCGCCAGATCGGCGCTGCCGTCGCTACCCTTGACGGCGCGCCAGCTGGTGATCGCCTTGTTGGCGTCACCGGCCATCAACTGCGCCATACCCAGATACAGCTTGGCATCGTCCGGGCGCTTCAGATTGCCCTTCTCGATGCCGGCCTCGATCATCTTGACGCCCTTGGCGGCCTCGCCGCGGAAGGCATAGGCCAGGCCCAAGGAAACCATCGCATTGCCGTCCTTGGCCTCATTCGACGAGCGCTCGGCTTCAACTTGACCGGCCTTGGCTTCGGCGATGCGTTTGTTCATCAGGTCCTGCAAACGCTTGTGGCGGGCACCTTCGGCGCCTTGACCCAAGACGCCGGCGGCCAAGCCCTTGTCGACCACCGACTTGCCTTCTTCGGGGTAGCCGGCCTGGGCCGCCAACTGCGCCATTTCCATATAGTCATTGGCGTCACGCATATTGCCGGTGGCCAGCTTCAGGCGATAGACGTCCAGGGCAAAACGGTCGGAGAAGCCCTTCTTCTGTGGCAGCGCGCCCAGCACCTGCGTCCACAACTCCTTGCTCGGGTAGTAGGTCAGCAGCTTGCTGATCGCCATTTGCTCGGCATTGCCATCTTTTTGACGCATGGCGGCGTTGAGCAACAAGTTGAGCTTGTCTTTCGACGGTGTGCGGCCAGCCTTTTCATCGGCGTTGATCTCCGCCTCGGTTTCTTTGATGATGGCGGCCATATCGCCCGAATTGAACTGGGCGGTGGTCATCACCTGCTTCATCGTGGCGCTGTTGCCGCCTTCCTTGAAGTAGCGCTGCGCCCAGGTCAAGGCCCGTGCATTGTCCTTATTGCGCAGATAGGTGCCCGAGATCGACTCCATCATGCGCAATTGCTCAGCACCCGACAGGCGGCCACCGGCTTTCAGCGCCTCAAAGCCCTTCACCATCGCCTCGGTATCGCCGGCGCCTGAGGCAGCGGCAACGCGCATCGCTTCGATGTTGTAGTTCTCGGTCGCATTGCGGCCGCTGACGGCCTCGGCCTCGGCGACCTTGCCGAGCGCTTCCCGGTATTTGCCGGACTTGATCAAGGCACTGGCGTCCTTCAGGCTTTTGCCGACTTGGGGGCGCACGCCCTCGGACTGAGCCTGTGCAGGCGCCAAGCCCAATTGGCCCTCGGGGCTCGAGCCCATCACAAACGCGGCGGCGCCGATGGCAAGCAGGGACAGGGTCTTGAATTTCATCGTTAGCTACTTTCTGCGGAAAATTTTTGATTCACGCTCGTTCCCACTTGCTCATCGCAAGCCGGCGGCGCCGTGTGGGCCTGGCAAAACCGTCGGCCCACAACCCCCTCATTGCAAAACAATTCTTGCGGCTTGGACGGCATTCTCAAACGAAAAAAAACGCGCCGCCTTTGCAGGCAGCGCGCTTTCATTTCTCGATGCTCATGCCGCGAGCCGCGTCACTTGACGTACTGTTCGTTGCCGACCATGCCCATCTTCTTGACACCGAGGCGCTGCGCAGCCGCCATCACGGCCGCAACGCTGCCGTACTCGGCCAGCTTATTGGGCTTGATGTGCACCTCGGACTGATCCGCCTCGGCCGCCACTTCGGCCAACTTTGCTTCAACCGAAGCTTGATCGGCCAAAGCCACGCCGTCCCAGCTGACCGTGCCGTCAAAGTCGATGAAGACTTCATGCACGACCGGGTCCTTCAGCGGTTGCTGAGTGCTCGGCGGTGGCATGTCCAAATTCACCGAGTGCAACTGGATCGGGATGGTGATGATCAACATCACGATCAAGACCAACATCACGTCAATCAGGGGCGTCGTGTTGACGTCCATCATCACTTCGGGTTCGTCGCTACCGGACGAGCTACCTACATTCATTCCCATGTCTTATCCCTTCGCTCAGCCGCCACGCTCTGGTGGCTGAGTGACAAAGCTGACCTTCATGATGCCGGCGCGCTGGGCAGAGTAAACCACTCGACCCACCGACTCGTAACGCGCGCCGCTGTCGCCGCGCACATGCAACTCAGGCTGTGGGTTCAAGACCGAAACCTTGCCCAGACGCTTGACCAACTCGTCGGTGTCATTGACCAAGACGGTATTCCAATAGATTTCGCCATCTTTGGTGACCGAAATGTCAATGTTCTCTGGCTTGGTGACACGTGCAATATTGGTTTCGCTGGGCAGCTTGACCTTGACCGCACTGACGACCGCCGGAATGGTGATGAGGAAGATGATCAGCAGCACCAACATCACGTCCACAAGGGGTGTGGTGTTGATGGTCGAAACCACTTCGTCTTCGCCGGAAGAGGATCCGACATTCATGCTCATGTTGTCTTCTCCGCGTTAGTGTTTGTCTGAACGCGAGGATTAACGCTTGGTGACTTGACGGTTGCCCATCAGCACGCCGTGCACGTCAGCAGCGAAAGCACGGATCTGGCTCATGGTTTCCTTGTTGCGGTTCACCATCCAGTTGTAACCCAGCACCGCAGGCACAGCCACTGCCAGACCGAAAGCGGTCATCAACAGCGCTTCACCCACTGGACCGGCAACCTTGTCGATCGATGCTTGGCCGGCAACGCCAATCGCGGTCAGCGCTTGCAAAATGCCCCACACCGTACCGAACAAGCCGATGAATGGCGATGTCGAACCGACGGTAGCCAAGAAGCCCAGGCCGGTCTGCACGCGGCTGTTGACTTCGCTCACCGAGCGCTCGACATTCATCGTGACCCAGGTGCTGTGATCGATGTTCTCGGTCAGCGCGCCTTCATGATGCTCGGAAGCCTCGATCGCAGAGGCGGCGATGAAGCGGAATGCGCTACCTTCGCTCAGACCCTTGATGCCTTCGGCCAAGGAAGCCTTCTTGAAGAAGTTGGCACGCACGGTCTTGGCTTCAGCCGACAACTTGTGCGAATCCCACAGCTTGGTGATCAGGATGTACCAGCTGCCCATCGACATGATGACCAGCAGGGCCAGCACGCCCTTGGAGACGAAGTCACCATGCTCCAGCATGGCCTTCAGGCCGTATGGATTGTCCACAGGCTTGGCTGCCGCTGCGGCAACGGGTGCTGCAGCCACGTCGGTAGCGGCGGCGGCGCCTTCGACCACAGCCGAAGCTGCGTCGGCAGGCTTGGCTTCTTGAGCGTGGACAGGAGAAACGGCCATTGCCGTAGCAAAGGCGATAGCGGCGAACAGGCCGGAAATACGAGAGATCATGGAGTCAGCTCCTGCGGATGAAATCGAAACAAAAAAGAGGAAAACGAGGCTAGACGATCATCCAGCCCCATATCTAGGGACTTGCCGAGTTCTTATTCGATCTTGAATTGGAACTCTTGCTCGAACACATGGTCGCCTGGGCATTCATACGTGTCTTTCAAGGTTTCCTCGATCGCTGCAACCAGCGCTCGTTGAGCCTTGCGATCCACACCACTGCGCAGACTCGACACTTCGATGCTGGCAACGCGCCCCGACTTGACTGTCGCCACGACCCTGAACAAGGCCTCGCCGCTCCAGTTCACCGAAGGCACTTCTGGCTTGCCCATCTTGGTGCAGACCATACCAGCCTTGACCGGACCCGTACGCACTGGTGGCGGCGCTGGTGGCGCAGCCACAACCGGTGGCGGCGCTGCACGCACTTGCTGCTGCGGCGGTGCCACTTGGGTCGACGCAATCGCCGGCGCAGGCGGTGCCGGCGCTGTCACCTGGAATTCAGGTGGCGGAATGAATGGCGGCGGTGGTGCTTTCAGATCAGGCGGCGGCAGTTCGATCTTCTTGATCTCTTCTGGCGGCTTGACCTTTTCTTCGATCACCTTGGTCTCGATCGGGCCGGTGACGGCCTCAACCGCCTTGCGAGCCAAACCACTGGCAATCGCCCACACGAGCAGCACGTGGATCAAAACCACAATGCCAAAACCCATGAAACGTGACGAGCCGTTCTTCTCCTGCGCAAAGTTCATGCGCGCTCCTTCATAAGACTGCGAAATTCTTCCATCAAGACGCGAGAGCAAATTTCGCCCTGCGCAGTACCCGTCTCGAACCTGAGGTGCTCCAATGCTCGCCTTTTGCAAGTGCCCTGCCTCACAGCAGGACCCTCAGCACGAAAACGATGCGGGCCGCGCAAAGACTCGAACCTTACGCCCAACTTGCAGCCGCGGTCCAAATCTTCAACGCCCCGGATCATAAACGAGTTCCAAAGCCACCCGTTCATGGGGATTTCCCGGGTGCAAGCCTCGCACCCAGCTTGGTTACCGCTTGGTTTCAAGTGGTCTCCATGCTGGTATTTTATTGGTATTGCCTCGCCTCACCTCTTCTATTGACTGGGTGTTTTCCCTAGGTTTGAGGGCAGCACCGGCCAGGGCACAAAAAAAGCCCATGCAAGCATGGGCTTTCCGCTGACGAGGACAAGCGCCCGATCAGAACTTGGCGTTGAAGCCCAGGGTGACACGGCGACCCATCGCGTCATAGACCACAGGGTAGGTGTTGCCGTTACCGAACGGAGCGCCGGTGTTCAGCACCGGCGGATCCTTGTCCAGCAAGTTGTTGATGCTGGCGCTCAGCGTGATGGTCTTGTTCAGCTTGTAGGCCATGGCCAAGTCAAGATAGTTGATCGCCTTGATCTTGGACTGGCTTTCGGCGACCGCACCCTTCAACTGCGGGTCGCTGCTGGTCAGCTGATTCTTGACATCACCGAAATAGCGCCATGTCAGCGTGGTCGACAGGCCGAACGGTGCCGTCCAGGTGCCGCGCATCTTGTGGCGCCATTCTGGAGCCGGGTTGCCGCAGGTGGTGCCGAAGTAGCCGGCGCAGTCAAACGCACCCTTGCCTGGCTGCGTTTCTTGCGTTGCTTCCAGCAAATAGGTACCCAGCAGGCTGAAGTCCAGCTTGCCCATATCACCGATGCGCATGCCGTAGTCCAGGCCGAAGTCAACGCCCTTGGTGCCGATCTTGGCGACGTTGATGTTGGTGGCGACGACTTGGGCTTGTGGCAGCAACCACAGCGTGCCGCGGCTGTCTCGGGTGATCAAGCTGCAATAGGCCGGATTGCCGGTGTTCAAGCATTCGGTCACCGAGCCGTCTGGTGGCAAGGCGCTGATGGCTTCTTCAATCTGGATGTCGAAGTAGTCCACCGAGAAGGTCATGTCCTTGATCGGGTTCAGAATCACGCCGAAGGTCAAGGAGTTCGATGTCTCGGGCTTCAGCAAGGGGTTGCCGCCGAACAGGCCGTTGTATTGACCGGCCGTGCTGTCCTGAATCTTGCCGTATTGATTCGCCGTCACGCCGGTGTTGGCGCACTGAGCCGGGGTTGCGGTGGGCGTCGCTCCAGCGCAAGGATCCGACTCCATATTGAACAAACCGCCGGCCTGGGACGAGAACAACTCGACCACATTGGGCGCGCGCGCTGCCACTTGATAGCTACCGCGGACCTTGACCTCCTTGATTGGCGACCAATCCAAGCCCGTGCCCCATGTATTGGTTTTGGGGCCGGTGCTGTAGTTGGAATGGCGATAGGTCGCGTTCAGGTTCAAGGCATAGGCCAGTGGCGCACGCTCGAACACGGGCAAACGCACTTCACCGAAGATGTCGGTCACCGAATACTCACCCTCGGTACCGATGGTCGGGCCACCCTGGCCGGCCAGATCGCCGGTCGTGAAGGCATTGTCGGTTTCCAGTTGCAAGGCTTCGGTGCGGCGCTCCAAGCCAAAGGCAACGCCCACACCGGTCTTGGCGGTTGGCAGCTTGATGCCGTATTCGGTCAAATCACCGGCCAAGCTGGCACCCAGCACTTGCTGCGTGGTGTAGCCCTTCTGGAAGCCTGGTGTTTGCAGATACTTCAGTGCAGCTGGATCAACCTTGCCCAAGGACCAGATGTCGTAAGGCACGCAATTTGGATCCACGCCGCTGGCAAAAGTGCGGCAGACCGGCTTGCCATTGGCATCGGCCACCACGTCCAAAGCTCGCGCGATCCGGGTGTTGGAGAAGTCGTTCTTGTAGGTCTCTTGGTAGATCACCTTGCCGATTTGGGCAAAAGCGTCATAAGACCAAGCGCCGATATCTCCCTTGACACCCGTCACCGAGCGATAGGAAGTGTGGCGAATATGGTCTTGGCGGCCGCCGCCCTCGACGTTGCGGCGCAGGATCTGCATATCGGCCGTGTCACCGGCCTTGTTGAAGGTGGTCGGGGCAGGATTGCCGTTCGCATCTTCAAGCAACTGGTTCTCGGCGTGCAACTGCGCCCGCCACGCGGCCGACAGCAAGGGGTTCTCGTACTTGATCGAATTGTTGCCGGAAGCATCAAAACCGAACAGGCCGGAAGGTGCGATCTGTGCCACCGTATTGTCATCATGGAAGGAGTTCAGGGTGTAGACCCGGACCTTGTCATTGATGTCGTAATGGGCGGAAGCGGTGACCGAATAGCGCTCGGACGGGCGCTGGAAGTAGTTGGTCGGGCCGAAGTTATAGATATCGGTCGAAGCCCTGAATGGGCGAGTATTGCCCGCAGCATCGGCAACCGTCACGTCGCCACCGCCAGCCAGGAAGAAACGACCTGGGTAGCTGGTGCTGGAGCCGCCGCAAGTGAAGGTGGCACCGGCCGGGTTCAGAGCGCAAGCGGAGAAGTCGCGCTCGGACTGCAGCAATGCGTCGGTGTCATTGCGTGTGAAGTTGATGGTGGCATTGCCCTTGTTGTCGGCAAAGTTGCCACCCATCGTCAAGTTGAACTCGCGCACCTTGCCGTCGGCGCTCTTGTCGCCTGGCACGGCGAAGCCGCGGGCAGCAACGATATTGCCGACCGAATTGCCTTGCTGGTGGTTGAAGAACTGGTAGCTGCCGTCGAACTCGACGCCTTGGAAGTTGTCCTTCAGGATGAAGTTGACCACGCCGGCGACCGCATCGGCGCCGTACACAGCGGAGGCGCCGCCGGTCAGCACTTCAACGCGCTGGATCATCGCGACCGGGATTTGATTCAAGTCGGCGGCCACATTGCGTGGGCTACCTGCCGGCATACGGCGGCCGTTGATCAACACCAAGGTCCGGGCCGAGCCCAGATTGCGCAAATTGACGGTCGCGGTGCCGGAAGCACCGTTGGAGACCGAGCCGCCGAAGTCGGCCATCACCTGGGGCAAGTTGTTCAACAGACCTTCTGCGGTACGGATACCGTCGGCCCGGATCGCCTCGGCGCTCAAAACGATGATGGGGCTGGTGCCTTCCGTATCGATCGTCTTGATGCGCGAGCCGGTCACTTCAACCCGCTGCAAACTTTCCTGAGCCATTGCGACGCCTGGCAGCGCGCTGCTCAAGGCCAACAAGACCGCGATATTGATGCGCTTTCTTTGGAACATTGTGAACTCCGTCATAGAAAAACTTTGGGGGCGTGTATTGATGCGTACACAGGAACTGCCACTACCGGGCCCAACACCTAGCGGGAGCATGTTCGGCTCTGCGTTCGGTCGTATCAGTGTCCTGCTGCCTTTTGCAACGCTGCCCCCGTGAAGTCCCTAAGAGACGGGCCTATGACTTAATTCACCCCCCAAAACACGCGTTAACCCTAGGAAATTTGGCGCAGCAAAATTGAAAAACGTTGCCCAGACGCGACGGCAAACTCATTTGGTTTAGTCGAATAACTCGCCAACAACTTGCCAATAGCGCCAAGGCGGAAATATTTTTCTGACCGGCGCTCTGCAGCCGACGCACAGGCACCCGCTGGGCCTGACACAAGTGGTCTGGCCTCAAAAGCTCAAAAGTTTCACCTTGTTTCAGCAGCGCCCGGCTTGAGCACTCGCCTGAACGGTTGCGCTCAGTGCGGGTGGGAATGGTCGTGATCGTGGTCGTCCGCGTGCACATGCTCATGGCGCAGAAGCGGGTCGTTTTGCCAACCGAGCAGCACATTGCGGCCCTGCACCACCAAGTCGACCTTGGCGCCCACCGGCAGGCAGACCTTGGTGTCGACATGGCCGAATGGCAAGCCGGTCAAGATCGGCGTCTTGGTGACGGCACGCACCGCCGCTATGGCCGACTTGAGGCTGTAGCCGCGGTCCAGCGGCGAGGCGCGCCAGCCGCCAAAGTCACCCAGCAAAATCGCCTTTTGCGCATCCAGCACACCCGCCTGCGCCAGCTGCAGCAGGCTGCGCTCGACCCGGTAAGGGTGCTCGTTTATGTCTTCCAGGAACAAAACGCCGCCCTTGACGCGTGGAAAATGCTCGGTGCCCAGCAGCGAATTGACCATGCACAGATTGCCGCCCCAGAGTTGGCCGCTCAGAGTCAGACCGTCAAAGCCTCTTTCGGTGCGAAAGCCCACCGCCTCCAGCATGCCGCTCATCGCCTCGGTGAAGCAATCCTGCGTCACATCGTCAACGCCGCCATCTTTGTCCGGCCGGCCAAAATCAAGCCCCAGCGGGCCGGCCCAGGTTTGCGCCTTGGCATGCGTGAGCAGACCGAGCTGCAAGGCGGTCAGATCGCTCTGCCCGACCCAACGGGTGCCCTGCTCCACGCTCTTGGCCAAGAGCTTCCAGTCGATGCGATCCAGCAAACGAGTCAGGCCGTAGCCACCGCGAGTTGCCAAAGCCACGCTGGGCGCGGCGGCTGCGACCCGGTGGATGGCCGCGAGGCGGGTCTCGTCGTCGCCGCCGAAGCGCTGATGCTTGTCGAACGCGGACTCATCAATCGTGACCTCAAAACCGAGCTTGGCCAAGCGCTTGGCGGCGCGCTTGATCGGTTGCGCCTTGGCCAGCACGCCGGCCGGGGTGTACAGAGTTAATGTGTTGTCGGTCATATCTAGGTGTCCGTGGAAATGAAATCCGGCGCCGCGTCGAGATGCGTCGCGTCGCCGGTGGGAATGGGTTCAGGGTCGGCTTGCGCCAGGGCGCGCAGAGCGGCGCGGCGCTCGCGTGCGGCCTCGCGCCGGGACGCGAAAAACTCGCGCAGCAACTGCGCCGATGCCTCGGCCAGCACCCCGCCCTGGATGCAGGTGTGGTGATTCAGCTGCGGCTGCTCGAACAAATTGAGCACCGAGCCGGCCACGCCGGTCTTGGGGTCGCTGGCCGCAAAAACCACCCGCTTGATGCGCGCATGCAGCATCGCCATCGCGCACATCGCGCAAGGCTCCAGCGTCACAAACAGCTCGCATTCGGGCAGACGGTAATTGCCCAGCAAGGTGGCGGCATGGCGCAAGGCCACGATCTCGGCATGCGCGGTCGGGTCATGGGTGGTGATGGGGCGGTTATAGCCGGTGGCGATCACCTGGCCGGCACGCATCACGACGGCACCGACCGGCACCTCGCCGGCCAGCCAGGCGTTGTGCGCCTGATCGAGCGCGATGCGCATCGCGTATTCGTCGGCGGCGCTGGGCGCTGTGGAGGTGGGGATGTCGTCGCTCATGGGGAAAATCAGTGTATCAAGCCGCTATGCTGGCGCCCTATGCAAGACGCGCTGTTTCCGGAAGAAATCGCTCCCCCGCCCGCTACGCCCACTACCACCAGGCCGCGCGCCGGGGTCAGGTCTTGCCCCGCCGACGCCGAGCAGATCGCTCTGGCCGCCGCTCTGCCTGCCGGCGCTCATCTCGGCACCTCATCCTGGACCTACCCCGGCTGGGCCGGCATCGTCTGGGACAAGCTCTATGCCGAGACCATGCTGTCCAAGCTGGGCCTGGCGGCCTACAGCCAGCAGCCGCTGCTGCGCGCCGTCAGCATCGACCGCGGTTTCTATCGCCCCTTGAGCGCCAGTCAATATGAGCGTTATGCCGCCCAGGTGCCGACCGGTTTCCGCTTCACCGTCAAGGCGCCCAGCCTGGTGGCCGACGCACTGCTGCGCGATGAGGGCGGCCGAGGCCAGCAGGCCAATAGCGCTTTTCTGAGCCCCGAGCTGGCGGTCCAGGAGTTCGTTCAACCGGCGCTCGAAGGCTTGGGCGCGCGCATTGGCGCGCTGGTGTTCCAACTGAGCCCGCTGCCGCACAACCTGCGCGAGCGCATGCCCGCAGTCCTGCGGCGGCTGGACGCGATGCTGCAGGCCCTGCCCTCGCTCAAGCCCATCGCACCGGACGGGGTGATCGCCGTCGAGGTCCGCGACCCGGAGTTCCTGACGCCCGCGTTCGTCGAGGTCCTGCGCGCGGGCGGCGCGACCTACTGCCTGGGTCTGCATCCCAAACTGCCACCGATCGAGCAGCAACTGCCCCTGCTACGCGCGCTCTGGCCGGGGCCGCTGGTGTGCCGATGGAACCTCAACCGCCTGCACGGAGCCTACGGTTATGAAGAGGCGCGAAGGCTCTATGGTGACTTCGACAAAATCGTCGACCCGGACCCCGCCACCCACGCTGTGCTGGCCAAGCTCATACGCGCCACCACGGCCGCCGGCTACAAGGCCTATGTGACGGTCAGCAACAAGGCCGAGGGCTGCGCGCCGCTGACGGTGCGCACGCTGGCGCGGGCGGTCGTCGATCAAGGCTGAGCGTCGGAGGCGCGCTGCGCGGCCTGCCGGGCCGCTTCTTGCAACTGCTGGCGCACGGCAGCGGGAGCAGTTTGAGCGCTGCTGGCGGCCGAGGCCGCCGGCGCCTTGCTCACCGTGAGCACCTGCTTTTTCATCTGCGTCAGCACCAAGGCAAACACGATGACCAGGCCGAGGATGCTGAGTGCTGCACGCATAACTGGTTATTGCTTGGTTCAAAAAAAGGCAGCCGAACCCTGCCGGGTCCAGCCGCTATTTTTGCGTCAGCCGCGCACGGTGGCCAGCGCCGCGTTGAAGGTAGCGCTCGGGCGCATCACCGCCGCCAGCTTGGCGGCATCGGGCTGGTAGTAGCCGCCGATGTCGACCGGCTTGCCCTGCACTGCGGCCAGCTCGGCCACGATGGCCTGCTCACCGTCGGTCAGCGCCTTGGCCAGCGGCGCAAAACGCGCGGCCAGGGCCGGATCAATGGTCTGCGCCACCAGCGCCTGCGCCCAGTACATGGCCAGATAGAACTGGCTACCGCGGTTGTCCAGTTGGCCGGTCTTGGGCGATGGGTTCTTGTTGTTGTCCAAGAGCTTGCCGGTGGCGGCGTCCAAGGTCTGGGCCAGAATCTTGGCCTGCGCATTGCCGGTCTTGAGCCCTAAGTCTTCCAGGCTGACGGCCAGGGCCAGGAACTCGCCCAGCGAATCCCAGCGCAGATGGTTTTCTTCCACCAGCTGCTGCACATGCTTCGGGGCCGAACCTCCGGCGCCGGTTTCGTACATGCCGCCGCCGGCCATCAGCGGAACGATGGACAGCATCTTGGCGCTGGTGCCCAGCTCCATGATGGGGAACAGGTCGGTCAGGTAGTCG
>JADMJQ010000229.1 GCA_018780415.1 Roseateles sp. | reverse complement strand
CCAACTTCCGCGTCAGCGGCAAGGAAGACGCGATCAAGATCACGCCGCCGATCGACCTGACGCTGGAATACGGTGTCGAGTTCGTTGAGGACGACGAGTTGGTCGAAATCACGCCCAAGAGCGTGCGTCTGCGCAAGCGTTACTTGACCGAGAACGAGCGCAAGCGCAATTCGCGTTGATTGAGTGAACCCCCTGCGCCGGGATGCTTGCAGCTCGGCGCCTGAATTGATGAGCCACCGTCGCGCCGTCGTCCTGATGTTGTTGGTCACCCTGCTGTGGAGCACAGCCGGGGTGGTCACCCGACATCTGGAGGCGGCGCGCGGCTTTGAGCTGACGTTTTGGCGCAGCGGCTTCAATGCGCTGGCGCTGATCCTGGGCCTGCGCTGGCTGCGCGGCCCGCAGCTGTGGGCACAACTGCTGGCGGCGCCGCGCCTGGTCTGGCTGTCGGGCCTGTGCTGGGCGGTGATGTTCACCGCCTTCATGGTCGCGCTGAGCCTGACCAGCGTTGCCAATGTGCTGGTAACCATGGCTTTGGGTCCGCTGTTGACGGCGCTGTTGTCGCGCCTGGTGCTGAAACAGCAGATGCCGGCCCGCACCTGGTGGGCGATCGCGCTGGCCAGCGCCGGCATTGCCTGGATGTTCGGCCATGAACTTGGTCAAGGCGGTGGGAACACCGCCGGTCAGGGCGTGCTGGGCATGCTGGTCGCCTTGGGCGTGCCACTGGCCGCAGCGGTCAACTGGTGCGTGTTGCAGCATGTGGGCCATGGCGAAAGCAGCGACAAAGCCGCTGAGGACATGCCGCTGGCGGTCCTGTTCGGCGCGCTGATCTCGGCCTTGACCATGCTGCCCTTGGCCTGGCCCATGCAGTCCAGCTGGCATGACCTGACCCTTTTGGCCGGCCTGGGTGTGTTCCAACTCGCCATCCCCTGCTTGCTTGCGGTGCGCCTGAGTCGTGTGCTGATCGGCCCGGAGCTGGCCTTGCTCGGTCAGTTGGAGCTGGTGCTGGGCGTGCTATGGGCCTGGGTCTGGGCTGGGGAAGATCCGTCTTCCGCCGCCTTGGTCGGCGGTGCTATGGTGTTGCTGGCCTTGGCAGGCAATGAAATTCTGGCTTGGCGAAATCCACTGAAACGCAGCCGAAAAATGGCCAAGCAACTTACCCAATTTCCCCGGAGAGAGGCATGAACCCGCCTGTGCTGCTACTACCCGTTCTTCAGTCCGCCGGCCAGGTGCTGGCCCAGACCAATGGCTGCCTAGGCCTGATCACCTTGAACCGCCCCGAGGCGCTGAACGCGCTGTCACTGGCGATGATCCGCGATATCACCGTCTTGCTGAAGGCCTGGGCGCTGGACCCTGCCATCGAAGCGGTGGTGATTCTCGGCGCTGGGCGACCGGGCAAACCAGCCGCTTTTTGCGCCGGCGGCGACATTCGCTTTTTCCATCAAGCCGCCTTGGCCCAGGACGCTGCGCTGGACGATTTCTTCACCGAGGAATACGCGCTCAACCATTTGATTCACAACTATGCCAAGCCCTATATCGCCTTGATGGATGGTGTGGTGATGGGCGGCGGCATGGGCATCAGCCAAGGTGCCAAGTTACGTGTGCTGACCGAGGGCTCCAAGCTGGCGATGCCTGAAACCCATATTGGTTTGTTCCCGGACGTTGGCGGCGGCTACTTCCTGAGCCAATGCCCCGGCCATGTCGGCGAGTGGCTGGCATTGACCGGCCAGACCCTAGGTGCCGGCGACGCGATCGAGCTGGGCCTGGGTGATGTCTATGTGCAGAGTGCGGCAATGCCGGCCCTGATAGCGGCCTTCAAGCAGGGCATGCAAAGCAGTGCCGAGCATGTGGTGGCCACCGTGATGGAGCATGTGGACCTGGCGCCGGCGGCCGACCCCAAGACCTTGCGCGGCCGCATCGATGAACATTTTGCTTTGCCCGATATGGCTGCCATCATGGCTTCGCTGGCGGTGGCCGATGACGCCTGGGCCCAGCAGACCCTGGCGACCCTGCGCAAGCGCTCGCCCTTGATGCTGGCGGTGACGTTGGAGCAGATCCGCCGGGCGCGCGGCATGAGCCTGGCCGACGATCTGCGCATGGAGCGCAACATCGTCCATCACTGCTTCCATTTGCGGCCCGGCGCCAACAGCGAAACGGTCGAGGGCATTCGGGCTTTGGCGGTCGACAAGGACCACCAGCCGCGCTGGCAGCCGGCGCGCATCGAGGAGCTAGTCCGGGAACAGGTCCTGGCCTTTTTTGAGAGCCCCTGGAGCCCTGAACAACACCCGTTGCGCGAGCTGAAATAGCGCGTCGGCAGCCTCCATAATTGCGGCAAGGTCTTACCGGATC
>JADMJQ010000211.1:8051-18491 GCA_018780415.1 Roseateles sp. | reverse complement strand
GACAGGCCGGCCGCCAGCGTCATCAAGGTCTTGCCGGTGCCGGCCGTGCCGGTCAGGGTGACGAAGTCGCAATCCGGGTCCATCAACAAATTGAGCGCAAAGTTCTGCTCGCGGTTGCGCGCGGTTACGCCCCAGACCTTGTGCTTTTGATTGCCGTAGTCCTTCAGCGTGCGCAGCACGGCGGTCTTGCCGGTGATCTCCAGCACCTTGGCATAGAGCGGCGCGGCACCTGGTGCCTCCAGATAGATCAGCTCGTTGACCAGCAGCGATGGCACCAGCGGGCCGCTGATGCGGTAGAAGGTGATACCGCCTTGGCTCCAGCTTTCCATGGTCTTGCCGTGGCGCTCCCAGAAGTCGGCCGGCAGGGCCTGCACGCCGGTGTAGAGCAGGTCGGAGTCTTCCAGCGTCTTGTCGTTGCGGTAGTCCTCGGTCGGCAGGCCTAAAGCGCGCGCCTTGATGCGCATATTGATGTCCTTGGACACCAGCACGACCTCGCGACCCGGCTCCTTCAGTTTCAGCGCCGTCACCACGGCGAGGATCTGGTTGTCGGCCTTGCCCTGGGGCAGGCCGGGCGGCAGCGGCGCGTCGACCAGCTGGGTCTGGAAGAACAGCTTGCCGCCGGCTTCGCGGTGGCCGGTGTGGTTCAGCGGCAAGCCCTTGGCCATTTCTTCCAGGCCGCTGCTTTTGAGGCCGCCGGCGAGGTTGTCCAGCTCGCGGCTGACCTGGCGCACATTGCGGGCGACCTCGGTCATGCCCTTTTTGTGGCCGTCCATTTCCTCCAGCGTGATCATCGGCAGATAGATGTCGTGCTCCTCGAAGCGGAACAAGCACATCGGGTCATGCATCAGCACATTGGTGTCGAGCACAAACAGCTTGGGCGCGCCGGCTGCGGTGGCTTTTTTCGATTTGCTTGTTTTGGGCTGGGCGGTGGGCTCCGGCTTGGCGGCAGGGGCGACTGTCGGCCGAGCCTTGGCGCCGGTCACGCGCGGTGGCGCAAAGGTCGTCTGCACGTCCTGGGTCGTCGCTGCCGGCGTGGCGGCTTTGCTGGTGACCGCTGGCTTGGTGCTGGCTACGGGCGCAGCCTGGCTGATGGCCGGCGCCTGCTTGGCGGCAGCGATAGGTGGCGCTGACTTGCGCGGCGCGTCAGGCTTGCTGACGGCCAAGTTGGCCTCGAAGGCGGAAGACTCCAGGCGGCTGGCACGTTTGATCGGGGGCTTGGGCAGGGGCATGGTGGGCGTCAGTCTGCGTTGAGAAAATCGGTGGTCGGAGGGCGATCTGGGCGCGCGCAAAAAACAAAAGCCGCACAGGCAGCTGTGCGGCTTTGGGGTTTGGCTTTGCGGCTCTCGGGCATGGACCCATTATGCACAAAGCGCTGTGACGCAAACGGGCAGCCAGCGGCCAAGAAAAAACCGGCCGGGCTTTGTCAGCGCGGGCCGGTCTTGGCTTGAGTGGCTGGGCCGTCTCAGGCGATCTCTTTTTTCAGGTTGCCGACTTCCTTCAGCACTTCCTCGACATGGCCGGCCACCTTGATGCCGCGCCATTCGGCCCGCAGCACGCCGGTCGCATCGATCAAGAAGGTTGAGCGCTCAATGCCCTTGACCTTCTTGCCGTACATGATCTTGTTCTTGACCACGCCGAACATATGGCAGAGCTTCTCTTCGGTGTCGGCGATCAACTCGAACGGCAACTCAAGCGTTTGCTTGAACTTGTCGTGCGAGGCCATGTTGTCGCGCGACACACCCAGTACCACCGTGCCGGACTTCACGAAGTCCTTGTAATGGTCACGGAATTGCATGGCCTCGGTGGTACAACCCGGTGTGTTGTCCTTGGGATAGAAGAACAGCACCACGGCGTGACCCAGATAGGTGTGCGGTGTGAACTTCACGCCTCCCGTGGCAAGGGCTTCAATTTCCGGGAGAGGTTTGTTGAGCGCTGGCGTCATGTGGCGTTGTATGTATGATGCGCCCGAGTAGGCATAGCTGCTGATTATACGTGCTTCGGCGTGGCCGTCCGGCGAGGCCCGGGCCGACGCAAGTCAAAGCCGTCTCAAGTCTCGATCAGCAAGGCCGCCAACACGGTGCGCCCCTCGCTGGCCAGCACGTTGTAAGTGCGGCAGGCGGCCGCCAAATCCATGGTCTCCACACCGATGCGCTGCTGGATCAGGCTTTGATAGAGGGCCGGTTTGGCAAAGCGGATGCGCGCGCCGCTGCCAAAAATCACCAGCTCCGGCTTCAGGCCCAGCATCTGCTCGAAATGCTGCTCACTCAGTTCGTCAAAACTGCGCAAGGCCCAGGGCTGCACCTCGCCCTGCCAAGGCACCAGCAAGCTGGACCCGTGGGCATTGCCATTGACCCAGACGGTTTGGCCGTCATGTTTGGAAATGCTATTGCCGCCTTGCGGTTCATCGAGTTGAAATTTCATGGCTGATGCTGACATGCAAAGGTTGACGAGATTCGAAGGCTTTAGTTCGGCTTGGGGCGCGCCATCGTCTGGCGGCTCGCCAGCCTGTGATTAAATTGTATGTTTTGCGGCGCAGC
The DNA here is from genome assembly GCA_018780415.1 of Roseateles sp. Taxonomy (GTDB): domain Bacteria; phylum Pseudomonadota; class Gammaproteobacteria; order Burkholderiales; family Burkholderiaceae_C; genus Paucibacter_A. The sequence goes on along the minus strand of JADMJQ010000211.1, from coordinate 15,954 downwards.
ATTTCTGCGCGCCGCCCCGCTTTCCCTCGCGTTCCCCGCCCTGTTTGAGGAGTTCACCTCTTGTTGAAGCCCACGCTCAAGTCCCGCAAATTGGCCAATGTCTGCTATGACATCCGCGGGCCCGTGCTCGACAAGGCCCGGCAGATGGAGGAAGAAGGGCACAAGATCATCAAGCTGAACATCGGCAATATCGCCGCCTTTGGCATCGAGCCGCCCGACGAGATCGTGCAGGACATGATCCGCAACCTGCCTGCCGCCGCCGGCTATACCGACTCCAAGGGCCTGTTTGCGCCGCGCAAGGCGGTGGTTCACTACTGCCAAGAGAAGAAGATCGCCGGCGTCACCATCGACGATGTCTATTTGGGCAATGGTGCGTCCGAGCTGATCACCATGAGCATGAATGCCCTGCTCAACAGCGGCGACGAGATCCTGGTGCCGGCGCCCGACTACCCCTTGTGGACCGCGTCGGTGGCGCTGGCCGGCGGCACGCCGGTGCATTACGTCTGCGACGAGCAAGCCGACTGGATGCCCGATGTGGCCGACATCCGCAGCAAGATCACGCCCAATACCAAGGGCATCGTGGTCATCAACCCGAACAACCCGACCGGCGCGCTCTATCCGGACAGCGTGCTCCTGTCGAAGAACTACCGTGCCTGCGGCTACCGCGCCGGCTGGATGGTGGTGTCGGGCGAGAAGCGTTATGCGCAGGACTACATCACCGGCCTGAATATGCTGGCCTCGATGCGCTTGTGCGCCAACACGCCGGGCCAGCTGGCGATTCAGACCGCCTTGGGCGGCTACCAGAGCATCAATGACCTGGTCGCACCGACCGGCCGGCTGTGCCGCCAGCGCGACCTCGCTTTTGATTTGCTGACGCAGATTCCTGGCGTCAGCGTGGTCAAGCCTAAAGCGGCTTTGTATATGTTCCCCCGCCTGGACCCGAAGATCTACCCGATCGAGGATGACCAGCAGTTCGCCTATGAATTGCTGGCCGAGGAAAAGGTGTTGATCGTGCAAGGGACGGGCTTCAACTGGATAGCCCCCGATCATTTCCGGCTCGTGTTTCTGCCTAACTCCGATGACCTGCGGGAAGCGGTCGGGCGGATCGAGCGTTTCCTGACTCATTACCGCAAACGCGCCGGCCGTTAAGCGCTGCCCGCGTTCGATTCATAGCGAAGACCAGAGAGAACAACCCCCATGCAAGCGATCAAAGTAGGCCTCCTGGGCATTGGCACCGTGGGTAGCGGCACCTTCAATGTGCTGCGTCGCAACCAGCAAGAAATTCGCGGCCGCGCCGGCCGCGGCATTGAAATTGCGATGGTCGCCGACCTCGACGTCGAGCGCGCCCGCAGCATCGTCGGCCCCGACGTGACCGTCGTCAGCGACGCCCGCGCCATCATCGCCAATCCCGAGATCGACATCGTCATCGAGCTGATCGGCGGCTACGGCATTGCCAAGACCCTGGTGCTGGAGGCGATTGCCGCCGGCAAGCATGTGGTCACCGCCAACAAGGCCTTGCTTGCCGTGCATGGCACCGAGATCTTCGCGGCCGCACGCGAAAAAGGCGTGATGGTCGCGTTTGAGGCGGCGGTGGCCGGCGGCATCCCCATCATCAAGGCCTTGCGCGAAGGCCTGACCGCTAACCGCATCGAATGGATCGCCGGCATCATCAACGGCACGACCAATTTCATCTTGTCCGAGATGCGCAGCAAGGGTCTGGACTTCGGCGTTGTGCTGAAGGAGGCGCAGCGCCTGGGCTATGCCGAGGCCGACCCGACCTTTGACATCGAGGGCGTCGATGCCGCTCACAAGATCAGCCTGATGAGCGCGATCGCGTTCGGCAGCCCGGTGCAGTTTGACAAGGCCCATGTCGAGGGCATCACCCAGCTGCAGGCGGTGGACATCAAGTATGCGGAGCAACTCGGCTACCGCATCAAGCTGCTGGGCCTGACGCGCCGGCGTGAGAATGGTATCGAGCTGCGCGTGCACCCGACCCTGGTGCCGATGGCGCGCCTGATCGCCAATGTCGAAGGTGCGATGAACGCCGTCGTCGTGCAGGGTGATGCGGTCGGTACGACGCTGTACTACGGCAAGGGCGCTGGCGCCGAGCCCACCGCCTCGGCCGTGATCGCCGATCTGGTCGACATCACCCGTTTGCACACTGCGGACCCCGACCACCGCGTGCCGCATCTGGCCTTCCAGCCCGACGCGATGAGCGACACCCCGGTGCTGGCGATGGAAGAAGTGCAGACCAGCTTCTACCTGCGCTTGCGCGTGGCCGACGAAGCCGGCGTGCTGTCCAGCATCACCTCGATCCTGGCCGAGAGCGATATCTCGATCGACGCGGTGCTGCAACGCGAATCCGCTGAAGGTGAGCGTCAGACCGATCTGATCATCCTCACGCATGAGACGGTCGAAGGGCGCATGAACCGCGCGCTGGCCCGCATGCAAGGCCTGCCGACGGTGCTGGCACCGATCGTGCGGCTGCGCAAGGAAGAGCTGGCATGACTGACCGCCCCCACGCTTCGCTGCCCCCCGAGGGGGCGCAAATTTCCCTTGGGGCGGCCCGGCGGGAAATTCGGTACATCAGCACCCGCGGCGACAAGACCGAGCGGGCCTTTTGCGAGATCCTGCTGGAAGGCCTGGCGCCAGACGGCGGGCTGTACTTGCCGGTCAGCTATCCGCAGATCGACAGCGCCACGCTGAGCAAATGGCGCGGCCTGTCCTACGCCGACCTGGCCTTTGAGATCCTGTCGCTCTATATCGACGACATCCCGGCCGAGGACCTGCGTGCCATCGCTCGCCGCACCTACACCGCCGAGGTTTTCGGCACGCCCGAGATCACGCCGCTGAAGGTGCTGGAGCCCGGCCTGGCCTTGCAAGCGCTGTCCAATGGCCCGACGCTGGCCTTCAAGGACATGGCGATGCAGCTATTGGGTCAGCTGTTCGAGTACGAGTTGAAGCGGCGCGGCGAGCAGTTGAACATCCTCGGGGCGACCTCGGGTGACACCGGCAGCGCGGCCGAGTACGCGATGCGCGGCAAGGTCGGCGTGAATGTCTTCATGCTCAGCCCGCATGGCCGCATGAGCCCGTTCCAGCAGGCGCAGATGTTCAGCCTGCAAGACGCCAATATCCACAATATCGCCATTCAAGGCGTGTTTGACGATTGCCAGGACATCGTCAAGGCGGTTTCCAACGATCTGGATTTCAAACGCAAGTACAAAATCGGCACCGTCAACTCGATCAACTGGGCGCGTCTGCTCGCGCAGGTGGTCTATTACTTCGCCGGCTACTTCCAAGCCACGAAGTCGAACGACGAGCAAGTCAGCTTCACCGTCCCGTCCGGCAACTTCGGCAACGTCTGCGCCGGCCATGTGGCGCGGATGATGGGTCTGCCGATTGCCAATCTGGTGGTGGCGACGAACGAGAACGATGTGCTGGACGAGTTCTTCCGCAGCGGTGTCTACCGCGTGCGCGGCGCGGCCGACACGCATGAGACCTCCAGCCCGTCGATGGATATTTCCAAGGCCAGCAACTTTGAGCGCTTTGTGTTCGATCTGCTGGGTCGCGACGGTGCGCGCGTGAAAGCGCTGTTTCAAGACGCCATCGCCACGGCAGGGCGCTTCGAGATCAGTCAGGTCGAGCACGCGCAGATCAAGGATTACGGTTTTGTCTCCGGCAGCAGCACCCATGCCGACCGGCTGGCGACGATACGCGCGACCTACGCGAACTACGGCGTCATCGTTGACACCCATACCGCCGACGGCCTCAAGGTGGCGCTTGAACACCGCCAGCCTGGCGTCACCATGCTGGTGCTGGAGACCGCCTTGCCGGTGAAGTTTGCCGCCACCATCGAAGAGGCGCTGAAGCTGACGCCACCGCGCCCACCGGCTTTGGAGAACATCGAAGCGCTGCCCAAGCGCGTGACGGTGATGGCGGTCGATACGCAGGCCGTCAAGGCCTTCATCCAAGCCCATGTCTGACGCCGCCAAACGCCCCGCCATGCAGAGCCTGGATGAGGCGCTTGAGCGCCTGCTGTCCGCCGTTCAGCCGCTGGGCTTGAGCGAGTCTGTACCTACCGGCGATGCGCTCGGCCGGGTCTTGGCCGAGGCGGTCCAGTCCTTGATCGATGTGCCGCCGGCCGACAACAGCAGCATGGACGGCTATGCCGTCTGCGCTGCCGATGTGACCGTCGCCGGCACCGTCTTGCCGGTGGCCCAGCGGGTGCCGGCCGGCGTGGTCGGTGTCGTCCACCAAGCCGGCACGGCCGCTCGCATCTTCACCGGCGCGCAGATTCCGGTCGGTGCCGATGCGGTCATCATGCAGGAGCTATGCGAGGCGCTGGCCGGCGAGGGCTTGGGCAGCGTGCGCGTCAATGCTTCAGTGCAGCCGGCTCAATGGATTCGCCGTCGTGGCGAGGACGTGCAGCAGGGCGCTACCGTCTTGGCCGCAGGCTGCCGGCTTGATGCTGCGGCACTTGGGCTGGCCGCTTCGGTGGGCGCAGCGCAGTTGACGGTCGCGCGCCGTCCGCGCGTGGCGCTGTTTTCGACCGGTGACGAGTTGGTGATGCCGGGCGAGCCGCTCAAGCCCGGCGCGATCTACAACTCCAACCGCTTTACGCTGAGGGCGATGCTGCAAGGTCTGGGCTGCGAGATCATCGATCTGGGCATCGTGCCGGACAAACTCGATGCCACCCGCGCCGCGCTGCTTGAAGCAGCGCGCCAAGCCGATCTGATCATCACCTCGGGCGGCGTTTCGGTCGGCGAGGAGGACCATCTTCGCCCGGCCGTGCAGGCCGAAGGCAGCCTGGACCTGTGGCAGATCGCGATCAAGCCCGGCAAGCCCTTGGCCTTTGGACGGGTTGCCGGTGACCAGGCCGGGGCCTGGTTCATCGGCCTGCCCGGCAATCCGGTCTCCAGCTTTGTGACCTTTGCACTGCTGGTGCGGCCGGTGATTTTGCGTCTGCAAGGGGCCACAAAGTTGCAGCCGCGCGGCTTCAGCTTGCGTGCTGATTTTGACTGGCCCAAACCCGATCGCCGGCGCGAGTTCCTGCGTGTGCGGGTCAATGAGGCCGGCGGCCTTGAGCTGTTTCCCAATCAAAGCTCGGGTGTCTTGACCTCGGCCGTCTGGGCCGATGGCTTGCTGGATAACCCGGCCGGGGCGCCGATTGTTGCCGGCCAGATGGTGCGTTATCTGACTATGAGCGAGCTGCTGACATGAGCACCATCCAAATTCGTTTGAAGTTCTTCGCCGCCTTGCGCGAGCGCTTGGGTGCAGCTGAATCGCTGGACGTGGCCGCCGGCACAACGGTTGGACAGGTACGTGATCTGCTGCTGGCCCGCTCGGCCGACCATGCCGAGCTGCTGGCCCGTGGCCGCGCCGTGCGCAGCGCCCTCAATCAGCAGCTCTGCTTTGACTCGGCCCTGCTCAGCGACGGCGACGAGCTGGCCTTCTTCCCGCCGGTCACTGGCGGCTGAGCCTTAGTCGTGCATGGCCTGCATCTGACCGCTGATTTGAGCGGTGTCCGCGCCGATCTGGCTCTGATGCTCGACACGAAGGCGCTGCAGGCGCTGTGCGTGGACGCGGTGGCGCTGGTGGGCCTGGGCACGGTGGCCGAGCTGTTCCACCGCTTCACGCCGGCCCCCGGTGAAGCACAGTCCGGCATCACCGGCGTCGTGTTGCTGGCCGAATCTCATCTGGCCATCCATACCTGGCCCGAGTTGGGCGGGGTGACCTTGGATGTCTATGTTTGCAATATGGGCCGAGACAATAGCGCCAAGGCGCAGGCCTTGATGGCGAGCTTGATCAGCGCCTTCTCGCCCGACCAAGTGCAGCAGCAGGCCTTGCAGCGCGGCTAGCCTTAGCCGTCTCGGCCGCCTCGGCCGCTTTGGTCGTCTCAGCCGCCGCCGCGGCCATGACAGCCGAGGCACTTTCACCCATCAGGTAGCGTGCGCCCGTGCCGGCCTTCCCGGCCGCGTCTGCGGGGTTGTAGAGCGCGCATTTGCTTAGCGACAGGCAGCCACAACCGATGCACGAACTCAAGGTGTCGCGCAGCCGGGTCAGCTCGGCAATGCGTTGATCCAGGATGGGCCGCCATGAGCTCGACAAGCGCGCCCAGTCGGCGACGGTGGGTGTGCGTCCATCGGGCAACTCGGCCAAGGCGGCTCGAATCTGTTCCAGGCTCAGCCCGACCGCTTGCGCTGCGCGAATAAAGGCGAGGCGGCGCAGGTCGTTTCTTGCATAGTGGCGTCGGCCGCTGTCGCTGCGCTGGCTGACCAGCAGCCCCTGGTCTTCATAGAAACGAAGGGCGCTGGCGGCCACGCCGCTGCGCTTGACCAAGTCGCCAATCGCGAGGCGGCTGTCAGGCTTTGGTGGCTTGGGATTTGCTGGCGTTGACATGGTCTAAGAAATGCTTGACTTCAAGTTCACTTGAGCTTTCAGTATAGAGACCTTGTCACCTCAGTCACCCACGTCATGACCCATGCTCAAGCAAATACCACCGCACTGGCCCCTTGGCTGGAACTCAACTTGCAGCAGTTCCCGCTCGAGTACGCCGATCAACTCAGCAGCCATCTGCCCATGGCCCTGCATGCCTTGCACAGTCTAGGTGCCGACGAGGCGCGCATGGCCGCCTTCTTCAAAAGCTATAGCCGTCGATTTGATGGCGTACCGGCGCCAGCTGCGGAGCCGGCAGCACGGGACTGGCTGGGCGTGCGAGGCGACTGGTCCGCCTACAGTGCCTTGCGCAGCTATTTTGAGCTGGCCTTGGCGGCAGAGGGCCGCGACGCGCGGTTGCGCCGGGTCTTGCCCGACTTGCTGCCGGGCATTTCGGCGGTCGCGTTTCATGGCGCGATTCGGCTCGCCCATGCCGTGCAAGGTGGCCATGCCGGCGAGTTGGTCGCGGCTTTGGCCTATTGGGCCAGCCGTTGGCAGCGGCTGCCGGCGCCGCCGCAGAACGGCGCCGCGTGCCTGAGCTTGACTGCTTGGTCCGAGCGATTGGTGGCGGGCGCAGCCACCTGGCGCAGTGAGGCGCCCAATATTTTTCTGCGCATGCTGGAGGCCAGCGGCAGGCCTTTGTATGCCGAGTTAGCCTGGGTTGCACCGGCCCCGGCGCCGACCCTGCTGGCTCGCGTGGCTGAGCTGGCAAGCCTGGCCTTGGGCTATTACTTGCACAGCGCCAATTTCACCGTGCTGCACATGATTACCGGCTTGCGCGCTGTGCGTGTGTTGGCACCTTGGCTGCCGCAAGACAAAACTTTTCAAATTCAAGCGCAGGAGGTTTTGACCCAGGCCTTTGTCGCCGCCTATATGGCCGGGCGTGTGCAGTGGCGCGAAATCCCTTTGACCGCGGCCGTGGCGACTTGGGCAGTCTTGGCCGATGCCGCCACCCTGTCCGAAGACGATCATGCGATCAAGCTTGTGCATGCCTGCCGGGACGAATCGGCTGCGTATGGTGATCCGCGCTACCTGCAGGCCGCCGCGATGGCTTTGCGATGAAATGGGGCGCTATCAGGGGCGTTACCAGGGGCGTCGCAGTGGGCCGGCGAGGCTTGAGCCAAGTTCATAGCCGCGCGTATAGGCCTCCTCAAACACCGAGTAGCCGGCCAAGTCGCTGTGGGCAAAATGAAGGCGGCCTTGCGGCTGCAGCAAAGCCTTCAAGGCCGCCGAGCCACGTACCCCCGGCACAGGGATGCTCATTGCGTGACCCCAGCGCACCAGGTCCGCGCGCAGCAACTGTTCAGCCAAATCTGGATGAACCGGGCTCAGTTCGGCCAGCACTTGGTTCAAGCAATGCCGCCAGTCGTGCCGCAATAGCTCGCCGCGCCGGGCCTGCGGCCAGGCCCAATAGGCGCTGAGAACGGTGGGCCCAGCCTGCGGCAGCAGGCTCTGGTGCAGCGCGTCG
>JADMJQ010000211.1:2540-8041 GCA_018780415.1 Roseateles sp. | reverse complement strand
CACATTGTCCCAAGAGGGTGGGGCGCCGATGCGTTGCAGCAGCGGGCCTTTCAGCTGCAGATTGGCGACCAGCCAGGGGGCATAACGCATCTGCTTGACGGCGTCTCGCAGCGGCGCGAGGCTGCCGGCGATCAGTTTGTTGGCGATGAATAGCGGCGTGGCCAGCACCACCTGCTCGGCCTGCCAACGCTCGGGTGCCTGCGCGGCCTCGTTCCAGGCCAGGACCTCAAGCCCATGCTTTCCGCCCGCCTCAATCTGCAAGACGCTGCGGCCGGCGTGAATCTGCGCGGCAAGAGGTGCGGCGATCGCGTCGGTCAGAAAGGCATTGCCCTGCGGCCAGGTCAGCACCGCTTCACGTTCGACATGCTCGCTGTTCGAGCTGGCCGGATGAAAGCCGTGGCGGCTGGCGAAGTAGTGAACACCGGCCCAGGCCGACACGTCGTGAATGCCGGCGCCGTAGTCGTCGCGGCAGCAATAGTCCAGATACCAAAGCAAATGCGCGTCGTGCAGGCCTTGGGCCGTCAACCAGGTGGCGAAGGTCTGCCCGTCCAGCGCGGCGTGGCCGGGCGTCCAGGCGGCGCGCCGGGTCGGCATGGCGAAGCCCAAACTCGTTTGCGCGGCGTCGACCTTGCGCTCGAACAAGTCTTGCTGCGCGCGTGCTGCATCCGTCTGCGCCGGCGGCAGCAGGCCCTCATGCCAAGCCCCGTCAAAAAACAGCCGTTCCTGCGGGCTGTGGCAGAGGTGGCGCTCGTCCCAGAGCGGGCGGCCGAGGTGCTGGCTCACCAGGCCTAACTCTTCCAGCAAGCGGTAGACCTCGGGCGATTGCGGCCCCGGCAGGGGCAAATAATGCGCGCCGGTCGGGCAGGCCATGCCGCCCATCTTGTGGGCGCGACTATTGCCACCGGGCTTGTCCTCCAATTCCAGCAGGGCAAAGTCGCTGCTACCGGCTTGCCTCAAGCCCCTGGCGCAGGCAAGACCTGACACCCCGCCGCCGATGATCAAGATCTTGGTGCGGCGCAGCGGGCCGTCGCCAGCCGCAGGCAGGGGCGCACGCAGCCGGTGGCCACGCTCGGCATTGGCGCCGCCGACCCAGCCGCCGGCCAACTCCACATCTGCAGGTGCACAGCCGGCCAGCAGCGCCGCGCCGCCGCTGATCAAAAGCTCACGCCGTTTCACTCAATGCACCTTGCCCCATTCGGCCTCGAACTCATGCACCAGTTGTTGATTGGACAAACGGTTCACCTCGGTCGGCACGCGCGCCATATCGGGCGGGAAGTTCAGCAGCGCCGGCAGGCCGTTCAGGTCCAGAAACTTCAGCCCGGCCGGCAGTTCGCGCGGCGGCGCCCAGGGGCGGCGTCCCGCCAGCACAAAGCCCCATTCGCCGAAGCTGGGCACATGGGCGTGATAGGGGGTCGTCGTCAGGCCGGCCGCCTCCAACGTGCTGACCACGGTCCAGAAGCTGCGCCGCGCGAGCAGTGGCGAGGTGGTCTGCACGACCGCATACCCGCCCGCCGTCAGATGCTGGTCGATCAACTGGTAGAAGCTGGTGGTGTAGAGCTTGCCCAGCGCGAAATTGCTGGGGTCGGGGAAGTCGATCACGATCACGTCGAAATACTCCATCGCCTGCTGCTCCAGCCAGCCAAAGGCGTCGGCGTTGACGATGTTCAGCTTAGTGCTCAGCAGCGCGTCTTCATTCAACTTGCGCAGCAAGGGCAGGGTGGAGAACAGCCGCGTCATATGCGGATCCAGCTCGACCAGGGTGACGCTTTGTACGCTGGGGTAACGCAATACTTCGCGCACGGCCATGCCGTCGCCGCCGCCCAGCACCAGGACCTTCTTCGGTGCACCATGGCCGGCCATCGCCGGGTGGACCAGCGCCTCGTGATAGCGGTATTCGTCCTTGGAGTTGAACTGCAGATTGCCGTTCAGGAACAAACGGGTGCCGGCATTGCCCTGGGTGACGACGACGCGCTGGTAGTCCGAGCTCTCGCGCAGCAGGATGTGCTCACCGTAAAAGCGGTCCTCGGCCCAGCTGGTCAGACGGTCGGCACCCAGCAGCGCCACCAGCAAGATGCCCAAGGCGGCCGCGCATGCCCAGGCGTGCCCTGCCCAAGCCCTCAGCTGCGTCCGGAACAGCAGCAGCGCCCAGACCGCCACCAAGACATTCAAAATGCCAAAGAACAGCCCCGTGCGCACGAGACCCAGGTGGGGCACCAGCAGCAAGGGGAAGGCCAGCGCGACGACCAGGGCGCCGAGGTAGTCAAAGGTCAGCACTTGGGAGACCAGGTCGCCCAGCGCATAGCGCTCGCTGAATTGCTTTTTGAGAATGCGCATGACCAGCGGGATCTCCAAGCCGACCAGGGCGCCGACCAGCAGCACCAGGCCGTAGAGCAGCACCCGAAAGGCCGCCAACTGGCCCGGCGGCAAGAGGCTGTGGGCGATGAACAGCGCAGCCGGCATCAACCCGCCGACCATTCCGACCAGCAGCTCGATCTTCAGGAACTGCGCCACCAGCTGGTGCTTCAGATAGCGGCTCAGCCAGGAGCCCAGGCCCATCGCGAACAGATAGGTGCCGATGATGGTGGAGAACTGCAGCACCGAGTCACCGAGCAAGTAACTGGCCAAGGCGCCGGCCGTCAGCTCATAGACCAGGCCGCAGGCGGCGACGATGAAGACGCTGGCGAGCAACAGCAGCTCGTGCGGCGAGATGCGTGCGGGGGTGGTTTCGGCGGATGGGGCAGCGGCAGAGATCGACATGGCCGCGAGCTTAGCCGATGGCGTGAACGCCAGAACATGGCCGGGTGGCAGGCACTCGAACAGGGGGGATTTCAGGCCTCTGCGTGCTGCATCGTGATTTGCGTCACTGCTGCCGGTGGGGGCCGGCGCGCGGGCCCGGTGCTTTCATTGGACACTGCGTTCACTCCATTCCTTCAACCCGGATCTCCGCATGAAAACACCAAAATTTAAGCCCTTGTTGAACAGCGTCGCTTGTGGCGCGGCACTGTTGCTGGCTGGCGGCGCCCAAGCTGGCGTGGTGACGAACGGTGGCTTCGAGACCCAGACCGGCAGCAGCTTGTCGGGCTTCTGCTACACCTCGTCCGCCGGCTGCACGCTGGCCGGCTGGGACACGAATGGTGGCACGGTGGTCATCGGTGCCAATAGCGGCGCCTGGGGTGGCCCGTCCAGCTTGGCCAATGGTCAGGCCGGCTTGGGCAGTTTTGTGCTGGGCCTGCAGGGCACCGGCGCGACGCTGTCGCAATACCTGACCCTGGATGCCGGCGCACAGGTCGCCCTGAGCTGGTTTGACGCCGGCCGCAGCAACCATTCGGGCTTGCAAGGCTACGAGGTCACTTTCGCGGGCGCCGAGCTGGGCACTTTTTCCACCCAAGCTGGCCAGGCTTGGGGCCAGCACAATCTGTCCTTCACGGCCAATGGCTCCGGCGTCTTGGCGTTTCGCAGCCTGAATGTGGGCAGTTATGACCGCACCAGCTTCATCAACGGCATCGACGCCGTCGCCAGCGTCAGCCAAGTGCCCGAGCCGCAGTCGCTCGCCCTGGCCTTGACGGGCTTGGCCACCTTGGCTCTGTTGCGCCGCCGCAGCCGCCGCAGCTGATCCCGTCACGATGGCCGGGAGTTGTTTGAGACAATCCCGGCCATGAAGATCTCTCAAATCGAATTTGTTCTGCGTGGCGAGTACATCGAGCTGGACAAGCTGCTGAAGGCCAACGGCCTGGTGGAAAGCGGTGGCCGCGCCCGTGTGCTGATCAGCGAGGGCCATGTGCAGGTCAACGGCCAGGACGAGTTGCGCAAGACCGCCAAGATTCGCGCTGGCCAGGTGGTGTCCATGCACGGGGTGCGCATCAAGGTCTTGGCCGACCCGGCCGCATCAATTGATCAGGTGCCGTTGTGATGGAGCAGCTGTTTTCGACCTGTGATTTTTGTGACGCCCACAAGAGCGACGACGCGGGTGACTTCCGCTGGCTGCCCGGCGTATTTCGCAGTTACGGTGGTCTGGCCCGCTTTGCCGGCCCGGTCAGCACGGTCAAATGCTTTGAGGACAACAGCCTCGTCAAGGCGGCGGTGGAGAGTCCAGGCGGCGGGCGCGTCTTGGTGGTGGACGGCGCCGGCTCGCTGCGGCGGGCCTTGCTGGGCGGGCAGCTGGGGCAGGCCGCAGCGCATCACGGTTGGGCCGGACTCTTGATCAATGGCTGCGTGCGCGATGTGGCCGAGCTGGCGCAGGCGCAGGTCGGGATCTTGGCGCTCGGCCATGTGCCGATGCCGACCGATCGCAAGGGCCAGGGTCTGGCCGATGTGGTGCTGCAAGTGCAGGGCGTCAGCATTCGCCCCGGCGACTGGCTGTATGCCGACGCCGACGGCGTGGTGATCAGCGCAAGTCGTTTGACCTAGCCCAACTCAAGTTCAACGTAGTTTCAACCAAGTCTGCAGGTCCTGCGCCGACTGCGGGCGGGCGAAAAAATAGCCCTGGGCGATTTCGCAACCGGCCTCGATCAGCAAGCGCCGCTGGCCCTCGGTTTCTACGCCTTCGGCTACCACGGCCAGCCCCAGAGCGCGCCCGATGCCAATCACCGCACTGGACAGGGCGCGGTCATCGGCGTCGGTCTCCAGGTCGCGCACAAAGCTCTTGTCGAGCTTGAGCTCGCTGACCGGCAGACGTTTCAAATAGCTGAGACTGGAGTAGCCGGTGCCGAAGTCGTCGATGGACAGACGCACACCCATCGCATGCAGCTGGTTGAGCTGGTCGGCGGTGCGCGGCTCATGCTCCAGCAGCAGGCGTTCGGTCATTTCCAAGGTGATTTGGCCGGCGCTCAAGCCATGGCGCAGCAGCAGCGAGTGCACATGTGCGGCCACATCGTCTTGTTGAAAGCGCGTCGGCGACACATTCACCGCCACCGCTTGAATAGCCACACCCTGCTCGCGCCAACTGGCCAATTGCGCGCAAGCCGCTTCCAGCACCCAGGCGTCCAGCGCGTTGACCAGGCCGCAGTCTTCGGCCATCGGAATAAAGGTGTCGGGAGACACCTGGCCGTGCAGCGGATGCCACCAGCGCAACAAGGCCTCGGTGCCGACCAACGCACCGTCGGCCAGGCGTACCTTGGGTTGATAGTGCAGGCACAGCGCGTTGCTTGACAGCGCTTGGCGCAATGCGCTTTCCAGCGCGACGCGGGTGTCCAGAGCCAGATTCATCGCCGGCAAATAAAAGCGTGCGCAGTTGCGCCCGGCGCGTTTGGCCTCGTACATGGCGATGTCCGCATGCTTGAGCAGCTTGTCCAGCTCATGGCCGTCGTCCGGGAAGCAACTGACGCCGATGCTGGCACTGATCAGCAGCGGCTCCGCCACACCCGGCAGCTCCAGTGGCTGCTCCAGGCTGGCCAGCAGCTTGGCCGCCACCTGCATCGCATAGCTGGCGCTGCAGCCAGGCAACCAAGCCACAAACTCGTCACCGCCAAATCTGGCCACCGTGTCGCCCTCACGGATGCAGA
>JADMJQ010000211.1:0-2530 GCA_018780415.1 Roseateles sp. | reverse complement strand
TTTACGGTTTTGAAGCGGTCCAGGTCCAGCAGCAACAAGGCCGCCGGTGCGCCCGAGCGCCCGGCCAGCGGCAAGGCCTGCTTGACTCGGTCGGCAAACAAGCTGCGATTGGGCAGGCCGGTCACGCCGTCGAAATAGGCCAGGCGCTCAATCTGGCGCAGATGCTCGTCATGCTTGAGCGCCACCGTGCAAAGCTGCTCGCAGGCCTCGACCATGCGGCGATGAAACGGTGCCACATCGCGCGCCTCGCGGTAATACAGCGCAAAGGTCGCGCCCACCTTTTGCGGATTCAAGAATATCGGCGTCGACCAGCATGCGCCCAGGCCAAAAGACAGGGCCAAGGCCCGGTAGTCGGCCCAAAGCGGGTCATTGGCAATATCGCTGACCTGCACGGCCTTGCCCTGCCAAGCCGCCGTGCCGCAAGAGCCGACCGAGGGACCGATGGTCAGCCCATCCAAGGCGGCGCTGAAATTTGAAGGTAGGCTGGGCGCGGCCAAGGGGCGCAACTGGCCGGCCTCGTCAACCGCCAGCACCGAGCAAATCACGTCCGGCGCCAAGGCTTCGACGCGCCGGCACAGCAGGTCCATCACCACCGGCAGCGGCCGGCCCAGGGCCACCGCCTCCAGCACCTCATGCTGAAGGCCCGAGACGGCTTCGCGCTCGCTGCGTTCATCCATGGGCCGCAGCAGCAGCAAGGTCAGCTTGGATTCGGACGCTGGTACTGATTGGAACTGCAGCTCGACGCTGCGCTGCCCACCTTCGGCCAAGGTCAGTTGCAGCAGCAGCGTCTGTTGCCGGAGCTCCGCCGGCCCTTCTTGGCGCAACAAGGCCTGCCAGCTCTCGCGGCTGAGGTCTTGAAAGCACTGATGCAAATAATCAGCGGCGACGCTGAACTTGCGGAAGTACTGGTTGGCATGCCGAATCGTGCCTGCTTCGTCCACCCAGACCAGACCGAGGTTGGCCTTGTCCAAGGAGTTGACCAAGAGCTCGGGCGCCAACGTGGGTGCTGCGGATAGGGCAGGCGGGGCAGCTGGATCGGGCATGGACGTGGACCTCGCTTGGACTGACGGCTTGATCCTACGTCAGCTTTGGCCGCATCTAATTGGCTTCAATCAAACTCAGCAAGCGCTCCAGCCCACCCGCGTTGATCGCCACCATGGCCTGCTCACGCACGCGCGGCTTGGCGAGGAAGGCGACCGACAAGCCGGCCGCGCCCATCATCAAAAGGTCGTTGGCGCCGTCGCCGACGGCGATGCACTGCTTGGCCTCACAGCCAATTTTGGCCGCGCATTGCAGCATCATGCGGCGCTTTTCTTCGCCGTCGCAGATATCGCCCCAGTCTTGCATTACCAGGCCGCCGGTGAGCACGCCGTCTTGGATTTCCAGCTCATTGCTGCGCACAAAGTCCATGCCCAACTCGGCCGCGACATAACGGGTAAAGAAGGTGAAGCCACCCGACACCAGCAACAGCTTGATGCCGGCGCGCTTCAAGGCCGCGCACAGTTCGCGGGCACCGGGGTTGAACTGCAGGCGAGACTTGAGAACCTCATCCAGCGCCGTGACCGGCACGCCCTTGAGCAGCGCCAGGCGGCGTCGCAAACTGTCCTTGAAGTCGGTGATTTCACCGCGCATCGCCGCTTCGGTGATGGCGGCCACCTCGGCTTTGCGGCCGGCGGCGTCGGCGATCTCGTCGATGCACTCGATATTGATCAGCGTCGAGTCCATGTCGAAGGCGGCCAACTTGAAGTCGGCCATTGCCAATGGCGGCGTGAAGCCCTGCACCACTAAATCTTGAGTCGTCATCTTGGTGTTCTGTCAGTCTTGTTTGATCGGTGCGCCCAGCAACTTCAGCACCTCGCGGATCGCTTGTGCGCGGTCCTTGGGGTCGCTGAGCGCCTTGTCGATGCGCAGCTTGTCATTGCCGACCAGCTTGATGTGGCGATTCTTTTGTACCAGGGCTATCACCCGCATCGCATCGATCGGCGGGTTGGGGCGGAAGTTGATGTTCAGCCCCATCGGCGCGGCGTCGATCTTGGCCACGCCGTAAGGCTTGGCCAGCACGCGCAGGCGGTGGGTGTCGAACAAGGTCTGGCCCTGGGTGGGCAGTTTGCCGAAGCGGTCGGTGACTTCTTCCAGCAGCTTGTCGATCTGCTCGCTCTTCTCGGCCGAGGCCAGGCGCTTGTACAGCGACAGGCGCTGATGGACATCGCCGCAATAGGCGTCGGGCAGCAGCGCCGGCGAGTGCAGATTGATTTCGGTGACGGCCGCCAGCGGGCTGAGCAGATCGGGCTCCTTGCCGGACTTGAGCGAGCGGACCGCCTCGGCCAGCATCTCGTTATAGAGCTGGAAGCCGATTTCCATCATATTGCCGCTCTGGTTCTCGCCCAGCATCTGGCCGGCACCGCGAATCTCCAGGTCGTGCATGGCCAGATAGAAGCCCGAGCCCAGCTCTTCCATTTGCTGAATCGCTTCGAGTCGCTGCTTGGCTTGCTTGGTCAGGCTTTCCAGATCGGGCACCATCAGATAGGCA
>JADMJQ010000060.1:2673-18579 GCA_018780415.1 Roseateles sp. | reverse complement strand
TGGCCGCGTGCTGTGGGACGAGTTCTTCAGCAACAACGACTGGCCGATGGCCTCGGCCGTGGCCGTGGTGATGGTGCTCTTGATCATCGTGCCGCTGGCCCTGTTCAATAAGTACCAGGCCGAGAGCCAGAGCGCCAATGACAGCAAGGGAGCCAAGTCATGAGCGCGGCCGTCAGCACTAACGCCAAGGTCACGCGCGCCTTGCTCGGCCCCAGGGCGACGCTCTGGTTCGGCCGGCTCTGGCTGCTGCTGGGTTTTGCGTTTCTGTTCCTGCCGATACTGGCGCTGATCGTCTACTCCTTCAACGACTCCAAGCTGCCCTCGGTCTGGGGCGGCTTTACGCTGAAGTGGTACCGCGAACTGAGCAGCGACACCGAGATGCTGAGCGGACTCAGGCTGTCGATGGAAATCGCGTTTGCAACCGCCTGCGCCTCGGTGCTCTTGGGCACCTTCGCCGCCTTTGCCCTGGTCAAGTACAAGCGCTTCAAGGGCCGCACGCTGTTCGCCGGCATGGTCAGCGCGCCGCTGGTGATGCCCGAGGTGATCGTCGGCCTGTCCCTGCTCTTGATGCTGGTGACCTTGCAGCGTGCAATGGAGGCCAGCCTGGGCTGGAGCCTGCCCAAGGGCGCACTGACGATCTGGCTGGGCCATCTGCTGCTGGGCATGGCCTATGCGACGGTGGTGATTCAGGCCCGCTTGACCGAACTCAACCCCCAGCTCGAAGAGGCGGCGATGGACCTGGGCGCCAAACCGCTGCAGGTCTTCTTGCTGGTGACGCTGCCTATGGTCACGCAATCGATGTTCTCGGCCTGGCTCTTGACCTTCACGCTGTCGCTGGACGATGTGGTGCTGTCGGCCTTTTTGAGCGGGCCGGGCTCGACCACCTTGCCGCTGGTGATCTTCAACCGCGCGCGCTTGGGTGTGAGCCCCAGCATCAATGCGGTCGCCACCGTCATCATCGTGGTGGTGGCAATCGGCGTGGTGCTGGCCAGTTACTTGATCGCACGGGCCGAGCGGCGGCGCAGTGCGGAGATGGCCGCGGCGCAACGGGGCGCTTGATCGCCAAAGCTGAACACAATACAAACCGGAGAACCTGATGAAATTCCCAATCCTTGCGGCGATGACTCTGGCAATTGCGGGCGCCTATCCCGGCGTGGCGGTGGCGCAGACCAATGACGAGCTATTGAAAGAGCTGCGCGCGCTGCGTGACCGCGTCAATCAGCTCGAAGAGCGGCTGAAAGCGAATGAAGCCAAGCCGGCAGCACCGGCCACGGCAGCAGCGGCGGCCGGCAGCGCCCAATGGGGCATGACCCCGCAGCAGGCGCAGGACTTCAACCGCATCGCCGTCAAGACCGAGGCGCTGGAAGACAGCATCGAAGCGTTCGGGCTGAAGAACCTGAAGATCAGCGGCTATATGGACCCCAGCTTCATCTACAACCGCAACCAGAACCGTGCCGGCTTCCAGTTCCTGAACAATGTCGCCGACGATGGCTACAACTACGACAACTCCTATATGGGCACCGCCGCGCTCGATCTGCTGAAGGAGACCGAGGGCGGCACGCGCTGGCGCCTGACCCTGTCACCCAACCGCGGCACCGACGCGGTGATCGGCAATGGCGGCCTGGTGCAAGAGGCCAGCGTGTCCATCCCCCTGGGTGATCTGCAGACCCGCATGATTGCCGGCCATATCCCCGACTGGTCCGGCTATGAGTACCTGCCGCCGACGCAGAACAAGCTGATCACACATAACTTGTTATTCGACTTCACCCTGCCCACCGCCTATACCGGCGCCGGCATTGAGCTGACGCGGGGCAAATGGCTGAGCAAGGCGGTGCTGGCCAATCTGAATGCCTCGATGCTGCCCTCGGGCGAGAAGTCGCCGGTGATCGCTTACCGGGTCGATTATTCCAAGGGCGAGTTCGAGGGCTTCGGCTTCGCCGGCGTGCACGGCAAGGCGGCCAATGGCGTCGGCGGCACTGCCAACACCATGCTGAATCTGTTCGAGATCGATGGCTACTTCATTCGCGGTGACTGGACCGTGCAAGGGCAGCTCAGCTACGGTGGCCAAAAGCAGGCCGCCATCACCGCCAACCCGGACACCGGCGAGCTGCGCAACTCGGAATGGATGGGCATCTCCGGCCTGGTCGCCTACAAGATCAGCCCGCGCCTGGAAGCCATCGCCCGCGCCGACTACTTGAAGAACGACAAGAATGGCGGCGGTCTCTTGGGCTTTGGCTCCGATGCCCGCAACGGCATCGGCCCCACCATGACCGGGCGCGATATCGACACCGGCGACCTCTTGCTCGCCGACACCGAGCGCGGCGCCAACCGCAGCGCCCTGGCGCTGGGCCTCAACTATCTGTATGACCTCAACACCAGCTTCAAGCTCGAGTACCGCTATGACCGCGCGGACCGCGCGGTGTTCGAGGTGGTCAAGGACGGCCGTTTCTCCAAGAGCAATAACCTGCTTGGCGCCTCGGTGGTCGTGAAGTTCTGACAAAGCGGGGTCCTGACCATGAGCAAGCAAACCATCAACTGGCACGAACGCGCTGCCGCGTTGACGATAGACGGCCGGCCGGTGATAGCCGGGCGCCGAGTCGAGGGCTTGAGCGGTGAACAGTTCGACTGCATCTCGCCCATCAACGGCAAGAGTCTGGGCCAGGTGAGCCGCTGCCAAGCGGCCGATGTCGATGCGGCCGTCGCCTCGGCCCGCGCCGCTTTTGATGACGGCCGCTGGGCCCGCCGCCCGCCCGCCGCGCGCAAGCGTGTGCTGCTCAAATTTGCCGATCTGATCATGGCCGCCAAGGAGGAGCTGGCCCTGCTGGAAACCCTGGACATGGGCAAACCGATCCAGTATTCGCTCGCTGTCGACGTGCCAGCGGCCGCGCGCTGCATCGCCTGGTATGCCGAGGCGGTCGACAAAATCTATGACGAGATTGCGCCGACCGGCCCGAACGCGCTGGCGCTGATACAGCGCGAGCCCATGGGCGTGATCGGTGCTATCGTGCCCTGGAACTATCCGCTGATCATGTCGGCCTGGAAGCTAGGTCCCGCTTTGGCCGCCGGCAATTCGGTGGTCTTGAAACCTAGCGAAAAATCTCCACTGACCGCGCTGCGTCTGGCCGAATTGGCACTGCAGGCCGGCTTGCCCGAAGGCGTCTTCAATGTGGTGCCCGGTTTCGGCCACGAGGCCGGCGAAGCGCTGGCCCTGCATATGGACGTGGACGCGATCGGCTTCACCGGCTCGATCCGGGTCGGCCGCAAGATGCTGGAATACGCCGGCCGCTCAAACTTGAAGCGGGTCTATAACGAACTCGGCGGCAAGTCGGCGTTCCTGGTCTTCCCGGACTTTGACGATCTCAAGCGCTGCGCGCAAACCGTCGCCGGCAGCATGTTCTTCAACCAGGGCGAGTCCTGCAATGCGCCCTCACGGGTGCTGGTGCAGCAGGACATTGCCGATGAGTTCATCGCCCTGGTGGCGGCCGAGGCGCCGAACTACCGGCCGGCCGACCCGCTTGAGCCCGGCACGGTGATGGGGGCCTTGGTGGACGAGGGTCAGCTGCGCACAGTGATGGGCTATATCGAATCCGGCGTGGCCGAGGGCGCCCGCGTGGTCGCCGGGGCCAAGCAATCGCGCACGGACAGCGGCGGCTTCTTTGTCGAGCCAACGGTGTTCGAGGCGCAGCCGCAGATGAAGATCGCGCGCGAGGAAATCTTCGGCCCGGTGATGAGCGTGATCCGCTTCAAGGACGAGGCCGAGGCAGTGGCGCTCGCCAATGACAGCCCCTACGGCCTGCAGGCCAGCGTCTGGAGCAGCCATATCGACCGCGCGCACCGGGTAGCAAAAGCCCTGCGAGCCGGCACCGTCCATGTCAACCAATATGACGAGGACGATATGACGGTGCCGTTCGGCGGCTACAAGCAAAGCGGCAACGGCCGCGACAAATCGCTGCACGCCTTCGACAAGTACACCGAGCTGAAGACCACTTGGTTGCGCATCAACTAGTGCCGGGGTGGGCGGCGAGTTGCCTGCCTCTAAGATAGGGCGACATCCTCAAGTCAAGCCCGCCATGCCGTTTTTGCTCCCCCGCCTTCGAATCGGACCCCGCCTGGCCCTGGTGTTTTCGATTTTGCTGGTCTTGCTGCTGCTGGTGGCGGGCATGGCGATCACCCGCTTCGCCAACTTTTCCAACGCTTTGACGACCTTGGTGGCCGAGCAGGCTTTGACCACCGAGCTGATCAGCGACATCAGCGCCGGCTCCGAAGATGCGGCGCGCAAGCTGCTGGTCTTGATCAGCGCCAAGCGGCAGCAACGCGTGCAAGCCTATGAGGCCATCGACGCCGCCAACGGGCGCTTGAACAATGCGCTGGCCCAGCTCGACCAGCGCCTGCCCGCGGGACCCAGGCATGAGGCTTTCGAGCTGATGCGCAGCCGCCTGGAGCAGTACCGGGCGCATTACGGCTTCAACGCTGACCTGCTGGAGGCCGACGACTTTGAGGAAGCCCGCCGCATGTTGGGCGCCGAGACCGAGGTCAGCTTGAGCAGTCTGGCCGAGTCCATCCGGGATTTGTCCAATGCCGAGCAGGTGGCCACCATCGCCGAAGCCACCCGTCTGCGCGAGCAGATCGCGCGTGACCGCATGGCCGTTTTGCTGGCCTGCGTGGCCGCTTTGCTGCTGGGGCTGGGCCTGGCGGCGGCCGTCACGCGCAGCATCACCGGCCCTTTGTCCAAGACCGAGGCCGGTGCCGGCTTGATCGCAGCGGGCGACTACTCGCAGCGCATCGAGGTGCAAGGGCATGACGAGGTCAGCCGGGTCAGCGCCGCGGTCAACACCTTGGCGCAGGCGGTCGGTGACCGCGAGCAGCAGCTGCAGCGCCAGGCCAATATCGATCTGTTGACGGGGTTGGCACTGCGCGCCCACTTTGTCAGCCTGGGCGACGAACGTTTGGCGCAATGGTCGCTGGCCGAGGGCTCGGCGGTGCTGCTGTGCATGGACGTCGACCGGCTCAAGGCGATCAACAACATCCTCGGTTTCGAGGCCGGCGACGCGGTGTTGACGGGCGCGGCCGGCAAATTGCAGGCCTTGCTGCAAGACGGAAGCTGTTTGGGCCGTTTGGCCGGCGGTACCTTTGTCGCGCTGCTGCCTCTGCAGGGGGCCAGTGTCGGTGTGGCGGCGCAGGCCAAGGCACAGGAGGTGCTGCAGGCGGTGCAGCACATCGTCTGCTGGCATGGCCAGACCCTGGATGTGTCGATTTCAATCGGCATGGCCCTCTTCCCCGCCCATGGGCAAAGCTGCGAGGCCTTGCTGCGTCTGGCCGAACAGGCGATGTTCGAGAGCAAGCGCCTGCGCTCGCACGCGACGCTCTATGTGCCGACGCTGGAGGCGGCGCGCAAACAGCAGCTCAGCCTGCTGTCCGACCTGCAAGAGGCGGTGACGCAGAACCAGCTGCGGCAGTTCCTGCAGCCCAAGGTGTCGGCGCTGGACGGTACGCTGCAAGGCGTGGAAGCCTTGGTGCGCTGGCAGCATCCGACAAGGGGCTGGCTGCCGCCGAATGATTTTGTGCCCTTTGCCGAGCAAACCGGCCGCATCCGCCAGATCACCCAGTGGATGCTGGAGCATGCCGTGCGCACGCTGTCCGCTTGGTCGGCTCAAGGCTTGAATTTGAGTATTGCCGTCAATGTGTCGACGCTGGATTTGCAAGACCCCACCCTGGTCAGCCGGGTCGCCCTGCTGCTCAAGGACGCGGACTTGCCGGCCCATCTGCTGCATCTGGAGTTGACCGAATCGGGGCTGATGGCGGCCGGGCCCGAGCCCATACAGATGCTGCATGCGCTGCACGAGTTGGGCGTCAAGCTGTCGATCGACGACTTCGGCACCGGCCAATCTTCGCTGGCCTATTTGCAGCGCTTGCCGGTGCATGAGCTGAAGATCGACCGCAGTTTTGTCGACGGCGTCAACCTCGATACGCGCCGCCAGGAGCTACTCGGCTCCATCGTCAAGCTCGGCCAAAGCCTGCGCTTGACGGTCACCGCCGAGGGCGTGGAAACCGCGGCCGAGCTGGCTATTCTGCGCGCGGCCGGTTGCGATCTGGTGCAGGGTTACTTGATCGCCAAGCCGATGAACACGCCGGACTTTGAGCGTTGGCGCGAGCAATACAAAGCCGGCGCCGTTTGATGGCTCGATCAGGCGTCGCGGCGCGGCTTTGAAGCGGCGATTGGCGGCGGATTTTTCGGCGAAACTGGCTCCGAGCTTTCACCTAGGCACAGCATGGAATGGTTTGCAGTCAATCAACGGGTTCTCGAGATGGAGGCCGCGCTGCGCGCCTCGCCCGGCAGCGACAACCTCGACCTGATGGTCGATCTGGCCTGGCAGCTGCGCCAACGCGACTGCCGGCGCGCGCTGCTGCTGGCCGCCGACGCGGAGGCCTGGCTCAGCGATGAGAACACCCAAATCGATGAGCTGGAGCGCGAGCGCCACCGCGCCCGCTTGCAACTGCTGAGCGCCGAGCTCAGCGGCCTGTACGGCCAGCTGGAGGCCGGCGAGCAACTGGCTCAAGCGGCCCTGGCCTCGTTTGATGAGCTGGGCGACGCCATCGGCAGCGGCGATGCGCGTTGGTGTTTGGCGACGCTGTGGCTGGAGCGGGGCGATACCAAGCTCGGCGACGAGTATCTGAATTCTGCGATGGGGGATTTCCGGGCGGGGCAAGACCCTCAGCGCCTGGCCGCCGCCCAAGCACGAGCTCTGGCGCAAACCGCGTTTCGAGATGCGCCGGCCACCGCGGCCAGCCTGAAGGAGCTGTTTGACCCGCAGCGCTGCGCCGAACTGGGGCCGGCCGCCCTGGCTTGCCTGGCCAGCACCCAGGCCATTTTGGCCAGTTTGATGGGCGCCCCGGGCGCGGGCAGCCAGCTCTTTGTGCAGTCATTCAATGCCGCGACCGAAACCGGTCAGCAGCGCCTGGCCATTTACGCGGCCGGCAATGCGGCCGACGCCTTGGCGGCCCTGGGCGATATGGACGCGGCCCTGGAATGGGGTGAGCGCGGCCTGAGCACGGCCCGCAGCGCCGGCTGGCCGGCGCCGCTGGGCCTGGCCTTGATGCAAACCGGCAAGATTCAGCGCTCGCTGGGCCGTTATGACGATGCCCGCGCCACCCTGCATGAAGCGCTGCAGGCACTGCAAAACCTGCCAGCATCGCAAGGTCACACGCTGACACAGCTCTACCTGGGCGACTTGACGCTGGAAACCGGTGCGCCCGATGCCGCCCTGCAGCATTTTTGCAAGGCCGAAGAGCAGGCCAATCTGGCCAGCAGCGTCGCCTACCTCTACCGGGCCTGGACCGGCCAAGCCATGGCGCTGTGCCGGCTCGGTCAAGCCGATGCAGCGCTGAGCAAGATTGCGGCCGCCTTGAAGCTGGCGCGCAGCCAAGGCGGCACCGATGACCAGGTCAAGATCCTGCGGGTCTATGCCGAGCGCTACCAAACCTATGCCTTACCAGCGCCCGAGGGCATGCTGGAGGCCAACCCGGTCTTGCACTACCTGAAGCTGGCCCTGGGCGTGGCCGCCAGCATCGAGGCTTTTGTGGTGCCGACGGAATTGCTCAACGAGCTGGCCAATGCCTACGCGGCCAGCGGCGATGAGCAACAAGCGCTGGCCTATGGTCAGGCGGCGGCGCAGGCACGCGCCAACAAGAAGATCGAGCAGGCGCGCAACCGGGCCGAATCCTTGCTGGTGCGCCAAGACAGCGAGCGCGCGCGCGCCGAGGCGCAGGGTCAGCGGCAATTGGCGGCGGCGCAGGCGCAGCGCGCCGAGGCGCTGGAGGAAGCCAGCGCCACGCTGGAAGTGCTGAGCCAGATTGGCCTGGAGCTGACCGGCAATCTGAAGACGCAGGCCATTTTTGCCACCTTCCATCGCCATCTCGAGCAGCTGATGGATGTGAGCAGCTTCTTTGTCTATCTGCTGGCCGCGGACGGGCGCATGCTGCAGCCGGCCTTCGCTTGCTCGGGCGCGATCGAGTTGCAGGCACCGCAGATCGCGCTTGATCATCCCGACTCCCACACCGCCCGCTGCGCACGCGAAGGCCAGCAGCTCGGCACCGGTCAAGCGATTGCGGGCCTGCACCCCAGCTCGCTGCTGGGCCCGCTCGAGACCGTCAGCATGCTGTTCACGCCGCTCTTCATTGGCACGCGGCTGCTGGGCGTGATGTCGGTGCAGGCGATGCGCCCCGATGCCTATGGCGAGCGCGAAGCGGCGATTTGCCGAACGCTGTGTTCCTACGGTGCCATTGCGCTGGAGAACGCGGCCGCCTACGGGCTGGCTGACGCCGCGCAAAGGCAGGCCACGCAGGCCTTGCAGGCGCTGGAATTGGCCCAGGCCAAGCTGGCCGACCGGGCCGATTGGCTGGCCGGCGAGGTCGCCAAGGCCACGCAAGAAGTGCTGGCTCGCGAGCGAGAAACGGTGGTGCGCCTATCGAAAGCGGCCGAGTACCGCGACCCCGAAACCGGCGCCCATATCCTGCGCATGGCGCATTACTCGGAGCTGATCGCGCGCGGCCTGGGCCTGCCCGAGGCCGAGCGGCAGTTGCTGCTGGAGGCCGCACCGATGCATGACATCGGCAAGGTCGGCATCACCGACTCGATCCTGCTCAAGCCGGGGCGGCTGACGGCGGACGAGTTCGAGGTGATGAAGCAGCATGCGCAGATCGGCCATGAAATCCTGAAGGACAGCTCCTCGCTGGTTTTGCAAACCGGGGCGGCGATTGCCTTGGGCCATCATGAAAAATTTGACGGCAGCGGCTATCCGCAAGGCTTGGCCGGGGCCGAGATTCCGATCTTCAGCCGCATCGTTGCGGTGGCCGATGTGTTTGACGCCTTGACCTCGGAGCGCCCCTACAAAAAAGCCTGGTCGCTGGAGCAGGCGCGAGAGCATTTGCTGGCTCATAGCGGCACTCATTTTGACCCGCTCTGCGTGGACAGCTTTTTCGCGCAATGGACCCAAGTGCTGGAGATTCGCCAGCGCTTTCAGGACGAGGAGTAACGGGAACAGCGCAAATAGGGCGACTATGTCCTGCACGGCTGTCGACCACCCCGTGAAGGCGGTGACGCAACACAGGACATAGCAGACAAACATTACCCGATCACAGACGGGTAGGTGGGCGCCGTGATGGCGGGCCTGGATAGAAACCTAGCGAGCCTCAATGCCATCTACCGGACCGGCGATCGGAATCCAGACGCTGAAGCAGCTGCCGGCACCCACCTCAGACTCGACCTCAATGCGCCCGCCGTGTTTTTTCACGATCGAGAAGGACAGCGACAGCCCCAGGCCGGTGCCCTGCCCGACCGGCTTGGTGGTGTAGAAGGGCTCGAAAATTCGCCGCAACACCGCCTCGCTCATGCCGGCACCGCTGTCGCGTACGCTGACGCAGACCCAGTCACCCTCCCGGCGGGTACTCAGCGTGATCTGGCCGCGCTCGACGATGGCATGGGCCGCATTGACGATCAAATTCATGAACACCTGGTTGAGCTGCGCCGCCCGGCAACGCACGGTCGGCAGCACGCCGTAGTGCTTGACCACCTCGGCCTTGTACTTGACCTCATTCATCACCACATTGAGGGTTGAATCAAGCCCGGCGTTGAGATCGGCGTCCTGCCAATCGGTCTGATCGACGCGCGAGAAGTCTTTCAAATCCTCAACGATCTTTTTGACCCGCACCAGTCCGTCATCGCTTTCGTTAAGTAGGAGTGGCAGGTCCTCGGCGAGAAAGTCCATGTCCAGCGCTGCACGCAGCCGCTCAATCTCCTGCCGATGGCTGGGCTCCCAGACGCTGCGATCGGCCTTCTCATAGCAGCCGAGCAGCTCAAACATGCTCTCCACATAGCGCCGCAAGGTGCCCAGGTTGGAGCTGACAAAGCCGATCGGATTGTTGATTTCATGTGCCACGCCGGCGGCGAGCTGGCCAATCGAAGCCATCTTCTCGGACTGCAGCAGCTGGTTCTGAGCCTCTTCCAGGCGCGCATTGGTTTCCTTGATGCGCTCGAAATTGCTCTGCAGCTCACCCTGAACCCGTTTGACTTCGGTGCGATCCTGCAGCATCCACCAAGTGCCCGCCGCCGGATTGTCAGGGTCCGCAACATAGGCAATCATCTGCACCCATAAGCGGTTGCCCTTGAGCGTGCACATCTCCATCTCATGCAGCAAAGAGTCGCCACGCGACAGAATGGGATAGGCGATCTGTCCAAGCGACGCGTAGGCTTGCGCATCGCAGAATAGCTCGGTCGTGGAATGACCGCGCGGAGCTTCGTCGCCGAATTCGAACATCTCCGCGAACTTCCGGTTGCTGCGGCCTATGCATTGTTTGGCGGTAGTGATGATGCCCACCGAGGCGTTCTCCAAAAATGCGTCAAGCTCATGATGGGTGCCCAACAACTCGGCTGTGCGGTCCGCGACCAGCCGCTCAAGCTCCTGACGGTGGCGGGAGATCTCCTCCTCGGCGAGGCGCCTAGCCGTCACGTCCTGCAGGGTTTCGATGGCACCCACCGTGCGCCCTTGCGCATCGGTCAGAGGCGCGCCGGTCAGGAACAGCCAGCGCCCCTGCTCGCCCATCTGCGCAAAGAAGCGTTCGACCTCGAAGGCACCGGGTATCAGCGGCGACGGCCGCTCTTGCTCGCCCGGTTCACCCACCGGTGCCTCGCCGCGCAACAGACGGCCGTCCACGATGAGATCGGCCAGCAGCGGCCGCTTTTCCTTGTAAAAGGCTTGCCACGCCTCGCGTTCCCCAAGCATCAACTCATGCATGGCAATGCCGGTCAGCTTGACGCAGGCGGTGTTCCACTGCGTCACACGATGTTCTGCGTCGAGCACAAAGGTCGCCACCGGGTTGTTCTCAATGATTTGATGCAGCACCCGGCTCAGATCCAGCAAGCTGCTCTGCACATGGCGCATGTCGCTGAGATCCTGGCAGGTCATGACAGCCAGCACGTTGCCTTGTTCCAGCCGGACCGACTTGGCATTGAGCTCGAGGTAGCGCACGGCGCCGCTGGCCGTCAAGGCCTCGGTTTCCGAGGCGGGCAATTCACCTGCTTCATTCAGGCAGCGCCGGCCATAGTCCTGCAGGGCCTGACGAGTGTCCGGTGTGGCCCAGGCGTCGAACTGCATGGTCTGCAGGGTAGCCATGTCATAGCCGAGCAAGCGCTGCATGGCGGCATTGGCATACAGAACCCGATCACCTGCATGGACCATGCTGGGCGCGCTGACTGCATTCAGAGCCGCTAGAAAATCCGCGGGCAGCGGCTCACTCACAGGATGACCTCGCCCGGATCTTCCAGCAGGAAGGATCCATCCGGGCCCCAATTCACCTTGGTGATACCGGGCTCCAGGCGTTCAAGCCGGCGCAGTTCCAACTCCTGGGCGCTGAGCTGCCCCTGCTGCTGCCGCACCAGATCGGCCAGGCGTCGATTCTCGATGTCCAGTTCGCGGATGCGCAGCACCTGGCTCATCGCGCACAGCAGGTCATGATCATTCCAGGGCTTGGAGATGAATCGCATGATGCCGGCCTCGTTGATGGCGGCCATCAATCCGTTCAGATCGGCATAGCCCGACAGGATGATGCGTGCGCAGTCGGGCTGCAGCTGGCGCAAGACCTTCAGAAACTCGACCCCGTTCATCTGCGGCATCCGGTAGTCGGAAATCACCAGCGCGAAGCTGACCTCATGCGCGCGCTGCAGCGCCGCCAGCGGATCACTGAAGGTCTCCAGTTCGTAGGGCTGCAGCAGCGCGTCTTGCAGCCCCAGGCGCAGCAGACGTTGCAGGGCGCGCAGGATGTGGGGCTCATCGTCCAGCAGAAGAATTCGTTCCACCATGATTTTTCCTGTGTGGGGTCTTTGCGGCGCCCAAACGGGCGCGGTAAAGACGAAGTCAAGCACCAGACGCCGGGGCCGAGACCTTGTCCAGTGCAACGTACAGACTCAGCTTGGCGCCTTCGCGTCGCGCATATTCCCGCACCTGCCGGACCACGCGCGCATCAAAAACATAACCCGCCGCCAGCAGCAGGGCCCCCTGCGGGCTGGTCAGGTCGCGGGACAACACCATACCCTCCACCAACTCGCCCGCCCCGATATGCCGGTCATTGGCATGCGTTGCCGCCAACTCCTTCAGCGCCTCGCAAAAGGCCTCCACCACCTCGGTGGCGTAGCGTGTTTGCGCGCCGCCGCGGATCATGGCCAAAGCATCGGCTTCGCTGTAGCGGCGTTCCGAAATGCGCCCGCTCTGCAGCGCAAAGTAGTCGACGGTCACCGCCAGCGCCTGCGCGGGCAGGCTGAAGTCCTTGCCGGCAAGCCCATCCGGAAAACCTCGGCCGTCGAGGCGTTCATGCTGGGCGCGCACATACTTGGCCGCACGCTGCAATTGCGCCAGAGGCATCAGTGCAGCCTCGGCATTCAGTGGGTGTTTACGGAACAGAAGCTGCTCGTCGCCGCGCATCAGCGACATCGGTTTGCGCAACAGGCCGTCGGGAAAACCGAGTTTGCCGACCTCGTGCAACAGCCCGGCGATGTGCACGTCTTGCTCAATCGTTGCGCCTAGCTTCAACTGCTGCGCGGTGCCCAGCGCCAGCGCGGCCACCTGGCGCGAGTAACCGGCCATGCTGCCATCGCGCAACTCCATCAGGCCGGCAAACATATTGATGGACAGCAGGAAGTTGTCCTGCAGCTGAGCAAAGGCCTTCTCCAGCATGCCGTTGACCTGCTCCAGCTCCTGGGTGCGCGATTTGACGCGGGCCTCAAGGCCGGCATTGAGCCCCTGCAGCTGCTCGTTTTGTTGCCGAGTCAGCGCTTGCAACCGCAGATTCTCCTGCTCCAGGCGCTTGCGGTTGAGCCCATCCTGCACCGCCAGCAGCATGCTTTGGTCATCCCAAGGCTTGGCGATGTAGCGATGAATCTCTCCCCGGTTGATGGCCGCAATGGTTGAGCTGATGTCGGCATAGCCGGTCAGCAGGATGCGGATGGCCTCGGGCCAACGCAGCCGCACCTGCTCCAGGAATTGCGCGCCGTCCATCTCGGGCATGCGCATATCAGACACCACCAGATCCACCGCCTCCTGCTCCAGCAAGCGCAGCCCGGCCTGCCCGCCTTCGGCAATCAAAACCTTGCAGCCCAGCGGCCGCAGCAAGCGCCTCAACGAGCTGAGTATGGCCGGCTCATCATCCACACAGAGCACCACCGCCTGGCGATCCGCGGGGCCGTCGGGAACAGTGGATTCGGCTAGTACTGAGTCAACCATGGCTTCCCCTAGTCAAACTGCCGGCTGTTGCAGTGCATCGTTGCGTCGTTGATCAATCGGCAGCACGATGCGAAAGCGCGTGCCGACCCCGACCTGACTGTCCACCAAGATCTGCCCCTGGTGCTTTTTGATGATGCCGTAAGAAAGCGACAAGCCGAGCCCGGTACCTTGCCCGATCGGCTTGGTGGTGAAGAAGGGGTCGAAGATCCGCTTCAGATGCTCAGGATCGATGCCCGAACCGTTGTCGGCGATTTCAAGCCAGACTTGGTCGTCGGCGCGCCCCGAACTGATGGTGATGCAGCCATCGCTGCGTTGAATGGCGTGGGAGGCATTGATCAGTAAATTCATGAAGACCTGATTGATCTCTGAAGCCAAGCATTCGACCTCCGGCAGGTCGCCATACTGTTTCACGACGCGGGCCTTGTACTTGATCTCGTTGTTGACGATGTTCAAGGTCGACTCCATGCCTTGATGCAAATCCGCCAATATCCATTCCTGGTTGTTGTCGACGCGCGAAAAGTCCTTCAGATCCTGAACAATCTTGCGCACCCGACTGATGCCCTCCTTGGATTCGGCCATCAGGGTCGGAATATCCTGTTTGAGGAAGTCCAGCTCGACCTTGCCGCGCAGGGCCTTGAGGCGCGCGCCGGTCGGCGTTCCCGCCAGCGCCGTTTCGGCTTCTTCATAGGCGGCCAGCATTTCAAACAGATCCACCAGGTAGCGCTCCAGCGTGCCGAAGTTGGAGAAGATGTAGCCGATGGGATTGTTGATCTCATGCGCCACGCCTGCTGCCAATTGCCCGATGGACGCCAGTTTCTCAGACTGAACCAGCTTTTCCTGCGCCTCGCTGAGCTTGGCGTTGAGCTGCAGCAGCTCCTGCTTGCCGCGGTGCAGTGCTTGCAGCTGGGTCGGATTGAGCGTGAGCCCATCCGCCTGATCGCTTTCAATTGACATGGGACAATGCCTCCTGCGTGAACAAGGATTGGCACAGCTCGATATGCTGAGCCTCGACGCTGGCGAAGGCCTTCAACACCTCTTCGTCCGCCAGGCTCAAGCGCTTCCAGCTGCCCAGCGAGAGCGCCGCCACCGCTTCGTCCGCAAGGCCATCCAGTCCCAGGCCATGGGCCATGCCGTCGGCCACATTGACCAGATCCACCCAGGCGGACGGCGTCTGCTCCGGTGGTTGATGGTGGAGCGCCATGGCGTCGATCAAGGGCCGGGCCAGCTGCCAATGCTCGCCCAGCGCTGCGCCGAACTCGCCGTGATCGGTGCCCATCAGGGTCTGCTCCACCTCCAACAAGGGCAGATCCTTTTCGCCGCACACCCGCAAGACCTCGGCATAGGCCTCGGGCAGCGCGCAAGCCAGCGCCATCCGCCCCATATCGTGCAATAAGCCGGTACCAAAAGCCATCCCGCCGTCCATCCGCAGCGACACCGCCAGCGCCTCGGCGCCAAGCGCGCAGGCCAGGCTATGACGCCAGAAGGCCTCAAGCTCGAAGCCTTGGCAGCGCCCGGCATCAAAGCTGCTCATCAGCCCCGCCGTCAGCGCAATATTGCGCACCGATCGCAGGCCGACGATGGCCACCGCATCGGAGATCGATGTGACCTGCCGGGACAGACCGAAGAAGGAAGTATTTGCCAGCCGCAGCAGTTTGGCCGCGATTGCCTGGTCCTGCGAAATTTTGCGGGCCAACTGCTCACCGCTCAGGTGCTCATCGGCCAAGGAATTCAACAGATCTATCACCACAGCGTTGGGGGTGGGCAGATCGCGTATGCCCGCAATCAAGTGCTGCAATTCAGGCTTCAACATGCTCGGCGGTCTCTTTTTGCTGCTGCCTGAAACGCTGCAGCAGGAAATACAGCGGATTCACCTGCCCCTGCCGCAGCACATGACGGAACAGCCGGTCCAGCGACTGCGCGGGCGTTTGTTGCGGGGGCGTCGCTTCGCCGGCCGCCTCGGACGAAGTTGGGGTGACTTTCATGCCGCGACCTCCTCACTAAAAATGGGCATCAATACCAGCAGGCGACCGCGCTCACCGCCTGGGAAATTCTCCCCGCTGAGATTGCGTAACAGCGCTTGATAGCGCCGGCCGGCCAATTCAACCTGTGTCGACGCGCCATCCTCGGCGGCCCAGAGCTGCCGCAATGGCTCGGTCAGCGCCTCGGTCACATAGCGCCCGACCAGCGTAGGTTGACCCACGAACAATTGCTCCGCTTGCTCGTTGAGATAGCTGATCATGCCGTTGATGTCGCCGCCAATGATGGGAACGGGAATGCTCTCCAGCAGCGAGCGCACCACGTGTAGGCTGACTTCTTCGCGGCTGATGCGTTCGCGCTGCACCTGCAAGAGCTGCTGCAAACGCCGGTTGACCTGCGCCAGCTCCCTGTTGGTTTCATTCACAACACCGCTCAAACGTTTGTTCTCGTCGGCCAGCTCCTTACTTTGGAAGGCCTCCAGTACATGGTCTCGCAAGCGTTCGTCATCCCAAGGCTTGGTCAGGAACTTGTAGATCGCCCCTTCATTGATGGCATCGGTAATGGACTGCAACTCGGTATAGCCCGACAACACCATCCGCACCGTCGACGGGTAGAGCTCCTTGGCGTGGCGTAGAAACTCCACCCCCGTCATACCCGG
>JADMJQ010000060.1:0-2663 GCA_018780415.1 Roseateles sp. | reverse complement strand
GTCCGAAATGATCACATCGACGTCATGTTCCGCGAGCAGCTGCAATCCCTCGTTGCCGCTGCTGGCGGTCAGAATTTGATAGCCGTCGCGCCGCAGCAGCCGCCTGAGGGATGAAACGATATTCTCTTCGTCATCGACCAGCAGCAAGACTCGCTTGCGCTGGCTGGCAAACAGATGCTCGGGCAGTCGCTTCTCATCGCGCATCAAGGCCTCAAACGCCTCGACACTCAAGGCGCGGCTGAAGTAGTAGCCTTGGATTTCGTCGCAGCCATGGGCCATCAGCAGGGCGAGCTGACCCTCGGTCTCCACGCCTTCGGCCAGCACACGCAATTGCAGGCTGTGGGCCATATTGATGACGGCCCGCGTGATCGACACATCATGCGCCGCTGCGGCCACATCGTGAACAATGGATCGATCAATCTTGACAACGTCAATCGGCAGCCTCCGCAAGTAGCTGAGATTGGAATAGCCGGTGCCGAAGTCATCGAGGGAAATCTCCACCCCGATGGCCTTCATCGACGCCAAAGCCCGCACCAGATGAGGGTTCTCATCGATGAACTGGCTTTCCGTGATCTCCAGGCCGAGGTGGCAGGGATCCATGCCGGTCTCACGCAGTATGTTTTGTATACGCCAGGCAATGTCAGGCAGCTGAAGCTGCCGCGCCGAGAGGTTGACTGCCAGCCGGACCGGGCGCATGCCGGCCCGCTGCCAGGCCACCGCCTGCACGCAAGCCGCCCTCAGCACCCATTCGCCCAGCTCAATGATCAGCCCGCTTTCCTCCGCCACCGGAATGAACTCGACCGGCGGCACTTCGCCTCGCACCGGATCGGTCCAGCGCAGCAAGACCTCGGCGCCGCGAATGAGGCCCTGACGCAGCTCGACCTGGGGTTGGAAATGCAGATGCAAGCCGCCTTGCTCCAGGGCGCGCCGCAATGCGGTCTCCATGCTCAGCCTGGAGACCACCTTCGCATGCGCAATCGCGTCGTAGCGGCTGACCTGGTTTTCACCCAGCTCTCGGGCTCGCGCCATCGCGGCCTGCGCCTGATGCAACAGCTTCTGCCCTTGAGCGCCATCTTGCGGCGAGCAACTGAGGCCGAGTGAGCAGCTCAGGCTGAGATCTATTTCGCCCAGCTGCACCGTTTGACTCAATTGCTCGCATTGCGCCTGAGCCTGCTGCAGCAGCAGCTCATCCGATTCTTGCGCGATCGGCAGCAGGCAGGCAAATTCCCCCTGGCCCAGATGGGCCAAGGCGCTGCCCTCGCGAGCGGTCTCGCGCAGACGCCCAGCTACCCATTGCAGCAGCCGATCACCGCCCTCATAGCCGAGCGAATCCATCACCATACCCAGCTGGTTGATCTGCAGCACCATCAGCGCATGCCTCGCCTGCTCGTGCCCGACCTGTTCGAGTCGGTCAAGCAAGGCCTTGCGGTTGAGCAGGCCGGTGATGGGGCAGCAGTTGTCCAGCAATTGGATGCGCTGTTCGGCATCTTTCTGCTCGGTGACATCTTGCAGAATCGTCAAAGCCCGGCGAGGCCAGCCATGGCTGTCCAAATCGACCACGGCACGGTGCACAACCGTGCGCCATTCGCCGTCGGCGCGCTGGATGCGATGCAGGAACTCACCGGCCCGCTCCGGTGTCACGGCTTGGCTGTTGCGCTGTATCAGTTCACGTTCGTTGCGTGGCACGCGCAGATAAAGCCAATCGGGGTCGATGAGATCGCGCGAAACCGGTTCGCCAAACAAGCGAAACATGCCGGTCGTCCATTTGACCGTATCGCTCATCAGATCCGTCTCTGCACAGCCAATTTTGGCCAGCTCCTCCGCGTGGTCCAACATTTTCGACCGATGGGCCTGCTCCTCGGTACGCGTCTGGTACTCCCTGATGATCTGGCGGCCCAGCAAAGCCGCCGCCAGCACAAATCCCAACAGCAGAAAGAGCTGTTGCAGCTGGGTATTGCGCAATGCCTTGGCACGCGCCTCAAGGGCGCGATCCAATTGATCCATTGCCGCGACCAGCCACTCCGCCAACGCCGCCCGCTGCTGGGCGGCGGCATCGGTGTCGGCTGCCAGGCCCGTCTCGGACAACAGCAGCGACTCCAACTGCGTCAGTGATTCCGTCAGTCCGGCCGCCCGATCAGGGTTGGCGGCGGCCACCTTGGCCAGCGACTGCCGTATCGACCGCAAGCTGCGCGCAATCAGCGCCGGCGTCGGCGCTTGCTCCAAACCCTGTAAAAGCACGGCCAGTTCCACCCCCTGCTGGAGTGTTGCGGTGATCAGATAGTAGGTATCAACGCCGGGGTCGAGAATCAAGGTTGAATGATCCAGCACCACCTCGAGCATTTGGCGCAGCTGCGCCTGAATTTGCAACAGCGCCGCCACCGGGGCGGCAGCGCTGCCTTGGCGCTGCAAATCGGCCTGGAGCTCGGCAACCGAGGCCGCCAGCTGCGCCGGCAACTCGGGCCGCAATGCGATTTGCTCACGTGCCAGTTCCAGCCGCTGCAGAAGCTCGCGGCGCGGCAATTCGGCGCTGGCACTTGCGTCGCTGGGTGGCCGCAGCTTGGGCAATTCATGCAGCGCCGCCATCAGCTGACCGGCGACTTGGAGTCCGGCGCGCTCCTTGTGCACGATTTGGATCAAGGACTGTGACAGGCTCAATTGCGCGG
>JADMJQ010000165.1 GCA_018780415.1 Roseateles sp. | reverse complement strand
AGCTGGACGAGATCGACGCCGTCATCAAGGCTTATCAGCTCTATCAGGAGCAGACCCAGGCGCAAGGTCTGGAGGCGATGCTGTCCATCACGCGCGCCTGGCGCCTGGTTAAGTTCATCGACAACGGCATGCTGACGATGACCAAGTGCTCGGACTGCGGCGGCCACTTTGTAACCCATCCGCATGAGATCGCCCGCCACTATGTGTGCGGCATGTGCAACCCACCGGCCCGCGCCGGCAAGGGCAGGGCACAAGGTTCGATCCAGATGCATTGAAGCGCGACCTACGCCGCCGCCACAAGCCCTTCGCTCCGCTTCCCCGCCCGCACATGCACTTGCTGCGTTGGCCGTTGCCCGCTCTGCTGAGCTGGGGCCTGGCCTGGTTGGCCTTGCTGGGCCTGAGTGCGATAGGTTTTGCGCCCGGCCCGGCCCTCTTGACCGCGATGCTGCTGGGCGCGGGTTTGGCCCTGCTTCACCCAGCGCGCTGGCGGCGCCTGATCGTGGCGCTCGGTTTCCCCTTGTCGGTGCTGATTGTCCTGGGCTCGTCTGCCATGCCGGCATGGGCCTGGTTGCTGCCGCTGGCGCTGCTGGCCTTGGCCTACCCGCGACGCACCTGGAGCGACGCGCCCTGGTTCCCCACACCACCGCAGGCCTTGCTTGCGCTGCGTGAGTTGGTGCCACTGGCCCCCAACTCCCGCATCCTGGACGCCGGTTGTGGTCTGGGCCATGGCTTGAAGGAGCTGCGCCAAGCCTATCCGGCGGCTGCTATCGAGGGCATCGAATGGAGCGGCTTGCTGGCGCGCTTGGCGGCCTGGCGTTGCCCCTGGGCACAAATTCAACGCGGCGATATGTGGACGCAGGACTGGGCGCCGTTTGCGCTGGTCTACGTCTTTCAGCGCCCGGAGACGATGGCGCGGATCTGGTCCAAAGCCTGCCAGGAGATGGTGGACTCGGCCATCTTGGTCAGCCTTGACTTCGAGATTGCCGGCCAAACACCGGTGGCGACGTTGACGCTGAGCCGTGGCCACAGCTTGTGGGTTTACCGGCCCCGAGCAAGCCCGCAGCCTGCCGCTGCAACGATAAGGTCGATTGAGCGGTCAAACCCGGCTTGATGCGCAGACCGGCCGTCGAAACTATTGCCACACTCAAGGCCTTCACTATCCCGCCGATAAGGGCAGGGAAGCATCAATAGAAAGCATTATGTTTGTCATCATTGGTTGGGGCGTCGCGATGGTTTGCATCTTCGGCGTCTACATTTTTCACGGTGGCAATATCCAAGTGATATTGAAGGCATTGCCGTTCGAGATGATCACCATTTTTGGTGCAGCCATCGGCGCCTTTCTGGCCAACAATCAGATGAAGGTGGTGAAGGCCACCTTGGCCGGCTTGGGGCGCTGCTTCAAGGGCAATAAGTACAGCAAAGCCCGCTATATGGAGCTGCTGGCCTTGATGTACGACATCTTGCAAAAAGCCCGCAAAGAAGGTCTGATGTCGATCGAGAAAGACGTCGAAGACCCGCACAGCTCGGCCGTATTTCAGAAGTATCCGACGGTCGGCAATGACCATCACGTTACCGAATTCATAACCGATTACCTGCGCATGATGGTGTCGGGCAACCTCAATGCACATGAGATTGAATCGTTGATGGACAACGAGATCGACACCCATCACGCCGAAGAGCATGCGGCCGTTGCAGCGATCCAGCGCCTGGCCGGTGGCCTGCCGGCCTTCGGCATCGTCGCGGCGGTGCTGGGCGTGGTGAACACCATGGGCTCGGTGGGTCAGCCGCCGGCGGTGCTGGGCGGCATGATCGGGTCCGCACTGGTGGGTACATTTCTTGGCATTTTGTTGGCCTATGCCTTTGCCGAGCCGCTGGCCGGCCTGTTGGAGCAAAAGGTCGAAGATGCCGGCAAAGAGCTGCAATGCATCAAGACCACCTTGCTGGCCAGCATGCAGGGCTACGCGCCCCAAGTCGCGATCGAATTCGGCCGCAAGGTCCTTTTCTCCGGCGACCGCCCCTCCTTCGGCGAGCTCGAAGCCCATGTGAAGGGCAAGAAGTGATGGCTCTCCTTTGCGCGATCATTGCCGGGCCGCCATTGGCCATAGGCCAATGGCCCTCGGCAGGCGACAGACAGTCCGCAGGGACTGTCTGTGTCCGGCCTCAGCTCCCAAAGCGGACGGCGCCCCCTCGGGGGGCAGGAGCCGTAGTCGGCGACGTGGGGGTCAACAGTCATGGCCGGTGACGCCAAAAAACTCCAGCCCATCATCATCAAGCGGGTCAAGAAGGGTGGCCATGCCAGCCATGGCGGCGCTTGGAAGATTGCCTACGCCGACTTCGTGACCGCGATGATGGCGTTCTTCTTGCTGATGTGGCTGCTCGGCTCCACCACCGAGGGCGACAAGAAGGGTATTGCCGACTTTTTCGGCTCACCGCTGAAGGTGGCCATGCAGGGCGGTTCGGGCTCGGGTGACTCCTCACATGTGGTCAAGGGCGGCGGCAAGGATCTCAGCCGCGAGTCCGGCCAGGTCAAGGCCGGCGATGTCGAGGCGCAAAAGCGCACTTTCAATCTGCGCGCCCTGAAAGAAGAGCAGCGCAAGGCCGAGCGCGCGCGGCTTGAGGAATTGAAGGACAAGGTTGAAAAAGTTCTCGCCAGCAATCCGCAGCTGACGGCACTGGGCGGACAGATCAAACTCGATATGACGCTGGAGGGCCTGCGCATACAGATCGCCGATGAAGAAGGCCGCCCCATGTTCGACAGCGGCAGCGCCGTCGTCAAACCCTATATGAAGCAGCTGCTGCGTGAGCTGGGCGATGTGCTGTCCGAAGTGCCCAATCGCCTGACCCTGGAAGGTCATACCGACGCACAGCCCTTCCAGGGCGGTGACCGAGGCTATAGCAACTGGGAGCTGTCGGCCGACCGGGCTAACGCCTCGCGCCGGGAATTAATTTTGGGCGGTTTGCCGGAAGCGCGTACGCTGCGGGTGCAGGGTTTGGCGGCGAGTAAGCTGCTGGAACCCAAGCAACCCGAAAGCCCGATCAACCGGCGTATCAGCATCATCGTGATGAACCGCGATGCCGAAGATGCCGTGTTGAAAAATTTACCGCAAGAAGATCCAGTGCCGGCTCCTGCGGAAGCCGAAACTGAAATAAGTCCCTCAAGTTCCGCCACCAAGCCCCGATAAATCGTTCTAGCCCTGCGAGGAAAGCCATGAGCACAGATATGAAATTTTTGGTTGTTGATGACTTCTCAACGATGCGGCGCATTGTGCGCGGCTTGTTGAAGGAGATTGGTTATAACAACTGCGACGAAGCCGAGGACGGCGTTGAAGCCCTCAGCATGCTCAAGGTGGCCAAGTATGACTTCGTGGTCAGCGACATCAATATGCCGAATATGACCGGCTTCGAGTTGCTCAACGCGATCAAGGCCGATCCCAATTTGAAGCATCTGCCGGTGCTGATGGTGACCGCCGAAGCCCGCAAGGAAGACATTGTGTTGGCGGCGCAGTCGGGCGCGGCGGGCTATATCGTCAAGCCCTTCACCAAGGCGACCCTGGAAGAAAAGGTCATGAAAATCATGCAAAAACTGGCCGCAGCGGCCTGATTCCAGGGAGAAAAAAATGTCTATTGAAGCACTGAGTAAATTGGACGCGGGCACAGATCCGCTCTCGGTCTCGCCCGAGGTTTTCCAGCAAATCGGCACCATCACGCGGGTTTTGCACGACACCATGCAGCAACTCGGCGTGATGCCCAAGTTGCAGACCGCCACCGATGGCCTGCCCGATGCACGCAGCCGCCTCAGCTATATCGCCACCAAGACGGCAGCGGCCGCCAACAAGGTGCTGAACTCGGTCGATGAGGCCAAGGTCGATCACGCCTACATCACCAACGCCACCAACGAGATCGCGGCCGCCTTGGTGGCCGACCCGGTCAAGGCGGTGGCCAGCGGTGCGGTGTTGAATTTCGTCAAGGAAGTCGAGGCCCGCACCGCCCGCATCGACGGCCATTTGACCGACATCATGATGGCGCAGGACTTCCATGACCTGACCGGCCAGTTTGTCGCGAAGGTGGTGACGCTGGCCAACGATCTGGAAGACAGCCTGGTCAAGTTGCTGGTCTCCATCGTGCCGCCCGAGCAGCGCGAGAAGGTGGACCCCAACATCTTGCAAGGCCCGGTGGTCAATCCTGAAGGGCGCACCGACATCGTGGCCGATCAGGGCGAAGTTGATGATTTGTTGGCGAGCCTGGGCTTTTGATTGCCCGCAACGCTTAAGCAAAAAACCCGCAGGCAGCGGGTTTTTTTACGTCCGGCGATTTGTCTCCGCCGATGACCGCTGCTTTTACCGAGCTTATTCGCCTTAAGTTTTTGGCCGGCCCGCCAACAATGGCTGCACGAGCTTAGCCCCTGCTCGTTCAACCTGATCCACCATGGCCGACCAAGACGCACAAGACAGAAATTTACCGGCCTCAGCCAAGAAGATTGAAAAATCTCGGGCCGAGGGCCAGCTGCCGCGTTCACGGGATCTGCCTCATTTCGCCATGATGACGGCCGCGGCGGCGGTGCTGATGCTGGGCGGCCCCGCGATCGCCGAGGCGCTGCAAAACATGCTGGGTTTTGCGCTGCGCTTTGACGCCCGCATGCTGGCGCAGCCCAACTTCATGGCCGAGCGCCTGTGGGATCTGTCCTTGCGTTTTCTGATGGTGATGCTGCCCATCAGTGCGTTCTTGATGCTGGTGGGCATCGCCAGCAATATCGCCTCGGGCGGCTGGAACTGGACGCTGAAGCCGCTGACCCCCAAATTTTCCAACCTCAACCCGCTCACCGGCCTGGGTCGGCTGGTCTCGGGCCAGGGCGTCGGCCAGGCGCTGAAGGCGGTCGGCCTGGCCTTGGTGCTGGGTGTCATCGGCGCGATGGTGCTGCGCGACCGCATGACGACCTTTGTCGCCATCATGTCGGTGCCGCTGCCCGCCGCCCTGGTCTATGCCGGCCAGCAGCTGATGGGTGGTCTGACCTTGCTCGGTGTGGCGCTGGCCTTGTTCGCCGCCATTGACGTGCCGCTGCAGCAGCAGCTCTATATGCGCCGCATGCGCATGACGCGCGAGGAGGTCAAGCAGGAAATGAAAGAGGCCGAGGGCAACCAAGAGATCAAGGCCAAGATCCGCCAAAAGATGCGCGAGGCTTCACGCCGGCGCATGCTGGCCGCCGTGCCGACCGCCGACCTGATCGTGATGAACCCAACCCACTATGCGGTGGCGCTGAAGTATGACGAGGCCAAGATGGCCGCGCCGCGCGTGGTCGCCAAGGGCGCGGACCTGCTGGCGATGAAGATTCGTGACCTGGCGACCGAGTCCAAGGTGCCGGTGCTGCAGTCGCCGATGCTGGCGCGCGCGCTCTATGCCCATGCCGAGATTGACCGCGAGATCCCGGTCGAGTTGTTCTCGGCCGTGGCCCAGGTGCTCGCCTATGTGTATCAGCTGAAGGCAGCGATCAAGAACCGCAGCGCCAAGCCCGCCATGCCCAATCCGCCGGTGCCGCCGGAGCTGGACCCGCACAACAAGCCGGTCCCCACGGACAGCGATCTGGAGGATGAACCCGTATGAACGCCTTGATCGC
This sequence comes from Roseateles sp., assembly GCA_018780415.1. GTDB lineage: Bacteria > Pseudomonadota > Gammaproteobacteria > Burkholderiales > Burkholderiaceae_C > Paucibacter_A. Next base: position 13,068 of record JADMJQ010000165.1, on the reverse strand, counting down.
TCAATTGCAGACCCTGCTGGGGCCGCGCGCCGGCGTGCTCAGTGCCTTGGGTGCGCCAATGGCGGTCATCATGGTGCTGGCCATGATGGTGCTGCCGCTGCCGCCCTTCATGCTGGATTTGATGTTCACCTTCAATATCGCGATGGCGGTGATGGTGATGATGGTGGCCGCGCACATGATCAAGCCGCTGGACTTTGCGGCCTTCCCGACCGTGCTGCTGTTGACCACCTTGCTACGCCTGTCCTTGAACGTCGCGACGACCCGCGTGGTCTTGATGGAGGGCCATACCGGCACCGGCGCGGCCGGCAAAGTGATCGAGGCCTTCGGCCACTTCTTGATCGGCGGCAACTTCGCCGTCGGCCTGATCGTGTTTTCCATCCTGGTGGTGATCAACTTCATCGTGGTCACCAAGGGCGCGGAGCGCATCGCCGAGGTCGGCGCGCGCTTCTCGCTGGACGCGATGCCGGGCAAGCAGATGGCGGTCGATGCCGATCTGAACGCCGGCCTGATCGACGAGAAGGAGGCCAAGCGCCGGCGCGCCGAGTTGGGCGACGAGGCCGACTTCTTCGGTTCCATGGACGGTGCCAGCAAGTTCGTGCGCGGCGACGCGGTGGCGGGCATGTTGATCCTGTTCATCAATATCGTCGGCGGCTTCATCATCGGCATGGTCCAGCATGGCCTGAGCGCGGGCCAGGCGGCCGACTCCTACATCTTGCTGGCGGTCGGCGATGCCTTGGTGGCGCAGATCCCGGCGCTGTTGATCTCGGTCGCCGCAGCGATGGTGGTGTCGCGCGTCGGCACCGAGAAAGACATCGGCAGCCAGATCGGCCGCCAGGTCTTCGGTTCGGCCAAGTCGCTGGCCGTGACCTCGGGTGTGATCGGCCTGCTGGGTCTGATTCCCGGTATGCCGCATCTGGTGTTCTTGCTCATGTCCGGCGCCATGGGCTATCTGGCCTGGTGGCTGCGCACGAAGGACCAGCAGCAAGAACGCGAGGCCAAGACCAGCCAGGCCATCACCGCCTTGGCGCCGGCCGAGCCGAATTCAGAAGCGACCTGGGACGACCTGATCCCGGTCGACACCCTGGGCCTGGAGGTCGGCTACCGGCTGATCAGCCTGGTCGACAAGAACCGCGAGGGCGACCTGCTCAGCCGCATCAAGGGCGTGCGGCGCAAGTTTGCGCAGGAGGTGGGCTTCCTGCCGCCGGCGGTGCACATCCGCGACAACCTGGAGCTGCGGCCCAGCCAGTACCGGCTGTCGCTGCGCGGCGCCGTGGTGGGCGAGGCCGAGGCCTTTCCCGGCATGTGGCTGGCCATCAATCCGGGCCACGCGACGCAAAAACTCATCGGTACACAGACCACCGACCCGGCTTTTGGCTTGCCAGCGGTATGGATCGATGACAAGCAGAAGGAAATGGCTCAAATGGCCGGATTTACCGTGGTTGATTGTTCGACCGTGGTGGCCACACATCTTTCACACTTGATGCAGGTCCACGCAGCAAAGTTGCTGGGCCGCGTAGAGACCCAGGCACTGGTTGAACACCTGACCAAACAAGCGCCTCAACTGATTGAAGATGTGATTCCCAAAATGATCGGTATTGCCACCTTGCAAAGAATTCTCCAGCTGCTGCTGGAAGAGGGTGTGCACATCCGTGACATGCGTTCCATCGTTGAGAGCCTGGCCGAGAATTCGACCGTGACCGACCCGGCCGAGCTGGCCCGGCGCATCCGCACCCATATTGCCCCCGCCATCGTGCAGCAGATCTACGGCCCGGTGAAGGAGCTGGACGTGATCGCCCTGGAGCCCGAGCTGGAGCGCTTGGTGACCCAGGCTCTGAACTCGCCGCATGGCGCCGCCTTGGACCCCGGTGTCGCTGACACCCTGGCCCGCAGCGCCGCCGAGACCGCCCAGGCGCAGGAAGACCGCGGAGTGCCTGCTTGCTTGCTGGTGCCCGACCTGATCCGCGCACCGATGGCCCGCTTGCTGAAGCGCGCAGCGCCCCGCCTGAAGGTGCTCGGCCACAGTGAAATTCCAGAAACACATTCCATCCGCATTGGTTCCATCATCGGAGGCACCACATGAGGAACCCCCACGCTCGCATTCGCTCGCTTGCCCCCAAGGGGGCGCTGGCCTCCTTTGAGGCGGCTCGGCAGGAGGCCATATGAACGTCAAAAGCTTTACCGCTAAAACCTCCCGTGAGGCGATGGCCCTGGTGCGCCAGGCCTTCGGCAATGACGCTGTGGTCTTGTCCAACAAGCCCTGCGCCGGTGGTGTCGAGGTGCTGGCGATGGCGCCGGAAGGCATGTCGCAGATCGAACGCGTCGCGGCCACCGCCCCGCGTGTGGCTGCACCCAGCCGCCTGCAAGCGCGCCCGGCTCAGACCCCGATCGACAATACGGCCGCGCCCAAGGCTCGCAGCTTTGCGGCCCGTACTGGCCAAAGCACCGGTCAGCGCAGCGAGCCCAGCTTCGGCTATGCCGACCCGGCCAGTGATGTCGGTGACGATGTACAGACCTTGGCGATGAGCACCCTGTCCTTCCAGGACTATGTGCGCGAGCGGGTGCTCAAGCGCCGCCAGGCCGAGCTGGACGGCGTGCCCGATCCACTCGCCCCGCCGATGATGATGGACCGAGCACAAGAAGCGCCCGGTGTCAGCTCGCTGAATGCCGCCCGTCAGCAACGCGCTCAGAACGCCTTGCAGGCGATGCAGCCACGCCGTGCCGAGCCGGTCGCGCCGCCGCCGGCCCCGGCTCAGCGCCGTGCACCGCCGGTGCTGCGTGACGAAATTCGCGTGCCCGCGATGCAGCGTGATATGGCCGACCTGTCGGGCCTGAGCCATCAGAACGAGCTGCCCGACATGCCCGGCCGCGGCCGGCGTGACCAGCAAGACATGATGAACGAGCTGCGCTCGATGAAGGGCATGATCGAAGAGCGCTTCGGTGCCTTGGCCTTCATGGAAAAGCTGCAGCGCCAGCCGATCCAGGCCCGTTTGACACAGAAATTGCTGGAGATCGGCTTTTCGCCCGCCCTGGTGCGCAAGCTGGTCGAGGGCTGCCCGGCCGAGTTCAAGGGCGGTCCCGGCGAAGCCGCCGACGAAACGACTTGGGCGGCCAATGTGCTGTCGCGCAATCTGCGTACCGATGAAAACAGCCCGGCCTTGGAAGAGCAGGGCGGTGTGTTCGCGCTGATCGGCTCCACCGGCGTGGGCAAGACCACCACCACGGCCAAGTTGGCGGCGGCTTTTGCCACTCGCTTTGGTGCCGCCCATCTGGGTCTGATCACGCTCGATGCCTACCGGGTCGGCGCGCATGAGCAGCTGCGTGCCTATGGCCGCATCCTCGGCGTGCCGGTGCATACCGCACATGACCGCGCCTCACTGGAAGACCTGCTGGAACTGCTGTCCAGCAAGAAGATGGTCTTGATCGACACGGCGGGCATGGCGCAACGCGACAGCCGTACCAACGAGTTGCTGGACATGCTGGCACATCCCAGCGTGCGCAAGATTTTGGTCATCAACGCCGCTCAGCAGGGCGAGACGATCGAGGATGTGGTCAGCGCCTGGCGTGCCAGCGATTGCCACGGCGTGGTGCTGTCCAAGATCGACGAGGCCGTCAAGCTGGCCCCGGCGCTGGACACCTTGATCCGCCACAAGCTCAAAGTGCTGGGCGTCACCAATGGCCAGCGGGTGCCTGAAGACTGGCACCGCCTGTCGGCCCAGGCCCTGGTGCAGCGCGCCTTGCGCGCGGCCGCTGCCGGTGCCTGGCGCATGGACAGTGCCGATGTGAATTTGATTTTCGCCGGGGGGCCCGCGCTTGGCCTCAAGCATCCCGCTGCCATGGGTGCTTTCTAGTCCCCGCTACAAGACCGATACCAGGACAACATCATGCGCGACGCTCACCGCACTCATTCCCCGCAGGACCAGGCCGATGGTCTGCGCCGTCTCTTCGCCACTTCGCGGGTGCGCTTCATCCCGGTCGTCAGCAACCCCCATGTGGTCGGTGGCGGCGTGCTGCTGGAAGGGCTTTGCGCGGCCTTTGCCGAGCTCGGCCTGCACACCTTGGTGGTCGACGCCGGCGAGAGCGCGCCGCTGCCGACGGAAATGGCCTCGGTCGATTTGGGCTCTTGCGTAGAGCGCCTGTCCAAAGATGTGTCCTACCTGGCGGCGCGCGGCCTGCCGATGCGCTATATCAACGCCAACGGCTCGGCCGCCCAGTTCCTGGAAGTGGTCAGCGAAGCCGCGCCGTTTGCCGATGTGGTGCTGCTGCACGCCAGCGCCGCCGAGCTGGCCCGCGTGGTAGCACTGCGCGAAGTGCGGCCGGTCTTGCTGGCCGACACCGACAGCATGAGCGTGACCCACGCCTATGCCGGCATGAAGTGGCTGGCCAGCCGCGCCGGCCTGATGGTCTACAGCCTGCTGCTGGCCTGCTCGCCGCAGCTGCGCCTGTCGGACCGGATTGCCCAACAAATCAGCAGTTGCGCCGATGGTTTCCTCGGTGCGGTGCTGCGCGACTGGGCCTGCATGGACCCCAAGAGCCCGTCCAGCGCGCCGATATCCGCTGAAATTCGCCATCTGGCGCGTGAACTTCTGATGGCCGCCCCTCCCGGTGCAGCCTTGGAAGCCTCGGTCAATGCCAGTCCTCTGCGTCCGCCGGTGCGGGCTCAGATGCACCGTGCCGCTGTTGCCACTGTTTGATTGCCGCTGGAGCTGATGATGTATACCGCCAAAGGCCGCCTCGATAATTCCTCCCTGATTCGGCAATACAGCCCCTTGGTGCGCCGCCTGGCGCATCAGATGATTGCCAAATTGCCCGCCAATATCGAAATCGACGACCTGATCCAGGTCGGCTTGATCGGTTTGACCGACGCCCTCAGCCGCTTCGACATTGGTCAGGGCGTGCAGTTCGAGACCTTCGCGACGCAGCGCATTCGCGGCGCCATGTTGGACGAGTTGCGCGGCGGCGACTGGATGAGCCGCGGCTCACGCCGCCAGCAGCGCGAGATCGAAGGTGCGGTGCGTAAATTGGAGCAGCAGCTCGGCCGCGCGCCGCTGGAAAGCGAAATCGCTGTCGAGATGGGTGTGCCGCTGGAAGAGTACCAAGACTTGTTGGGCAAGGTGCGTGGCACCCAGCTGGTCTATCTGGAAGATATGTCCGGAGACGAGGGCGACGAGGACTTTCTTGACCGCCATGTTGCCGACAACAGCAATAACCCCTTACTTAAACTGCAAGACCACCGCATGCGCGAGGCGCTGGTGGCCGCAATCAAGAATCTGCCCGAGCGCGAGCAGTTCATGATGAGCATGTACTACGAGCACGATATGAATTTGAAGGAAATCGCGGTCGTGCTCAAGGTCACCGAGTCGCGCGTTTGCCAACTGCATAGCCAGGCGATTGCTCGTTTACGCGTTAAGCTGCGCGACTGGTAGTAGCTAGACAATAACGCCGGCCCTCGACGGCCCGCAGCGGGAGGCGCCTGAATGCTATTTGGATGGAAACGGCAGCACGGTGCTGCAAATTCGGCTGCGAGTACGGGTACGAGTTCGGAAGTTCAAACCAAGTCGGCGGCGAGCAGCGCAGTGGAGCCGTTGATGGAGTTGATCCGCCGGGTCGCTCGTGCGGTTTCCAACGTCGGCAAGGACGCGGCGGAAGTGCGCGGCGTGCTCGAAGACACGCAGAAGATCGTGGTCGCCCAGCGCGAAGCGATGGGGGCGCTGTCCACCGATCTGGCCCAGGTGCGCAGCGCCCAGCAGGCCATCAGCCATTCCACCGAACAGTCACGCAACGCGGTCAGCCGCGCCGCCCAGGCCTTGGAGGGCGTGGGCAACGAGGTCGGTGGCATCGTGCAGACGCTGCGCCTGGTCTCCGACGCGGCGTCCGAGATCACCAAGATCGCCCTGCAAACCCGCTTGGTTGCCTTCAACGCTTCGGTCGAGGCCGGCCGCGCCGGTGAGGCCGGCAAGGGTTTTGGCGTCGTTGCCGACGCGGTCAAGGCCCTGGCCGGCCAGGTCGAGAACTCATCCAAGTCCATCATGGGCACGGTGGCGACCTTGGACGCCCGCATCGAGGTCTTCAGCCGTGAGCTGCGCAATGATCCGACGCAAACCAAGAAAAGCCTGATTCACCAAGCCTTCGCCGATGTGCAGGCCGATGTGGGCCGGATCGCCGCCTCGGCCTCGCAAAGTGCGCTGACGATAGCGGCCTTGTCAAGCCGTGCCGGAGAGCTGGAGAGCGAGGTTCAACAGGCGATGCGCAGCCTGGATACAGCCCTGGTCTGCAGCGACCGTTTTCTGAAGTTGTCCGAACAATTGATCGAGCAGATCGCCGGCTCCGGCGTCGAGGTCGATGACGCGCCCTATATCCGCGCCGCGCAGGCCGCCGCGGGTGAGATCTCGGCTTTGTTGGAGCAGGCGTTGAAAACCGGCGCCATCAAACCGGCCCAGCTGTTTGATGACAACTACCGGCCGATCGCCGGCTCCAATCCGCCGCAGCATCTGACCGGCTTCATCGATCTGGCCGACCGATTGTTCCCGGTCGTGCAGGAAAAGCTGCTCAGCCTGAGCGACAAGGTTGTGTATTGCATAGCCGTTGATCGAAATGGTTATGTGGCGGCCCACAACAAAAAATACTGCCAGCCGCAGCGCAGTGGCGATGTGATCTGGAACACCGCCAATAGCCGCTACCGGCGCATCTTCAATGACCGCACCGGCCTTGCCTCGGCGCGCAACCAGCGGCCGTTTTTATTGCAGACCTACCGCCGGGACATGGGCGGCGGCAATTTCGTGCTGCTGAAGGAAGTTGCGGCGCCGATTGTGGTCAATGGGAAGCATTGGGGCGGGTTGAGGTTGGCGTTTAATTTCTAGGGCTAACGGGCTTATTGCGCGGATCTGCAGCGGCGGCCGACTTCGGATCGGCCGCTTTTTCGCCACGATGCCGGGACTTGCCTTCGGCGAAACCTTCGGTTGTCGGCCCGGCGGCTGCCCTTCTTTGGCTGCGCCGAAACTTCGTTTTCTTGGCGCCCAAGAAAGAAGGCAAAGTTCTCGAAGAGGGGGTTCGCTCACTTCGCGCAGCGAAGTTATGCGAACACCAAAGCGCCCCTGCTGCATGGCCCTGCGGGTCCGCTCAGTGCTCAAATTTGCCTGGCCGCGACCACGCAGAAGGGGGGACTCCAAAGAACACGGCTCGCTGCGCGTCGCCTCGAACGGGGTACTTGCGGGCTGCGCATGCACTCCTCAAGCCGATGCGCGGGTACGAAAACGCAGTGAACTCCAACAAGGCAGCTTGCGCCCGACGCACGAAATCAATAATCTGAACTCCATAGCCTAAGCCTCGGAGGTTTTGCGTGAATCACAGCACACCCATACAAGTCCTCGACGCCTACAAGAACGCCGTCTACGACGCCGATGCCGACGCGTTCCTGCGGCTTTACGACCCCGCAGCGCGGGTGTTCGATACCTGGGGCGTTTGGTCGTACGAGGGCGTCGCAGCGCGCCGCCAGGCGATAGAGGGGTGGCTCTCGTCGCTGGGCGACGAACGTGTCGTGGTGAGCTTCGACGACGTGATGGTCATAGTCGATCTGGAGTTGGCCGTCTTGACCGCGACCGGCCGCTACGCTGCGGTTTCGACCAGCGGGGTAGAGCTGCGCTCAATGCAAAACCGCTTCACCTGGGCGCTCAAGCGCAAGGGCGACGGGGAGGGCTGGTTGATTGTTCATGAACATACCTCCGCCCCCATTGGCTTCGGCGACCTGAAGGGCATACTCCAGCGCGACGGCGCTTGAGCCATTGCGATCAACACTCAAGGCGCCACGCAAGCCCGGTTCTTGCCCGTGTGCTTGGCCTCATACAAGGCAAGATCGGCGCGGTCGAGCGCGGCTTCTAATGTCTCACCTAAACGGTAATGGGTGACGCCGGCCGAGAAGGTGACGAAGACGTCTTTGCCTTCGTGCATGAACAGGCTGGCGGACAGGGCGCGTTGCAGCCGCTGCAAGACCGCTTGCGCCTCGTCCAGCGGCGTCGCCGGCAGCATCAGCACAAACTCTTCGCCACCATAGCGGGCGACCAGATCACCGGGGCGCAACTCGCTCGAGACGCGCTCGGCCAGCGACTTCAGGGCAATGTCCCCGGCGCCATGGCCCAGCGTGTCGTTCAGCCGCTTAAAGTTGTCGATATCCAGCAAGGCCAGGGCGATCTTGGCGCTCTCGTTGCTGACGGCACCTGCCTCGTCACCGACACCGCGCTCCAGCTTGGCTTGCTCGGTCGCGAAGGCGGCCAGCAAGCCGCGCCGGTTGGCGATCTGCGTCAGCTGGTCGGTTTGCACCTCGTTTGACATGCGGCGCAGCTCGCCCTCCAGCTCCACCACCTTCTGGCTCAGGCTGCTGGCGCGCTCATGCTCAAGGCTGAGCCGATCCTGCGTCTGGCGCACCAGGGACTGCACGCTGCGGCTTTCTTCGACCATTTCGCGCACCACGCCGGCCAGGCTCTCCAGCGAGTCGGCCTTTTCTATCACCTCGGCATAGCGACCGATATTGTTTTGAAAGCGGTCGGTGTGCTGGCCCAGCTCGCCCAACTCGGCCAGCATCTGGTGGATCAGCGACTTCAGCGAATCGCGTGCCCGGCTGCGTTCGTCGCGCAGCGCGCGTTGGCGCTCGCGGGTGCCGCCCAGCATCTCGGTAACCGAGCGCACGCCGCGGCCGCTCAGGCCCTGCTCCAGCGTGTCATTCATCGCCTCGCATTGGCCGCGCGCCCAGGAATCATCCTCGGCCAAATCGACCAGGCTGGCGCTGAGTTCACGGCAGAGCTGGCCCAGCTCGCCGAACATATGTTGGCGGTGGTCCAGCATGTGGCGGGCGCGCTTGCACAGCGCTTCGATCTGCTCGGCAGCGCCGGGCGTGGCGCCACTGCGCCGCAGGTCGCGATGGGCGGCGTCGAGCTCAGTCATCAAGGCGTCCGCATAGCCTTCCGGGCTTTTCAGCGCATGTTGAACCGTGTCGTGCAGCGAAGACCCCAGCGCGGGCCAGGAGTCCGCCACGGCCACCGCAGCTTGGCGCTGTGGCGTGGCTAGTGCGGCCGGATCCGCGGGGTTCGCCGTCTCGGCCTCATCCAGTTGGCTGGGCGAAAAGTCATCGGCCAAAAAGAATTGCGTGGGCGAGCCGCCGTCGTCCTCATTGGTGGCAATGCTGGCGTCGCTGGTGTCCGAATCCCAGCTGCTGACCAAGGCCCGCATGCGCTTGAGCAGGCGCTGCGTATCGCTGCGGTTGCCCTCCAGCACGCGCTGCAGGCCATCTTTCTTCTTGGCCATGGTCCACTGGCGACCGCCGCGCTCCAGCCCGCGCACCAGGCGCTCGATCAGCTGTGCCGTCGCTTCCGCTTGCGCGGCCGGACCCTCGGTCTGCTGCAGGCTTTCGACCTGCCGAATCGCATCGGTCCAGCGCGCTTCGCGGATGCAAACCTGCAGGTCCAGCCGGGTCTGGCTGCTGCTGACACCCAAGGCCAGCAGCTTGGTCAGCAGGGTCTGGGTCGCTTCGGGCAGGGCAGCAGGCGCGGCCTCGGTGCCGGACTCGACCGCATAGGCGCGGGCGTAGTTCTCCGGCGTGGGCTCCAGCTGCGCCTGGCCCAAGCGAACCAGGGCGGCCTTGGCGATTTGTGCCGCGGGCACACGAGCCGAAGCGGGTCGACGCTCATCCATCGCTAACTCCTATCGAATTCCTATCGAATACCGCCGGTCGGGCGATGGGCGTCGGACGGGTTGAACTCCAGGCCGGCGCTGATGTCGGCATTGGCCCTGGCGATCCAAGGTGCCTTGCGCGGCAGCACGGTTTGCGCCAGCCAGAGCTCAACTTCTTCGGGTGGCAGTGGCTTGCTGAACAAAAAGCCCTGCATCAGGCTGCAACCCAGGCGATGCAAAACATCCATCTGCCGCATGGTCTCGACGCCTTCGGCAATCACGCGCAGGCCCATCGCACGGGCCAGGGCAATGATGGCGGTGACGACGGCCGAGCTTTGCGGCGTGATGCCGAGATCGCGCACAAAGGTGCGGTCGATCTTGACCTCGGAGATCGGCAGCGTGGTCAGATAGGCCAGCGAGGAATAGCCGGTGCCGAAGTCGTCAATCGAAATCTCCACGCCGACTTCGTTCAAGCGGTGCAGCGAAGGGATGACGTTTTGCAGATCCTTCATCAGGCTGTTCTCGGTGATCTCCAATTGGATCGCCCGGTGCGGCACGCCATAGGCGCTGACGCATTGATGAATATGCTCGACCAGGTCGGAGCGCTCGAACATGCGGCTGGGCAGATTGACGGCGATCGAATCGGAGAAGCCGAAATTCAGCTGCCAGACCTTGGCCTGCCGGGCGGCCTCTTTGAGCGCCCATTCGGACAGCGGCACGATCAAGCCGGTTTCCTCGGCCAAGGGAATGAAGTCACCAGGCGGCACCAGTTTGTCGCCCCGTTTCCAGCGCATCAGCGCCTCGGCGCCCACCATGCGGGCGCCGCGCACATCCACCTTGGGCTGGTAGTGCAGGACGATTTCGCCGCGCTCCAAGGCCTTGTGCAGGGCGCTTTCGAGTTCGAGTTTTTCGCGCCCGCGGCCGGCCAGTTGCGGGGTGTAGAGCGCCGAAGCATTGCGCCCCTGCGACTTCACCGCATACATGGCCACGTCGGAGTTGCGCAGCAGGTCGGCCATGGTCTGACCGTCGCGCGGGTAGAGCGCGATGCCGATGCTGGCGGTCACAAAGCATTCCTGGCCGGACAGAAAGATCGGCTCCCGCAAGGCCTCCAGCACCCGGTCGGCGACGCGTTCGGCGTCGCTCTCGTCGGCCACCTCGGGCAGCAGGGCCACGAACTCATCGCCGCCGAGCCGGCCCACCGCCTCCAGCGTGCGGTGCGAACGCCCGCCTATAGTCTCCAGCATCCCCTCCATCACCTGGTCGGAATGCCTGACGCAGCCGCGCAGACGGCGGCCCACCTCCACCAGCAGCTCATCGCCGGCGGCATGTCCCAGGGTGTCGTTGATGATCTTGAATCTGTCCAGATCGATCAGCAGCAGGCCGACCTCATGACCGCCGCGGCGCGCTTGCTCGATCGCGCGTTCAACCCGCCAGATCAGCTGGCGCCGATTCGGCAGGCCGGTCAAGGCGTCGAAATGTGCCAGTTGGCGAATCCTGTCCTCGGCATGGCGGCGATCGGTGACGTCTTGCATCACCCCGGTATAGCCATTGGCATTGCCGAGTTCATTGAACTCGGGTTCGGCCTCGATGTGCACGACGCGTTGGCGTCCATCCAGCAGGGTCACGGTGAGATCGGTCACCAACACCGAGTTGTGCGCAATCACATCGCGCAGCAGGCGCAGGAACAAGGTGCGCTCTTCGTGCGGCACCATGCGCATCACGCCGATGAAGTCCAGGCCTTCATGCGGGCCGCGGCTGAAGACCCGCAAGGCCTCGGCGGCAAGTGTGAAACCGCCGCCGGCATGCCACTCGAAGCTGCCCATGCGGGCTAAATCTTGCGCGCGCGCCAGACGCGCTTTGCTGCGTTCCAACTCGATACGGGTGCGCGAGGAACGCAGCAGATAGCGCAAGCGCCCGGCCAGCAAACTCCACTGCGTGGATTTGACAAAAAAATCGGTGGCGCCGACCTGGTAGGCATGGCTGATCGAGGCGTCGTCGTCGAGGCCGGTCAGCATCAGCACCGGCGTCGATTCGAAGCCGGGCTTCTCGCGCAGCAGCCGGCAGGTCTCAAAACCATCCAGCTCGGGCATCATCGCGTCCAGCACGATCATGTCGGGCGACATCGCCGCCATCAGGTCCAGCGCTTCTTGCCCGCTGCGGGCCTCGGTAATTTCGAAACCGCGCCCGCGCAATGCAACCGCGGTAAGTAGCAAATTGACCTCGTCGTCATCGACAAGTAGCACTTTGGGCTGCTCTAGCAAATCGTCTTCTAGGTGAGGCGGGGCGGGAATCATGGAATATGGGGCAGCATGCTCAGCAGCGCTTGCCTGACTTGGATCACTTGCAGCAGCATACCGTCAAGCAAGGACTCCAAATCATCTGTTTGCCCAATGCGAGCCATTGTTTCGATCTCGGCGCAGCTCTCGGCCAAAGCGAGTGCGCCCAGGCTGGCGGACGATGATTTCAGGGTGTGGGTGACATGGCGCACCACGTTCAAATCCAAATTGGCGCCGCGGGCGTTCGCAAGCTCCGGCAGCAGCCTCTCCAGCGACTTCACATAGGCCGCGATGACCCGCTCCAGCAACTTGTTGGCACCATTCGGGTCAAGCTCTTGCAGGCGTGCCAGCGCTTGCGCGTCGAGGCATGCGGCAGGTGGCGGGCGGTGGTCAGGGGTCGGTGTGGACGGCATGGGGCTTCCATCGTGGCGGGTGCATAGTCTTGCGTCAAAACTGCTTATCTCCACGGCATTGTCGTTGTTTGGCGCAAGCGGGGAATGGCTGTCCAGCATAAGGCTCGGGTCGGCAACGGATTGCCTGTGGCTGCGGGCTCGATGCGCTGTTCGCACCCAGTCCTGGTTCGGGTATCGGCGGCACTCGCATGAACTTGAGCGCTGCGGCTTGTGCAGCGGTAGCAAGGGATTGCTGCGGCTGCCGGCAGGGCGGCAAAAAGGCCCGCATGCGTCCCTACAATGACGGCTTATGAATAGTCTCAGCGATGCGCGCAACAGTCACCGCAGCCTGCCCGGCCGGGGCGTTGCGCTTTTGCTGGGTCTGAGTTTGTTGGCGGGCATTTTGTGCCTGCTGGCTTTGTTACTGCTGCTGCAACAAAGTGCGGGCGGCGGCGGGTTGGCGCTGCTGCTGGCGGGTCTTTGTGCGGCCTTGGTCTTGTTGGTGGTCGCCGCCTTGGCTTGGCATGTGGGCGTGCGTTTGACGCGCCAGCAGCTCTTTGGCGCCTTGCGCGAGTCGCGCATGCAGGCCCAGATGCTGGCCCAGCTGCAGCCGCATTGCCAGTGGGCCAGTGACGTCAACCACCGCTTGGTGCGCTGGCAGTCTCCACAGGCCGTGCTGGCCTCGCACTGGGTGGGCGCGGCCGCGTCGCAGCCACTGTGGGAACGTTTTGAACTGCTGG
>JADMJQ010000111.1 GCA_018780415.1 Roseateles sp. | reverse complement strand
CCATGTGCAGGACAACGCCGAAGAGTCGGTGCGCCGCGTCATCACGCGTTTGAAAGATGGCGAGTTCACGCTGCCGCTGGACAACGGCGCGCAGATCGCGGTGGCGGTGCGCGTCAACGCGGTCGAGCGCAGTGCCGTGATCGACTTCAGCGGCACCAGCGCGCAGCTGACCAACAACTTCAACGCACCGCGCTCCATCACGATGGCGGCCGTTTTGTATGTGTTCCGTACTTTGGTCGACGACGCGATCCCGCTCAACGCCGGTTGTCTGAAGCCGCTCAAGGTCGTCGTGCCCGAGGGCTGCATGCTCAATCCGTGCTCGCCGGCCGCCGTGGTGGCCGGCAATGTGGAGACATCGAGCTGTGTCACCAATGCGCTCTACGGTGCCTTAGGCGCAATGGCGGCCAGCCAATGCACGATGAACAATTTCACCTTCGGCAATGCCGACCACCAGTATTACGAAACCATCTCCGGCGGCTCCGGTGCCGGCCCGGATTTCGATGGATGCAGCGTCGTGCAAACCCATATGACCAACTCGCGTTTGACCGACCCCGAGGTGCTGGAGTTCCGCTTTCCGGTGCGGCTGGCGTCCTATGAGATCGTGCCCGGCAGCGGTGGCGCAGGGCGATGGCAGGGCGGCAATGGCGGCGAGCGGCGTGTTCGTTTCCTGGCAGCGATGACGGCGTCGATCTTGAGCAATGGCCGCAGGCATGGCGCTTTCGGCATGGCCGGTGGCGGCGCCGGAGCACCGGGCAGCAACTGGGTCGAGCGATCGGACGGCCGCATCGAGCCGCTGCCGCATATCGGCCAGGCCGATATGCAAGCGGGCGATGTGTTTGTGATTCGCACGCCGGGCGGCGGTGGCTTTGGGCCTGCTGATTGAGGGTCACTTGGGTCGCTGCACCATTGGCTGTGCCGGGAGGCGATACTTGGGCCTATGTAGAGACATGGCCTGGGTTCAAGTCTTGTCACAAGACAAGACAATGACAGTCATTTTTTGGCACACTCGCACGCGGCGATTCTTCAGGCGCGATGAGCCGCCAGCTTCGGCCTAGCTTGCCGAGTCCAAACTTCGAAAGTAGATAGAAAAAATGAAACGTCTGGATGATTTCCGACTGCGGCTGGGGCGTCACGAGTTGGTGCCCATCGTGATCGGCGGCATGGGAGTTGATATTTCTTCCTCCGATCTGGCTCTGGAGGCTGCGCGTCTGGGCGGCGTCGGACATATCTCGGACGCGATGGTCAACACCTTGACCGACCGCCGCTACAAGACCAAGTACACCAAGGCCAAGCAGGCGCAGTTTCAATACAACGTCGCGTCGGAAGATAAATCAGACGTCAAATTCAATCTCGAGCATCTGGCCGAGGCGACCCGCCTGCATGTCGAGAAGACCATGGCGCGCAAGCAGGGCAATGGCCTGATCTTCATCAACTGCATGGAAAAGTTGACGATGAATGGACCCAAGGAGACGCTCAGCGTGCGCATGAACGCCGCGCTTGACGCCGGCATCGACGGCATCACGCTGGCGGCTGGCCTGCACCTGGGGTCGTTCGCGCTGATCGCCGAGCACCCACGCTTCCGCGAAGCCAAGCTGGGCATCATCGTGTCCTCGCTGCGCGCGCTGCAGCTGTTCCTGAAGAAGAACAGCCGCCTGAATCGCCTGCCCGACTATGTGGTGATCGAGGGCCCCTTGGCCGGCGGCCATCTGGGCTTCGGCATGGACTGGGCCCAGTACGACCTGGCCAGCATCGTCACCGAGATTCATCAATACCTGCTGAACGAGAAGTTGGAGATCCCGCTGATCGCCGCCGGCGGCATCTTCACCGGCAGCGACGCGGTGCGCTTCTTGGAGCTGGGCGCCTCGGGTGTGCAGGTGGCGACGCGCTTCACCGTCACACGCGAATGCGGCTTGCCGGACGACATCAAGCAGGAATACTTCAAGGCCAGCGAGGCCGATATCGAGGTCAACGAGATCTCGCCGACCGGCTACCCGATGCGCATGATCAAGGCCAGCCCCGGCATCGGCGACGGCATTCGGCCTAACTGCGAGGCCTATGGCTACTTGCTCGACGCGAATGGCAAATGCGCCTACATCACGTCCTACAACCGCGAAGTGGCGGCCCATCCGGGCGAGCAGCGCGGCTCGGTGATGGACAAGACCTGCCTGTGCACCCATATGCGCAACTTCGACATTTGGACCTGCGGCCAATTGACCTGGCGCCTGAAAGACACCAGCCACCGCATGCCCGATGGCAGCTACCAGTTGCTCAGCGCCGAGCATGTGTTCAAGGACTATCAGTTCAGCACCGACAACCAAGTCGCCCTGCCCGAGCCCGAGCTGGCCGTCAGCGCCTGATTGAGGCTTCAGCCGAGCCCCTTTTAATTGGGGTCAGGTTCATTTAATTTGCCGAGCGAACCATGGGCGAGAATGCCGACTCTTCACGAGAGAGTCCATCGCCCATGTCTAAGCCCTCACGCTCCTTTTTGAACCTCAGCCAGGGTCTGGCTCTTGTGCTGAGCGCCTCGCTGGCGCAGGCCGCAGCGCCTGAGCCAGCGCCGGAGCAGCCGCTCAGCGCACTGCCCTACACGCCCAGCCTGGACCGGCCGTCGATGGACGCCAGCGTCGACCCCTGCGAGGACTTTTACCAATACGCTTGCGGCGGCTGGATCAAGAACAACCCGATCCCGGCCGACCAGTCGCGCTGGTCGGTTTACGCCAAGATGGCGAACGAGAACCAGCGTTTTCTGTGGGGCATTCTCGACAAGCTCGCGACGGCGCCGGACCGGTCCGCTTTGAGCGCCAAGCAGGCGCAGATGGGCGACTACTTTGCCGCCTGCATGAATGAAGACGCGGCCCGCAGCCAGGGCCTGGCGGCCTTGCAGCCGCTGCTGGCTCAGATTGACGCCTTGAGCGACAAGCGCGAGCTGCCGGCGCTGCTGGCCGCCCTGCATCTGGCCACCCATAACGAGCGTTTCTTTTTCAGTTTTGGTTCGGGTCAAGACTTCGGTGACGCAACCCAGGTGATCGCTTTCGCCATGGCCGCGGGCCTGAGCCTGCCGGACCGCGATTTCTACGTCAACAAGGACGCCAAATCGCGCGCCATGCTGAAGAAATTCGAGGCCCATGTGGCGCGTATCTTCGAGCTGGCCGGTGACACGCCCAAGGCCGCAGCGCTCGCAGCCCGCACGGTGTTGGCGACCGAGACCGCGTTGGCCCGCGCCACGCTGACGCAAGTGCAGCGCCGCGATCCCTACAAGACTTACAACAAGGTCGACGCCAAGGCGCTGCAGGCACTAACGCCGAATTTCGACTGGTCCGCCTACCGCGCCGGCCTGGGACTGCCTGAGTCGCTGGCCAGCTACAACGTCACCGAGCCGGCCTTCTTCAAGGCGCTGGCCAAGCGCCTGCAAGCGCTCAGCCTGACTGAGCTGAAAACCTATCTACGCTGGGCCGCGCTGAGCAGCCACGCCGCTTATCTGGCGCCCGAGATGGTGCAGGCTGATTTTGATTTCTTCGGTCAGACCTTGCAGGGCACGCCGCAGCTGAAGCCGCGCTGGAAGCGCTGTGTCGAGCTGGTCGACGCGCAGCTCGGAGAGGCGCTCGGTGAGGAGTTTGTGCAGCGCAGTTTCAGCCCCGCCTTGAAGCAGCAAACGCAGCAGATGACGGCCGAGATCGAGGCCGCCATGGCCGACAGCATCAAGGCCCTGCCCTGGATGAGCGAGGCCACCAAGACGCAGGCCTTGGTCAAGCTGGGCAGCATCGTCAACAAGGTCGGCTACCCCGAGCGCTGGCGCGATTACAGCGCCATGGCGGTTGACCGCAACAGCTTTGTCGCCAATCTGCAGCGGGGCAATAGCTTCGAGTTCAAGCGGCAACTGGCCAAGATCGGCCAGCCGCTGGACCGGGGCGAATGGGGCATGACGCCGCAGACCGTCAATGCCTATTACGACGCGCAGATGAACGACATCAACTTCCCCGCCGCCGTGCTGCAGCCGCCGCTGTTCGACCCCAAGATGGACGCCGCGCCCAACTACGGCAATACCGGCGGCACCATAGGCCACGAGCTGGTGCATGGATTTGATGACGAGGGCCGCAAGTTCGACGCCAAGGGCAATTTGAAGGACTGGTGGACGAAGAAAGACGGCAAGTCGTTTGAGCAGCGCGCCGCCTGTGTGTCGCAGCAGTATGCCGGCTACACCATCGTCGACAACATCAAGATCAACAGCCAGCTGACCCTGGGCGAAGACCTGGCCGACCTCGGCGGCCTGGTGCTGGCGCTGACCGCCTGGAAGCAGCATGTGGCCGCGCAGAACCTGCAGCCCATCGACGGCCTTACGCCCGAGCAGCGCTTCTTCGTCGGCTTTGCGCAATGGGATTGCAATAACGCTCGCCCCGAGGCGCTGCGCGTGCAGGCGCTGACCAACCCCCATTCACCGGGCCGCTACCGCATCAACGGCGTGGTGGTGAATATGCCGGAGTTCGAGAAAGCCTTTGCTTGCAAGCCGGGGCAGGCGATGGTCAAGCCGGATTCAAAGCGCTGCAAAATTTGGTAAGTTACTTGCCGCTCGGATCGAGCCGGCGCGCCCTGGCCAAGCGCCAGGCCTCGTCCGGCTCGCCGGCATAAACGTCCTCGGCGGTGGTGGCGGTTTCTTGCAAATGCGTGTCGATGGCGATGCGTTTGTCGAACACAAAGCATTCGCCCTTCCAGTCGACCGCGGCCGGTGTTGGGTCATCCCGCAAGGCCTCGAAGTAACTCACTATGCCGCCGTCAAGCTGGTAGACGTCGAGGCCCTGGTCCTGCATCCAGGCGCTGGTTTTTTCGCAGCGGATGCCTCCAGTGCAATACATGGCGATGCGCTGGCCCTTGGCCTTCCATTCATCGGCATGCTCGGTCACATAGGCCGGGAAGTCGCGGAAATGCGCGACCTTGGGGTCGACCGCGCCTTCAAAATGCCCGAGCTTGAACTCGAAGCTGTTGCGGTTGTCCAGCACCAGCACATCGGGCTGCTTGATCAGCTCGCGCCAGCGCGCCGGCGAGACATGCGTGTCGGGCTTGCTCGCATCCGGCAGGCCGGACACGCCCGCCACCCCGAAGGCGACGATCTCGGGCTTGGTGTGGACCTTGATCAGGGTGAACGGCTTGGTCGTGCAGGCGCTGTGCTTGAACACCATGCCGACAAAGGCGCCGCCAAACAAGGGATCGCTCTGCAAGGCTTGCTCGAAGGTGGCCAACGCGTCGGCCGGCCCGGCGATGGCCGCGCTGATGCCCTCGGGCGCCACCAAGATATTGCCGCCAATGCCGGTGCTGGGCTGGCTCAGTTCGCGCAGCCGCGCGGCCACGCTTTCCGGCTCGGCCAGGGCGACAAAGCGGTAGAAAGACGAGTGAATATGAGCTTGAGTGGAGTCGAGGTCAGACATACAGAGCAGGGTCGGGTTGATGCTTGAGGCGGGCCGCGGTGGGCAAGAGCGCCAGGCCGCCGGCCAGCGTCCAGGCTTGGCCGTGGCCCAGCCGGGTCAACGCCAGCGCTGCCTGGCGGCTGCGGTTGCCGGTGCGGCAGAAGAATAGCAAAGGGCGCTGCGGCTGCTCACACAACCAGGGCTGAATCGCATTCAGCAAGCGCGACAAAGGCATCGCCTCCATCTGTGCGCCGACCAGGTCGGGCGTCTGGCTGAGGAACTGCTCATAGGGCTCGCGCACATCCACCAGCACGGCATCCGGGTGGTAGGTGATGAAGGCTTTCAGTTGAGCGCCTTGCACCTGCTGAACCGCCAGCTCCTCCGCGGCTTGCTCAAGGCTGGCCAGGCTCAGCGCCACTTGCTGTGCCTCGTCGCGGGCGGCTGCCAGCAAGGTCGAGAGGCCCACATGGGGCTGCAGGTCGGCGGCCGGGCTCAGGCCGATAAAGGCGATGGCCGGCACTGCCGAGCCGGCTTCGCCCAACAGCAAGACCTGACCCTGCGGCTGCAGCAGGCGGCCCAGCTGCTGCTTGCCCATTGCCAAATGCTGCGCTTGCACGGGCCAACCCAAAGCATCGCAGGTCCCGGTGGGCATCAGGTCGGTCAGTGCCTCGGCCAGTAGCTCGCGCGCCTCGCTGTGCGCGGCCTCGGCCGTGGTGCTCAAGACCGCCAGCAGCGGGTAGCCCTGGCAAGTCAGCGCCTGCGCCAGCCGGCACACCTGTTCCGGGCGGGGGTCAATCAGCACGCAGCGTTGGCTGATGGCATCGGCCAGCAAGTAGCAGCAGGCGCCGTCCTGCATGAAGCGGGTGATGCCGTCGCCGAGGGTGGGGAAATTGTTCGCGGGGCTCAGGCAATGCCGGCGCAAGGACTCGCCGCAAGCCAGGATGCGGGCGCAGGCTTCATCGATAAAGGCCTCATCGACCGCCGGCCCTATCGACATGCGCACCGCGCCGGCCGCCTGCCAGTCCGGCAGGCCCATCGCCTGCAAGACGAAGCTGGGCGCGGCCTTGGCCGCACTGCAGGCCGAGCCGCCGCTGACGCGCACATCGGCGGCGTCGAACAAATCCTGCAGCAAGCGCGAACTCAGGCCCGGCACGGCAAAGTTCAAGGTGGTCGGCAGGCTCAAGTCCAGCGGCGCGTTGAAGACCAGGCCGGGGAAAGCCTCGGCCAAGGCGGCCGCCAAACGCGCCCGAAAGCCCTCCAGCGTGGCCGCGTCACGCAGCGTTTCGCCATCGTCCAGCGCCGACAGCACCGCGCCCAGGGCGGCGATGCCCGACATATTTTCGGTGCCCGAGCGCAGCGAGCCCTCTTGCCCGCCGCCCGCCATCAGCGGCGTGAACGGCGCGCCGGCGCGCACATAGAGCAGGCCAATGCCCTTGGGCGCATAGAGCTTGTGACCAGAGAACGGCGCGTAATCGATGCGGCGGCTGCGCAGGCGCAGCGGCAGCTTGCCCAGTGCCTGCACCCCGTCCACCAGCCACAGCGCCGGGCTGCCGGCCAGCGCCGCCTCGATGCCGTCCAGATCGGAAATTATGCCGGTCTCGTTATTGGCCGCCATGGTGCAGACCAGGCCGGCGCGGGGGGCGTGCTGACGCAAAAAGGACAGATCATGCCGGCCTTGGCCATCGACCGGGATCGCCATGATCTGCATATGCAGGCCCAGCACGTCATTCCAGTGCTTGAGCGCCTCGGGCACCGCCTTGTGTTCGGTTGCGCCGTAGAGCAGCAGCTCGGCCTGCAAATTGCCGCGCAAGGCATTCAAGGCCGATAAGACGGCGGTCTGAATGCCCTCGGTGGCACCGCTGGTGAATAGCAGCGAAGCGTCGGGGCCGGTGTCGAGCAAGCGCTGCGCACGCGCCCTGACGCCGTCGATCAGTGCCTTGGCTTTCAGGCCGGTGCTGTGCACGCTGCTGGGGTTGCCGTAGTCCTCCACCATCGCCTGTATGGCCGCGGCCTTGGCCTGCGGCAGCACCGGCGTGGTGGCATTGGCGTCGAGATAGATTTCCATGGGGGTGGGCAGAGACAGGCGCTGATGGGCAGAAGCCGTCATCGTACCCGCAGCCCCCTGCGGCGGGCACTCGCTGCCGTATCTGAGCCCTTAGCGCCGCCGCCTGACCCGGCAAGCCAGCAAGCCCAGGCCCGCGATGCCCAAGGCGAGCGTGGACGGCTCGGGAACCGCCGAGACGGAGGAGATGCTGATGTTGTCGATCGCTATGTCATAGCTGGTGTAGCCATAGTAATTGCCGGGCACAAAGGTTGTGAACACGATGCTGTCGGCATTGGCCAGCACATCGGCGAAGGTGCGCCCTGCAGGCAGGATAGGTTCGGCGTTGGCATTTTCGTCACCGAAGCCGCCCCAGCCTGTGGGCAGGGTAGTTGCCGAGGTGTTGTCTATGGTGACAGACAGATGTTTCCAGCCTTGCGTGGCGGCATTGACGGTACCCATATCGAACCACACGCTGGTCCAAGGGTAGTTGCCCGAGGGGTTGTCGTAGTCGCGCAGTTCGACGACCACATGGCGCGAGACCTCGTTGCCGAGGTAGACGATCGAGAGTGCCTGGAAGTCCAGGCCTAGGGTGACGGTCTTGTTCGGCGCGAACGCTTCGAGCACGGCCTTGTTGGTGTTCGTCCAGGTGAGGCCGAAGGTGTCAATCATCTGCGTTCGGTAGGCCGGGGCTGCGTTGCCCAAGGAGCTATCGATCCACGAGTTCACCGGGTTGTGCCAGCCCTGGGTGCCGTTCGAGAAGTCGACGACGCTGGTTTGCGCGCTGGCGCTGCTGCCGATGCTGCCAAGGGTCAGCAGCAGGGCGGCGACAAGGCCGCTTGTTCTAGAGGTTTTCATGTCAGGGAATCCAAGGTTATGAAAAAGAAGAAGTTCATACTAGCGATAGCCTTTTGAGAGATCTTGATGGGATCCTGATCAAAGCAGGCCGCACCGGGTAAACCACAGGTCGCACAAGCTCGCACCCGCAAGCGGGGTAGGCGCCAGCCCGGGTCAACGCAGCCACTACACTTGGCCGCTTCCCGTCTGCGCCCGAGGCGATACCTTGCTGACCATCGATGACGCCGGCTTTCCCAAGCTGGGTGACCGCCCGCTCAAGCTGCCGCCGAAAGAGCGCGCCGTGTTGGCGCTTTTGGCGCGGCGTCGACCGGGCGCCGTCAGCAAGCACGAGTTCGCCGATGCCGCCTGGCAGGGGCGCCTGATGTCCGACGAGAGCCTGGCGCGCTGCGTCAGCCAGTTGCGCCGGACGCTGGCGCCCTTCGGTCTGACGATTACGTCGGTCTATGGCACCGGCTACCGGCTCGATGAACAGCCTGCACCTATGCGCCACGTTTCGGCGCAGGAAACCTATTTGCATGCGCGTCAGATGGTGCAGCAGCGCACGCCCGCCGCTGTCGGCCGCGCCATAGCCCTGCTGCGCGATCTCTGTCTGAGCGAGCCCCAGTTCATGCCCGCGCGGGTCGCTTTGGCCGAGGCCTTGGCCACCGCGGTCGGCTGGGGCCAGCTCGCCACCGAGCCCGCCATTGACGAAGGCCTGCGCGCGCTCGACCAAGCCCGCCGGCATCAGCCCGCCGCTCCGGGCCTGGACGCCGCCCACGGCGCCTTGCTCGACATGGCCTGGCGCTTTGACGAGGCCGCGCTTGCCTTCGAGCTGGCCTTGCGGCAGGACACCCAGAATCCTGACACGCTGATGGCTTACGCCCGTCACCTGCTGCTCACCGGTCAGGCGCAAGCGGCGGTGCAGCAGTTGCGGCTGGCGCGGCAGCTGTCGCCGCATACCGCCATGCTGAGGATCTTCTTGTCCCGAGCGCTGGCCCAAGCGGGGCAAGGCCAGCTCGCCATGGCCGAGGCCGACGCGGCAGTGGCCGAGCATCCGGGCCAGTTGGTGTTGTTCGCATTTGCGCTGTCCATGCGCGCCCATGTCGAGCCCAGCGCCCAGCTCGAAGCCGCCGCCCGGCGGCTCAGCGAAGGCGCGGACACGCCGCCGTTTGCCTGGACCGTGCTGTCCTTTGTGCTGGCGCGGCTGGGGAGGCGCGAGCCGGCGCTGGACATCATCGACAGCGTGCTGCTGTGCTCGCGCACCAGCAGCGGCGAGGCCACGCTGTACGCGGCGCCGCTGGCCGCGCTGGGCGAGTGGGACCGTGCGGCAGATTTGCTGGAGCGCGCCTATCTTGAGCGCAGCGGCATGCTGGCCATGGTGCTGCGTGATCCCGCGCATGCGGCTTGGTTGGGCCAACATGCAGTCGGGCAGCGCTTGTTGCGCCAGGTGTTTGGGGCGGGCGGCTGACCCGCCTATACTGCGGGCCCGGGTCGGCAGAACACCCAGGCCTTGCCGCACGGCGCATCCTTTTGACCGTGAGCTAAACCTGCCAGGCAATGAGTTTCGTTTTCACCAGGCTGAGCCCCGTTTCGCGTGAGCCCAGCTGGAAGCCGGCAAGCACCAGCACCGCCTCCTGTGGCGGCCATGAGCAACACGCGTGATGTGGAGATTTCTCAATCATGCCTCGTGAATCTATTGCCTTGCACGCCGCCGACATCTCGGCCTTCGCCAAGTCTTTGCGCCAACAACTCGCCGATCATTGCTTGCAGACGGATGAGTCGCGCGAGCCCCCCAGCCACCTGAGCTTGTTGAATATGCTGGCCCGCGCGGCCGGGCATCGCAATCTGCAAGCCTTGCGTGCCGCGGCCCCAAGCCTTGCCGCGCCAACCAGCAAGCTGACGCCAAAACATGCGCCGCCGGCGCGTGGTCCGCGCCACCCCGAGCTGAGCGAGCTGGCCGACCGCGCCCTGCGTCAATTTGACGCCCAGGGCCGTTTGGTGCGCTGGCCCAGCCGTCATCAGGTTCAGCGTTATGCCATCTGGGGCCTGTGGTTGCACTTCGACAGCCGGCGCGTTTACTCCGAGCCGGAAGTCAATGAGGTGCTGAATGCGCACCATGGCTTCGGCGACCATTGCACGCTGCGGCGCGAGTTGGTCGAGATGAAGTTATTGGCGCGCAGCGACGGCGGCCGCGAATACCGCAAGCTGGCGGCGCGCCCGGCGGATGAATTGCTGCCGCTGCTGCGGGAGTTGCGGGTGCGCAGCGGCCAGCCTACTTCTTGATCGTCAGTTCGTCGTGAATGGTGTGGGCGCCTTCCGAGGCGCGTGCGATCTTGAGGGCGGTGTCAATTTGCACTTGATTGTCTAGCATCCCAATCAAGCGGACATCGCCCTTGAGCGTCACCACCTGGATGTCGACGCCCTTGAGTAAATCGTTCTGATTCAGGGCCGTCGTGACATGCTCGCTGACGTCGGCGTCCGACACATTGGCGAGCGGGGCCGACGCGGCAGGCCAGATGGCCGCAACTTCCGGCGCTGGCTTGCCGCAGCCAGCCACCAGCATCGTCGTCGTTAGGGCTATCGCTGTGACGAGGAGAAAAGAAGATTTGTTGTGCTTGGTGTTCATAGAAAGCCTTTGTCCAATCATCATCATCAAGTCATCACCGGATGACCCAGTCGCGACCATGGCCGGCTTCGCCTGCCGCGTCGGTGCGTTGGCGTACGCCTGGGCACCGCAGGCCGACAATGATTGGGGCTCCTGGCTGTCAGCCCGCCCGCATCAACCCCCGCCTAGCCAAGACCATCAGCCCCAGCAAGGCCAGCGCCAGCACCGCCCAGGTGCTCAGCATGCGCTGGGCCGCACCGGGCGCCCAGATGCTGGCGCGCACCTCGTCATAACGCGGCAAGCGCTCAATGTCGGCGCTGCCCAGCCGCAGGCCGGCCTGGGCGCGTTCGACAAAAAAGGCTTGCCATTGCGTGTGAAAGGCGTCGACCCGGCCCAGATAGGCGTCCCATTGGCTGTGGCCGTTGCCACCCAGTTCGCTCAGCGTGTCGTTGACCAGCAGGGCGGGGCTGAGCAGGCCCAGGCGGTCGGTCAGCGCGCGTTGCTGGCGCACCAAGGCCTCATGCTGCGACAGCACCGCGTCGGCGCGTCGGTCGGCGGCCAGGGTCAGCAGCAGCGCGTGGCGCTCGTTGGCGGCACCCGCGTTGGCCGGCGTCGTCAAGCCATGCTCGGCGCTGAAGCGGGCCTGCTCGGCGGCGCGGTCGCGGTCGGCGTCGACGGCGGCCTCGCGCACCGCCAGCACCACCTCGGCGCGCGAGGGCGCCGGGTACAAGGCCTGCGCCGTCGCGCTGATCAGGGCTGGCAGCAACACCACCAGCAACACCCAGGCCATCACCAGGGCCAGCGCATTGAAGGCCGAGCTGAAATGCCAGCTATTCACCCACAGCGCCAGCGCGAGCCAGAAGCCGGCGTACAAGAGCAGCGTCAGGCCCCAAGCGGCAAAAGCCCCGACCGCCTCGGCGCTGGCCAGCGGCGCGCCCTGCAGCCACAGGCCGGCGGCCGTGAACAGCAGCAGCGCGGCCACCGCGATGCCGCCACGCAGCAGCAACTTGGCCAGCAGAATCGGCAGCGGCGGCGCCGAGGACGCGGCGGTCAGCGCCCAAGTGCCTTGCTCGCGTTCGCCCGACATGACGTTGTAGCTCAGCGCCACCAGCAGCAAGGGCAACAGGTAGACCACGACAAAGACGAGGTCGAAGCTGCCGGTGGCCAGCTGCAAAGGGTTGGCGATCTCGTCGGAGAACAGAAAGCGGTCGCGGCTGCCGACGCCGACGCGAAAGCTGGCCGGGTAGAGGTCGGCCAGGCCCACGGCGGTGGCGGCCAGCGGGGCGTCGCTCCAGTGCGCAATTGCCGCCGCGCTGCCGCGCCCGACGCCGATCGGATTGCTCGGGTCGCGCCAGGGCTGGCTGGGTGGCTTGGCGCGTCCGGCCTCGATCTCAATCAGCTGCTGGCGCAGGCCTTGCAAGCGCTCGGTCTGGTCCGCCAAGGCGATGCCGACGCTGGCGCTGCGCTCGGCCACGCGTTGCTGGCCGTTGAACAAGGCGTAGGCGACGCAGGCCAGCACCAGCAGCACGGCCAGCCAGGTGCCGGCGTCGCTGCGGGCCAAACGCCATTCGCAGCCGAGCACGGTGCGCCAGAGTCCGACGCGGCCGCGGCCAGATGATGAGTTAGGTAATGTGTGCATAGAAAAATAGGCCATGTCGGTCAAAGCGGGCGCAGCCGCCGCGCAGCGAGGGCCGCGGCGGCGCCGCAAGCCAGGCACCACAGCAGCAGCGCGACGAGATTGCGGCCTTGGCTCTGCCAGGCCCAGCTGACAGTCGGCGGGCTGTAGCTGAAGGCGGCGATGCGGCGCCACAGGTCGGGCGGCGCTGTATAGCTGGTGTCGCCGGGTTTGGCGTTGTCAATCAGGTCCTGGCTGGCGGCCGTTTGAATCACCCGCCGGTGCGCTTCGGCCGCGCGCACAAAGTGATGCTGGTGGCGGTTGTCGGTGCCGGCCATCGCCATCGACAGCGGCTGCAGCGCCAACAGCGGAAAGACCATACCAGCCGCCGCGCGGCGCGCATCCTGCTCCTCGACCTGCGCCTGCAGGCGGCCGAAATGCTGGTCAAAGATGCGGTAGCCGGCCTGGTCGTCCTCGCGCAGCGAAAGGCCGCGAAAGCTCACCGGCAACGCCTCGATATGGCTGACGCCGTACTGGCGCAGCACGCGCTCGCGAAAGGCGATGAAGCCGGGGTGCTTTTCGTCGTGGCCGAACTGCGCCTTCTTGTCGGTAGCGATGGCGCTGCGGAAGGTCGCGGCGGTGGGCAGCGGGTCGCTGATGCGCACCGTCTCGCTGACCCAGCGTGGCAGCAGAAAGCTGTTGAGCAGCCAAAAGGCAAGCAGCGCAATCAGTGCGAGCCTGGGGTTAGGCAGGGCGGCCGAGACGGCCAGCGCCAGCAGCAAAAATCCCAGCAAGTAGAGGCCGTAGCTCAGCAGCAGGCCGAGCAGGCGCAGGCCCTGGTCGGCGCTGAATTCCAGGCCCTCGCCGCCCAGCAGCAGGCCGAGCCCAAGGCCGGCGCCGGCCAACAACAGCAGGGCCAGCAGCAGCGCCGCCGCCGTCAGCGCCTTGCCGGCCATTAGCTGGCTAGTCCGCACGCCCAGACTGAGCAGCTGGCGCAGCGTGCCCTGCTCGCGCTCACCCGCCCAGGCGGCATGACCCAGCAGCAAGGCCATCAGCGGCAGCACGGTCTGCAACACAAAGGCGAGGTTCAACTGCCCCATGCGGGCCGCCAGGCTGCCGTCGCGCGCGGCGCGGAACTGGCCTTCGTTCTGCTTGTGCGCCTCCAGCCAGATCGCCTGGCCGACATAGGCGTCGACGCCCGGTTCGGCCAGCGCCAGCGGCCCGACCGGCTTGTAGGCGTACTGGCCGAAGTGGGCGGCCGAATGCGGGTTCTTGGCGCCTTGCGCGGTCCAGACCTGGCGGTCGCCCAGCTCGGCCTGCTCGTGCGCGTCATGCAGTCTATGGCTTTGCTGAAGGCCCAGGGCCAGCGCGGCCAGCATCAAGGCAAGCGTCACGCCCAGTAGGATGCGCCAGCGCGCGTCGCGGCGCAGATCGGCCCATTCCTTGGCGATGATTAGGGTCAGCGGATGGGCGCGCCGGCGTGGCGCGGCTGATGCTGCTGCGGCCGCTGTCATGCCGCCTCCGGCTTTTGCAAGGCCGCGCGCGAGGCGTCCAGATAGGCGCGCTCCAGCGTCAGGTGGTCGGTGTTGGCTGTGGTCAACACGCTGACCAATTGGCCGC
This sequence comes from Roseateles sp., assembly GCA_018780415.1. GTDB lineage: Bacteria > Pseudomonadota > Gammaproteobacteria > Burkholderiales > Burkholderiaceae_C > Paucibacter_A. The sequence goes on along the minus strand of JADMJQ010000111.1, from coordinate 4,857 downwards.
GCTGCATGATGCCGACGCGGCTGCCGCATTGCTGGGCCAGGAACAAGTCATGGGTCACCATCAGGATCGCCATGCCCTGCTGACGCAGCGTCTGCATGGCCTGAGCGAACTCATTGGCGGCCAGCGGGTCCAGGCCCGAGGTCGGCTCATCCAGCAAGAGCGCCTGCGCCTGCTTGGCCAGCGCGATGGCGATGCCGACCTTTTGCCGCATGCCCTTGGAATAGCCGCCGACCGGCCGCCGCATCGCGTCCAGCGGCACGCCGGCGCGCGTCAGCAGGGCGCTGGCCTCGGCGGCCTCCAGCCGCTCGCCGGTGGCCAGCGCCACAAAGTACATGAGGTTTTCCAGGCCGCTGAGCTTGCCGTACAGCATCACGTTCTCGGGGATATAGGCGAGCCGGCGCCGCGCCGCGAGCGGATCGCGGGCGCTGTCGATGCCGCACACCAAGGCCTGGCCGGCGCTGGGCGCGGTGAAGTTCAGGAACAGATTGACGGTGGTGGTCTTGCCGGCGCCGTTGGGGCCGAGCAGGCAGAACACCTCGCCGGGCGGCACGATCAGGTCCAGGCGATCCAGCGCGGGCTGCTTGCCATAGGACTTGCTGAGTTGTCGGGCTTCGAGCATGGGGATCTCCTGGTTTTGTTAGTTAGAGCGAAAGCTTGAGCTCGGCGACCCAGCTGCGCGCCGGGAACGGGTGGCCGTTGGAGTACATGCGGTCGGCGAGGTTGTCGACCCCCAGGCTCAGGCGGGCATGCTGGTTAAAGCGGTAGTTCGCCCGCGCATCCAGCACGCTGAAGCTGTTGATGCCGTTGAAGGCGCTCGTTATGACGTCGCTATTGTCCAGCGTGCCGTACTGTTGGCCCGAGTGGCGGCCGGCCAGGCTGATATTGAACGCATCATCGAAACGCCAGATGCCGACGAAAGTGGCGCGAAGCTTGGGGATGCCGGGATAGGCCTTGCCGACAGTGCTCGGCGCGGCGGCGTTCTGCCGCACCTCGGCGTCGTTGAAGGCCAGGCTGCCCGAAAGATCGAGCTGCGGCAGCAGGGCGCCGCGGGTGTCGAAGGCCAGCTCGACGCCACGTGCGCGCACGCGGTCGATGTTCTGTGTGCTGCTGCTGCTGGGGATGGTGGTGGAGTTGGCGAGGTTGAAGATGCTGTCGCGGGTGTTCTCCTGGTAGAAGCTCAGCCGCGCGCTGCCGCGCTTGAAGTAATGCTCCAGCGTCAGGTCGGTGAAGAGGCCGCGCTCGGGCTTCAAGTTCGGGTTGGCGCTGGCCTGCTGCAGCGCCGAGATATTGCCGAGGAAGAGCTCGATCGGCGTCGGGAAGCGGGTGGCGCGCGCCACCGACACGCGGGCCAGCCAGTCGTCACCGGGCGTGAACTCCAGCGCGGCCTTGGGTGAGGCCGCGGTTTCGCTGCGATCGTCCAGCTTGATCGGCGAGGGCTTGCCGCCGCTGCTGGCGCCGTCCAGGCTGCGCCAGCGCTCCAGCCGAAGGCCAAGAATGGTTTTCCAGTCCGGCGCCAGCGTCCAGGCGTCTTGCGCAAACAGCGCCGTCAGCTCGGTGTTGCCGCGCGCGCTGCTATTGCTGCTGCCGGGCACATCGCTCAACCAGTTGGCGACGGCGTAGTTGTCCTGCTTGAAGATGGTGCGGCTGCTGTGGGCGCCGACGGTCAGCCAATGGTCCTCGTGATCACCCGGCCGGCGGTCGAGCTTGATGTCCAGCGTGCGCCAGCCGCTGCCGTCCTGCACATTCAGCGTGCCCGCGCCGCCGTCGAAGGCGGCCGGTGGCGCGCTGGTGGCCGTGCGGCCGCGCTCCTCGGCGATGTCGTAGTAGGAGGCCACGGCGTCGAGATTCCAGCCCTGGCTGTGGCTGCTCTTCAGCGCGAGCGCCAGTTTGTGGTGTTCGTCGCTGCCGGCGCGCGGCGCGAAGGTGCCGGCGCCGACGCTGTAGCGCCGCCCGTTCACCGCCACATTGCCGGCGTAGATGGGTGCGCCGTTCGCGTCCAGCAGATAGCTGGTATTGCCCTCGGCGCCGGCCGAGCGCTCATTCGTCCAGCGCGTAGCCGTCAGGCGGGCCTGCAGCGTGGGGCTGAAGTCATAGGCCAGCTTGAGTTTGAGGTCGGTCTGCTCGGTGCGCTCGATGCCGCCGCCGCCGACGCCGAAGATCACGCTGGCCACGCCGAAGCGGTCCGGCACGAAATAGGCGCCGCTGGCCACCACGCGGTCGCTCGCTGTGGCCGGCGTGCTGGAGACCGGGAAGGCCGCAAAGCTGGTCGGCTGGCTGGTGCTGTCCAGCTTGCTGGCGGCGAGCTGGTAGGACCAGGCGCCGCTCTTGTTGCCGATGAAGGCATTGGCGAGGTGGCCGCTCAGCTCCTGGTCGGTGCCCAGGTAATTGAAGTTCTGGCGTTGCAGCTGCACGGCGGCGTTGGCCTCAAAACCCTTGGGCATGCGGGTGGTGAACAGCACGGCGGCGCCCATCGCATTGCCCGAGTACAGGGCCGAGTAGGGGCCGTAGATCACGTCCACCCGGTCGATTTCCTCCGGCAGCACCATCGACCAACGCGGGGCGATCTGGTTCTGCGAGCCGAGCAGATTGGACAGCAGCACGCCATCGGCCAGCACCAGGGCGCGGGCGGTCTGGCGGTTATTGGTGCCACGCGTTTCGAGGCCGCCATTGCGGTCACCGATATAGCGTTTGCGGGTGGCGATATTGGGCAGGTACTTGATGCTGTCCTCGGGGTTGGCGATGTTCAGGTCGGCCAGCCGGCTGCGGTCAATGCTGTCGGTGGCCGCCGGCGTGTTCGGATTGATGGCGCTGCGTGAGCCGCTGACGCTGACGACCGGCAGGGCGTTGATGTCGGTGTCTTGTGCGAGGTCTGCGCTTTGCGAGCAGGCGATGCCGGCGCTGGCGAGCAAGCAGCAAGCCGCTGCGATGTGCTGCAGCTTGAATGGGGAGGAGAGAGTTTTCAAGATCGATTCCTGGAGAGAGAGCTGGCTTGGCTATGCGGCTCGAACAGGCGAGCACGCGCCGGTCGCGGCGGCATGCGCAGCGACCTAGGGGCGAGGGGGAATAGCTCAGCGGGGCCGGCGTCTAGCCGACCAGAAGTAACTGCCTGACGGCGCGCAAGGCGGCCGTTAGGCAGGGCGCTGCCTCTCAGCCTGCGGGGGGACGCAGTGGCGGCGCGGCGCGCCAGGACGCAAAGGCGGCGGCGCTGCCGGCCGGCCATTCGCTACGGCGCGACGCGGGGTCGGCCAAGCGGGTGCTGAAGGACGGGCCGCCGAGTACCGGCAGCGAGGGCGAGCCTGCGGTGCCGTCGATGCCGGCCGCCTCGCTATCGAGTGCAACCACGACGCCGCCCTCACCCGGTCGATGCTGGTGACGCTGTGGTTCTGCGTGAACATGGGCCGCAGACGCCATCATCAAACTCGCCCGCGTCGGCCAGGCCGCCACCGCCTGCGTGGCATTCACCACCATCAAGCCACCGCCCTGCTGTTGTGCATGTGCGCGCCAATGCGCCAGGCGCTGGAGCCCGGGCCATTTCAGCATGGCCGAAATCAGGCCCGCCTCGGCGTGCGTATGCAAGGGGCCCAGCACCTGCTGGCGGGAAATCGTCAAACTCATCAACAGCATGGCGAGCGCCAGCAGCCCGAGCAGGCCGCGCCTGCCAGCGCCTCGCTTGATGTTGATGATGATTTGTCGGTGGACCATGCGTTCTCTACAGACCCTTGTACAGGGCGAAGGCGGCATCTTGGCAGCGGGTTTTGACAGGGGAATGTCAACGGCAGCTTTCATGCAATTTTTTCCGTCGAGGCTGGCGCTCGTGGCGCGGCACCCCCTCGCTACAATCCCGCCCTTGCTCCGAGGGAATGACACCGTGTCCGATCGCTTTGCCGTGTTGCTGCAATACCTGATGCCCAAACAGGCCATCACCCGCTTTGCCGGACGCGTCGCCTCGGCCCGCATGGGGGCGATCACGACCGCCATCATTCGCCGCTTTGTCGCCCGCTACGACGTCAATATGGCCGAGGCGGCGGACCCGGATATTGCGAGCTATCCAAGCTTCAACGAGTTCTTCACGCGTGCGCTGAAGCCCGGCGTCAGGCCGCTGGCCGACGCGACCCTGCTGTGCCCGGTGGACGGCCGCATCAGCCAGATCGGTGCGATTGACGGCCAGCAGATTTTCCAAGCCAAGGGGCACAGCTTCACGAGCACGGCCTTGGTCGGCGGCGATGCGGCGCTGGCGGCGCAATTTGATGACGGCATTTTTGCCAATATCTATCTGAGCCCGCGCGACTATCACCGCATCCATATGCCGGCGGCCGGCCGGCTGTTGCGGATGATTTATGTGCCCGGCGATCTGTTCTCGGTCAACCCGGTGACCGCGCGCGGTGTGCCCGGTCTGTTCGCGCGCAATGAGCGCGTTGTTTGCGTGTTCGAGGGCATTCACGGGCCTTGGGTGCTGGTCTTGGTCGGCGCGACCATCGTCGGCAGTATGTCAACTGCCTGGCATGGCGTGGTCAACCCGCCGCGGCCCGGCAAGGTGGTCGAGTGGGATTACCGGGATCAACAGATTCAGCTCAAGAAGGGCGAGGAGATGGGGCGCTTTTTGCTCGGCTCTACCGTGGTGATGTTGTTTCCGAAGGGGCCGTGGAGTTTTAACTCGGGCTGGGTGGGTGAGGACTTGGGGCGGGCGGGGAGTGCTGTGAGGCTGGGGGAGGCGATGGCGACGCGCTGAGGCTGGCTCCTGTAGCGATCAGCCTCGACTGAGTTGCTTTACCGGCACGATGCCGGGAGTTCGCCCCGGCAGGCGACTCACTTTTCTTGCTTCGCCAAGAAAAGTAAGCAAAAGAAGGCGACCCGGAC